>JAWOLE010000308.1:0-6863 GCA_033853815.1 Thermoanaerobaculia bacterium
ACACGCCGACGAACACGCCGACGAATACGCCGACCAACACGCCGACCAACACGCCGACCAATACGCCGCTGCCCAACTGCGGGACGTGTGTGCTTGGCTATCCGGCGGCGACGCCGACTCACGTCGGGACGACTCCGACGCCGACTCCAGTGAATCCACGGATCTACGTGATCTTCAACGAGAGCGAGGTGCTGCGGGCGTTCCGACCGGCGGCCCAGTGTCTGAATAGCTTCTCGTCTACCGTGCAGGCTTTCTACAACGACGAGCACGCCTTGACGCTGGGGGTGCGGCAGTTCAACCTGAAACAGAAGCTTTGCACGGCCGGGAACATCGGCAACAGGTGCGTGAGCAACTCGGATTGCGGCGCGGGCGGCGTCTGCGGTTCCGCGACGACGACGACGACGAACCAGACGGTGACGGCGATGACGACGCATCCCGCCGACAGCGCGACAAATCCGGCGCTTGGGTTCGAGGACGACGTGGACGGGACGGGCAAGACGATCGACAACTTCAACACCCGGGCGTCCACCGACAGCAATACGTGCGTGGATCCGGAGGGGTGCGCGCGTCCGATGCGTCCCGTCCTGTACGTGACGGACATCTCGTTCGGCCTCAGCCAGGTCGGGGACTGGCAGTACGGGGACACGAACGAGAACCATCCGAACAGTCCGGACTTTGTTTCGGGGACGTGGAAGGCGGCGGTGAAGACGGTGGACTACAGTTCCTCGTTGACGTCGCCGACGATCACGACGACTCCGGACGCGGATCCCGCGACGAACAACTGGGTTCTGGGACCGGGAGCGGATACGGTGCCCACGGGGCTGACCAACCAGGGGTACGGGGCCGAGGTGCGGTGGACCGTGAGCAACCTGCACGACCAGCAGGGCAACCTGCTGGTTCTCAACCACACGTATCGTCTGGAGTTCATCGTGCACGACGGGGACCAGAACAAGGTGGGAGGCGACTGCGGTGAGGCCTGTGTGAACGCGCAGCTGACCTCGGGCGGTCTCACGTATGACCCCAGGCTGGCGGTTCTCGGACGCCAGGTGGCGTCGCCGCCGCAGGTCGCGGAACTCCGGGTCCGCCCGTGGAGCCTCGAGGGGCTACTGCGCTCGTTCAGCAGCCAGCTGAACCACCTCTTCCTGAGTCTCGCGCATTGAGTTCTCGTGGCGGGGGGGCGACCCCCCGCCACGGCCGTTTCCCTCCTTCGAGCGTTGGCCGGCCCCTTGCTAGGGGAGACAATCAAGCGGGCGAGGATCCCGCGTTTCTCTTCGGAGGACGCCCATGAAGTTTCTCCTGCGGCTGCTGATCAACGGCGCCGCCCTCTGGGTAGCGACACTGATCGTGCGGGGCGTGACGTATTCCGGGGGCTTTCTCACGTTCCTGGTCGTCGCCCTCGTCTTCGGCCTTCTGAATGCCCTCGTGCGGCCGATCTTGAGGCTCCTGACCTGTCCTCTCCTGATCCTGACGCTCGGCCTGTTCACCTTCGTCATCAACGCGATCATCCTCTGGTTGACGAGCGCGCTCTCGACGCGGCTCGACCTCGGGTTCCACGTCTCCGGCTTCGGAGCCGCCTTCCTCGGGGCGCTCGTGATCTCGGTCGTGAGCGTGCTGCTGTCGGTGTTCGTGAGGGACTAGGCCCCCGAGCCGACGGCTAAGCGGGGCGGGCGCCGGCCTCGCCTGCTTTCGGCAACGCGAAGAGGTGGGCGATCGAGTTGGCGTAGTACGCGAGCAGCGGGAGCTCATCGACTGCCGCTGCGAAGAGGCCGTTGGACTCGGCCACCAGATGGCGCAGCGTCAGCATCCTCAGTCCGACGGTTATGGCGTAGTCCTGATCGCCCCTCGGAACGTAGACGTGGGCGCCGCGCTCCTCGAGCTCCCGGATGAGCGCGAGGACCTCGGCCTTCAGTTCCAGCTCGCTCAGAGCGCGCGCCGGCCGGCGGAGAAAGGCCGTGGCGACGAGCGACACCGGAACGACCGGGATGACGCCGGCGACGGCGGCCATCAGATCGCGGCCGAGCTCCTCGACCCGCTCGAAACGTTGCTCGCGATCGAGCTGGCGGAAGTCCACCCGGTGCGCCGCGGCGTATTGCTTCAAGGAAACCGGCGACCCGAAGTTGACGCAGGCGTAGCCGAATCGGTGCCACCTGTTGCGCGCGAGCAGCCAGAGATTGCGCAGGAAGAAACGGAACATCTGCCGGACCGACTCGAGCGCTCCGGGCGGGGGCGCCTGCGACTCGAGCTCGCGCAACAAGTTGCGGTCCTCGAAGACCCGGTCGTAGTTGAGGCCGACCGGAACAAAGACGATGTCCCGTTCGCCGGCCGGGTCGAAGGATCGAACCATGTAATCGAGGATGCCGAGCTTCGGGGGCCGCAGCCGGCCGTCGCGGGAGAGGCCGCCCTCGGGGAAGACCGCCTGCGTCACCCCGGCCTGCGTCGCCATGGCGATGTAGCGCTCGAGCACCTTGCGGTAGAGCGGGTCGCGGGAATTGCGCCGGACGAAATACGCGCCCATCGCGCGGATGAGGGTCTGTAGCGGCCAGATGCGGGCCCATTCGCCCACGGCGTAGGAAAGAGCGGCTTTTTCCGCGGCGAGGTAGGACACGAGAATGTAGTCCATGTTGCTGCGGTGGTTGATGAGGAAGACGACCGTCGCGTTCTCGCCGATCGAGGCGAGCCCCCGCTCGTCCGAGTAGCCGAGCCGGACCCGGTAGAGCGAGCGGGCGAGGTTGCGGGCGAGCCAGTAGCCCAGGCGGAAATAGACGTAGGCGTTGAAAGCGGGCACGATCTCGCGCGCGTAGCGGCGCACGCGCGCCCGGACGACCTCGCGCGGGATTTCCGACCCGCGCGCTTCCGCTTCGGCCGTCTGCTGGACGGCGGAGTCGTAGAGGAGCCTGTCGATCAGGACGTCGCGTCTGGTCACCTTGAAGGGCGCGATGCGGATCTTCAGGCGTGTGTTGATCTCTTCCAGGACCCGGTTGACGCGCCGCCGCACGAACCAGCGCGCGCTCGGAATGAGCAGGCGGTCGAGCGCGGCCCAGAGGATGAGCAGTCCGGCGGCGATCGCCAGCCACAGCGGTAGGGTGAAAGTGACGGCCACGGCGGCTTTCTCTGACCGCCAAGCGTATCTTGACAGGGATGCAGGCGGTCCAGATCGAGCCGGTGCCGTCGGGCGAACGGACCCAGTCGGCCACCGATCTCTTCCTGATCTTCGCGGGCGCCAACATCGTGGCGACGACCCTCCAGGTCGGCGCGACCCTCGCTCCCGCCTTCTCCGTCTCGAAGGCTCTCGCGCTGATCGTTCTCGGAAGCGTGTCCGGAGCGCTTCTCGTCGCGGCTCTCTCCCCGGTGGGTCCGCGCCTGGGGGCGCCGTCGGTCGTCGCGGCGCGCGCCGCTCTCGGGATCCGCGGGGCATCGCTCGTCGCGATCCTCCTGTACGTCACCAACTTCGCCTGGATCGCCGTCAACAACGTCATCGCGGCCTCGGCCTGCGCGCGTCTGGCGGGCGGTCCTGCCTCCGAACGCGCCTGGGCGGTCGCGCTCGGGCTCGCCGCGACCGCGATCGTGGCGGGCGGACCGCGCGCGGTGGCCCTGGCCGACCGCTACGCCGTGCCGCTCCTCTTCGCGGTCGGCCTCCTGCTGACGGCCGCCTGCCTGCGTCTTCCCGCCGCGACGTTTTCCGGCTCCGTGGCCGGCGGGCTCTCCTGGAGCCGGGGACTGGACATCGTCATCGGCTACCAGGTGTCCTGGATCCTGATGTACGCCGACTATTCGCGTTACACCGCCTCGCCGGGACGGGGGGCGCTCGCGGTCTTTCTGGGGCTCGCCGTCACGAGCGCCTGGTTCATGCCCCTGGGTCTCGCCGCCGCGCGCGCCGCGCGAACCGACGACCCGGGAGCCATGCTCGCGGCCGTGAGGCTCGGCGCGGCCGGCGCGGCGCTGCTCGCCCTGGCCACCCTGACGACGAACTTCGTGAACATCTATCTCTCGGCCCTGGCCTGGAAGAGCCTTCTGCCGGGAGCCGGCGGACAGGCGACGGTCTGGTCCATCGGACTGATCGGCGCGGCGTTGTCTCTTTCGAAGGTGTGGCTCGACAGCTACTCCGATTTCATGCTGGTCCTCGGCGGCCTGCTCGTCCCCGTCGGCGGCGTGCTCCTGTCGCGATTCTTCCTCGTGCGCCGGGAAATCGATGCCGCCGACCTCTACGATCCCAAAGGGCCTTACGCGAGAACCGGGGGTTTCTCGATTCCGGCTCTCCTCGCCTGGGCCGCCGGCGGGGTCGTGTACTACCTCGCCAGACCCATCGGGGGGACGCTCCCGGCGCTCGCGACCGCCGTGGCGATCTCCTGGTCCGGCGAAGCCATGAAACGCCGGCCGCGGAGCCGGCGCCGAAGTTCGGGGCGGCTATATCAGGCCTGATATAGCCGAGAATTACTCCACTCTCCCCCGGGCCTCGATCCGGAACTCGGTCTCGACGCGGCCGGCGCGGACCCCGTAAAGGCGTTCGTGGAGGTTGGAGACCACACAGGCGTGGTTGGGGAGGATGCGGACGCGGTCCCCGACGCGAAACGCATCGCCCTCTTCGACGCGGGCGACGCCGTGCTCCTCCGAAAGGCTCTGGAGGCGGGACCGGGTCCCCAGGATCAGGCCGTGGCCGCCGGCGCGGGGGCGGAGCGAGTCCTGGGAAAGCGTCTTCGAACCCGCGTCCACGGCGGCCCGGTCCGGCGCGGGAACGCTTACGACGGTCGCGAGGACCGTCATCGCGCAGTCTTCGGGACCGCACGTCCCGAGAGCCACCTGGGAGCCGTCGTGGAAGACGTAGTTGCCGGGCCTGCACTCCGTCACGCCCGCGACCCGCATCGCATGGCGCGCCGTCGGGGTCGAGCCCACCGATACTTCTTCGATCGGGAGACCGTCCCGCGAGAGCGCGGCGGCCGTGGCCGCGAGGATCTCCCCCTCCTGCCTGCCGATCTCGGCCACCGCTTGCGAGGTGTCGGCCTGGTAGGCGTGGCCGGCGTGGGTGAAGAGGCCGCGCAGGCGGATTCCCGGAAGCTCCGCGATGCTCCGCGCGATCGGAAGGGCGTCCTCGGGCGGGACGCCGACGCGGTGATAGCCGCAATCGACCTTGAGGAGCACGTCGAGGGTCCTCCCGGCGCCGCGGAAGACCCCCGACAGCCGCCGCGCGCCCTCGATCCCGTCGCATCCCACGGCCAGGCGCACGCGGTCAGACAGCGCGAGGAGCCGCTCGGCCTTGCCCAGGCCCACGACGGGATAGGCGAGGAATATGTCCTCGAAGCTGGCATCGGCGAAGACCTCGGCCTCGGAGGTCTTCGCGAGCGAGATCCCCGCCGCGCCCGCCGCAAGCTGCATCCGCGCGATCTCGGGGCACTTGTGCGTCTTGGCGTGGGGGCGGAGCTTCACGCCGGCCGACCGCGCGCGGGCGGCCTGCCGGGCGATGTTCCGCTCGAGGACGTCCAGGTCCACGAGGACCGCCGGCGTGGGCAGGTCTTTGACCGAGCGGCTCACGAGCCCGGATTATTCATGGTCACCCGGCCGAAACACGAGCAACCGGTTACGCCAGAGAGCAATGAGACGGAACAAGGAGGACTGCGATCGGGGATCGCCTTGTCCGCGACAGAGATTTTCCGTCGAGACAAGGAAGCGCGACGACGGCGATGCCAAGAGTGCGACACGGCGAAGGCCCTGGTCTTTGAAACTCTCGGCCACCGTTCGCGGAGCGAACGCCCATGGCCGAAAGTCGCCGGAGTCGATCATGAATAATGCGGGCTAGGATCGCGCGGCCGGCTGCTGCCGCGTCAGGCAATGGATCGTGCCGAGGCCCCAGACGAGGTCCACGGCATGGATGCCGACGACCGTCCTGCCGGGGAAGAGCGCCGCGAGGATCCCCAGGGTGACGCGATCCTTCGGATCGTTGAAGGTCGGGACCAGCACGGCGGAGTTGCCGATGTAGAAGTTGGCGTAGGAGGCGGGCAATCGCCGCCCGTCGAAGGCGACGGGAGACGGCATCGGCAGGAACACGATGTCGATCCGGCTTCCATCTTCGAGGCGCATTCCCTCGAGCCTCTCCCGGTTCTCCTCGAGCGTGTGATGGTTCTCGTCCGAGATGTTCTCCTCCCGGCAGAGCACCGCGGTGTGAGGATTGACGAAACGGCAGATGTCGTCCACGTGGCCGTGGGTGTCGTCGCCGACGATGCCCCGGGAGAGCCAGAGGACGTTGTCGGCGCCGAGGCAATCGCGGAAGATCTCCTCGTAGTCCGAGCGCGTCATGCCGGGGTTGCGCGTCTGGACTTTCGGATCGAGCAGGCATTCCTCCGTCGTCACGAGCGTGCCGCGGCCGTTGACTTCGATCGCGCCGCCCTCCAGGACCACGTCGCGGCCGTCCCGCGCGGCGTGGAAGGCGCGCAGTCCGAGCGCCCGCGCGACCCGGTCGGCCATCTTCGCGTCCTTTCGGAAGTCGTCGTAGCGCGCCCAGCCGTTGAAGGCGAACCGTGCGACCGCCACCGCGCCCGAGCCGCCGTTCACGAGAAACGTGGGCCCCGCGTCGCGAGTCCAGCCGCGGTCGGTCGGCAATCGGAAGAATTCGACCCGCGATTCCTCGCAGCCCGCGCGCGCCAGGACGCGCCGGGCCGAGAGCTCGTGCGCCCGGGATTCGACGATCACGCGCACGATCTCTCCCGGCGTCAGCTTCCGGACCATCTCCGCGTAGACCCAGGGGATCGGCGCGAACTTCCCGGGCCAGTCGCTCCGGTTGTGCGGCCAGCCGATCCAGGTCGCCTCGTGGGGCTCCCACTCGGCCGGCAGGCTATACCCCGTCTCGCGGGGCGTCAGGTCCTGTCGGCCCA
>JAWOLE010000309.1:0-9463 GCA_033853815.1 Thermoanaerobaculia bacterium
GATGAACGCCGGCCAGATCGCCGCCCTGCTCGCCTCCTCCGCCGGCGCCGGCGTGATGAACGCCATGGCGGGCGGCGGCACGATCCTGACCTATCCGACGCTGCTCTTCCTCGGCGAATCCGCCATCACGGCCAACGCCACCTCCACAGTTGCTCTCTGGCCGGGCGCGGCCTCGAGCATGTACGGCTACCGGCGGGAAGTCGCCCAGAACCGGGAATGGCTGAAGACCCTCTTCCTGCCGAGCCTGCTCGGCGGCGCGATCGGCGCGATCCTCCTGCTGAAGACGCCCGCCCGCTCCTTCCAGAGACTCGCCCCGTTCCTGATCCTCTTCGCGACGGTCCTCTTCATGCTCCAGGGCGCTGTGGCGCGCTGGGCGAGATCCGGCGGGGAGCGCGGCGCGCATCCGGCGCGGGGGCGCTGGACGGCCGCCTGGCTCTACCAGTTCGGCGTCGGGATCTACGGCGGGTACTTCGGCGCAGGGATCGGCATCCTGATGCTGGCGGTCCTGGGGTTTCTCGGGCTCTCCGACATTCACGCCGCCAACGGGATCAAGAACTTCTTCGGGATGTGCATCAACGGGGTGGCCGCGGGCTACTTCATCCTCCGCGGGGCCGTGGACTGGCCCGCCGCGCTCGTCATGATCGCCGGCGCGATCGTGGGCGGCTACGCGGGCGCCCGCTTCGCCCGCAGGATCGGGCGCGACAGAGCCCGGGCCGCCGTCATCGTCATCGGCTTCCTGGTCGCCGCCATCCTCCTCTACGAGCAGTCGCGCTAACGGACTTCGACGGCCCTCAGGACGAGCTTCGCGGACGCCGGGCCCGACGCCGGAAGCGTTCGAGTTCCTCCAGGAAGATCTCGAATCGGGGCAGATCACGCTCACGTTCGCTCCATCTCCTGATCCTGTCGAGGTCGACGCGGTGCCGCGCCGCGATTCTGACGGCGACGTCCAATCCCTGGCGATCATTCCAGAAGTAGAAGCCGGCAAGTCGGTCGCGGCAGGAGTCGGTCGGCGAGAGCAGGAAGATTCGACCTGTGGCGGTGCGCATCTCCGCGGGCTTGATCCGGTAGTCGGAGCCGATGCCAAGCGGACCGGGGGGGAACTCCACATAGTACCGGGCCTGCGGGTGGAAGTACTGATCTGCTGATCGCGTGAACCCAACCGTGGCCATGGCCTTGTCGAGCTGCGCCGGCCTGCCCGGCCCCTGCAGCACGAAGTCGAGATCTACCGACTGGTAGGCGCCGGACGTGTAGATCGACGCGCATCCGCCTCCGGACAGGACGGCCTTGAGACCGGCTTTCTCCAGCGCCGAGACGACAGCCATTGCGACCTAGCGCGCGCTCGAGCGCCTCGTAATCCTCAATAGACCTTCCCCGTCCTCCGCGGGCGGCGCCGGAGCCGCGCGACGCGCTCCCTCAGTTCGTCTTCCGGCTCGGTCAGGCGCCGGAGGTATCGCCGCAGGTCCTCGGCGGCGAAGTATCGGGGATTGAGACGAAAGGCGCGCGTTCGTCCCACGTTGCGGCCGGCCACGAGGCTGTCCCGCTCCAGACTCCGCAGGGCCTTGAGAACGCCGGAGGGGGCGGCCTCAAGGAGGCGGGCCAGTTCCCGGGGATAGCTCTCCTCGAGAAGCTCCAGCGCGAGCAGGACCCGGGTGCGGGTCCAGCCTCCGAAGGGGGAAGACCATCCGATCCTCATAAGAGATCATATAGATACTAGCAGTGATCAATGTCAAGCGCTCCCAAGAGGCGAATGGGCGGCTCCGATCAAACCGCGGGTCCGGACGGGCCAGGAGCCCCTGCGAACGGGAGCTCGTCCTCGGGCATCGGGTCGGGCTCCGCCGGGGCCCGGGATTCGGAGAGGCCGTGGAGCGAGACGCCGAGGAGACGCACCGGCCGGCGCGGGGCCTCCGTCTTCTCGAGCAGCGCCGCCGCCCGGCGGGAGATCTCTTCCGGAGATCGTGTCGGAGGGTCCTCCGTGTGGCTTCGCGTGATCGTCTCGAAGTTGGAGTAGCGCAGCTTCAGGACGACCGTCCGCGCGAAGAGCCTCTTGCGGGCGAGGGCGCCCGCGGCCGCCTGCGCCAGAGCGGCGACCTCGTGGCGGATCGCCTCGAGGTCCCTCAGGTCTTCGGCGAAGGTATTCTCGCAGCCGATGGATTTCCTCTCTCGATTCGGCTCGACGGGGCGGTCATCCTCGCCGAAGGACATGCGCCGCAGCGTTTCCGCGTAGCTGCCGACGGCTTGCGCCAGAACCGAGGCGTCGGCGGCCCGGACGTCCACGAGCCTGAGGATCCCGGCCGCACGCAGGCGCGCGGCGGTCTTGGGCCCGACGCCCCACAGGGCGTCCACCGGGAGCTTCTGGAGGAATCGTTGGACTCTCTCCGGCGCGATCACGGTCAGGCCATCCGGCTTCTTCCAGCCGGAGGCCACCTTGGCGAGGAACTTGTTGGGCGCCACGCCGGCGGAGGCTGTGAGGTTCGTTTCCTCGCGGATGCGCTCCTTGATCCGGCGCGCCACGTCCACGCCCAGCGGCAGCCCCCACGCGTTCTCCGTGACGTCGAGGTAGGCCTCGTCGAGCGAGAGAGGCTCGACGAGAGGCGTGACGCCGCGGAAGATCGCGAAGACCTGGCGGGAGACCGCGCCGTACTTGGCGAAGTCGGGAGGGACGATGACGAGTTGCGGGCACAGACGCACCGCCCGCGCCATCGGCAGGGCCGAGCGCACCCCGAAGGTCCGCGCCTCGTAGCTCGCGGCGCAGACGACGCCCCGCCGCGCCGGATCGCCCCCGACGGCCACCGGTTTCCCGCGGAGAGACGGATCGTCGCGCTGCTCGACGGAGGCGTAGAAGGCGTCCATGTCCACGTGGAGGATTCGCCGCACGCGAGGTTCCGTCATTTTGCGGCCGCCGGCGGACCGTGCAGCTCCGCGGGCCAGTTCACGACGAGATTGAGCTGCGTGACCGGCGTCTCCGGGACCTCACCGCCCTTGATGAACAGGAATCGGCTCCCGTCGGCCGAGACATCGTAGTTGCGCGAGGTGTCCTCGCGCCCGGAGCGGACGTAGTGGTCCGGCATCAGCGCCCGGGCCGTCCCGACCTTGAGCTCCGGCCGTGTCTCGATCGGAGCGGCCATCAGGCTGTCGGCGGTGCGGTAGAAGATCTCCCTGCCGCCGGGCGCCCAGGCTGGCTCCAGGCCGCCGTCGGACGAGACCTTGATCTTCGGCCCCGGCCCGGGGAAAGGCTGCACGTAGACCTCGGATCTACCCGATTCGTTCGAGACGTAGGCAACTGCCCGCCCGTCGGGAGAGAAGAAGCCCGCCAGCTCGCGGGCGGATCCGGCTATCCAGGATCGGCGCTCACGCTTTCCCTCGAGAGAAAGCAGCCAGAGATCCATGTTCTCGGACGCCGCCTGCGCCCCTCCCGTGAAGAGAAGGGCGCGGCCGTCGGGAGAAAAGGAGCTCGGAAACTCCGGCACGGAGCCGGGCGAGAGGAATTCCATCTGCCCGCTTCCGTCCGCTGATTTCCAGGAGAGCCGGGGTTCGCCTTCTTCGAAAGCCGTGAATGCCAGGCGCCGGCCGTCGGAAGACCAGGCCGGCGAGAAGTGCCGCCCCGGCTCCGGCGTCAGCGGCGAGACGACCCCTCGCGCGAGATCGTAGATCGAAACGACGTCCCGGTCGTTGTCGGGCTCGCCCGTGACGATCGCCAGGCGCCTGCCGTCCGGAGAGATCCTCGGAGCGTTCAAGCGGTAGCCGGAAAGGGAAAGGACCTCTTCTTTCCCGGCTCGATCGACCCAGACGAGCCTGTCGGTGGCGGACGGCACCATTCCTCCGCTCGCGTAGGCGAGCGAGCCGCCGTCGGAGGCTGCCAGATAGGGTTGCCCGTCGAAGGACGACGTCAGAAGGTCCCTGGCGAGAGGCGCCGCGTGTCCCGTCAGGGTCCACTTCCGGGGATCGCAGGGTGCGGCGAAAAGAGTCGTCCCCTTGGTGAAGAGCAGGAAGCCAGGCCGGACGTACCGGGCGAAGCCGGCGCCTTCGACGAGGACACGGCGCTTTCCGGTCCGGAGGGAGTGGACCGCGACGTTGGAGGCCGCCAGGTCGTCGAAGTCCCGGCCTGCGCGCACGATGACGAGGACGTTTTCCCCGTCGGGGAGCATCTGCGGAAAGACCAGCCCGTGCTCGCCTCGGGCAACGTCCGGCTGCGCGAAGAACTCATACGTCTTCGCTCCGGCGGCCAGGCGCGCGAGACCGCCGTTGGGCTTGGGCGAGAGGATGATCGAGCCGTCGGGCGCCCACGTCCCTCCTTGCGAGACCGGCGGCGTGTCCGCGAGGACCGTCGGCGAGCCGCCGGAGAGCGCGACCTTTTTGAGGGTGTTCCCGACGAAAAAGCCGAGCCACTCTCCGTCGGGCGAGAAGAAGGGATTGAAGGCTCCTTCCGTGCCGGAAACAGGCGTCACGTCGGGGCTGCCAAGGTCACGGACATAGAGCTGGTTTCCCCGCGCCCGCACGGCGCGGAAGACGAGCTTTCGGCCATCGGGCGAGAAAGTCATGGACGGCCGGAGGAGGGCTATCCGAAGCCGGATATCCGCCGGAAGAGGGATCACGGAATGGATGGAGATGGGATTGTCCCGTGGAGCTTCCGGAGTCCGCAGGCGCGAGAAGAGGACGCCGGCCGCAACCCCGACGAGGATGCCCAAGCCGATCCATCCCGCGGCCGGGACCCTCCGGCGTTTTGCTTGCGGCGCGAACGGCGCGGGCGATACGCCAGCGGAAGCGGTCTCCTGCGGAGCGGCGAGCGCTTCCTCGATCTCGAGTCTCGCGTCGGCGATGTCGTGAAGGCGGCGGCGCGGGTCCTTCTGGAGACAGCGCCGGAGGAGGTCCCGAATCCTCACCGGCGTTTCGGCGGGCAGGGCGCTCCAGTCGGGATCGTTCTTGAGGATCGAGGCGAGCGTGTCCGAGACGGTCTCCTCGCGGAAGGTCTGGCGGCCCGTCAGGCACTCGGAGAGGATGCAGCCGAAGGACCAGACGTCGGTCCGCCTGTCGAGCGTCCTGCCGCGGGCCTGCTCGGGGCTCATGTAGGCGGCCGTCCCTAGGATGACGCCCGCCTGGGTGCCCACGCTGATCGTGGGCGAGGCCGACAGGTCGCTTGCCGACGCCGAGCCCGGCGCCTCGGTCCCCTTGGCCAGCCCGAAGTCGAGGACCTTGACTGTCCCGTCCGGACGCACCATGACGTTGCCCGGTTTCAAGTCCCGGTGGATGATGCCCGCCTCGTGGGCGGCGGAAACTCCCGCGGCGATCTGGGCGCAGACGGCGAGCGATTCCTCGACCGGCAGAGGGCCCGCCGCGAGCTTCTCGGCGAGCGATTCGCCTTCGACGATCTCGAGGACGAGATACCGCGCGCCCTCCGCCTCTTCGAGACCGTAGATCGAGGCGATGTTGGGGTGGTTCAACGAAGCCAGGAGCCTCGCCTCTCGCTGGAAGCGCGCCAGCCTTTCGGCGTCCGACGCGAACTCCGGCGGGAGGGCCTTGATCGCGACGTCGCGCTGGAGCCGCGTGTCGCGCGCCCGGTAGACCTCTCCCATCCCGCCCGCGCCGAGGCGAGAGGCGATCTCGTATGAACCCAGCCGGCCGCCGCGAGAAACGGTCATCTCGAATGGCGCGCTTTTAGCCATTCTAGCCGCCCGCGCGGTGATCGAGCAGCCACGCGTAGAGGTCGGCCCGGGCGTAGGCGTCGGACCAGGCGTCGTGGCCGGCCTCGGGCGGGATCGTAAGCCGCACTTCGGCTCCGCAGGCTTCCAGCGCCCGGGCGAGGCGGCGCGAGACGCGAGCAGGGACGCGTTCGTCGAAGGCGTTGTGGAAGAGCCAGACGGGCACGCGTCGGGCCCTGCAAGGGTTATCCGGAATGCGATTGGGTGCTATCGCCGCGACCGCCGCGATGCGCCCGGGATTCAGCACGGCGAGTTCGAGGCTCGCGACCGCCCCGCTGCTCAACCCCGTGGCGTAAATGCGGCGCGGGTCCACCCGGTAGGTCTCGAGGGCGTGGCTGAGGAGGCGATCGAGGCGTTGCGCCGACCATTTCTCACGCCTTCCGCACTGCGGGGCGACGACGACGAAGGGAAAGTCGCGGTTGTGCTCGAGAAGCCTCGGCAATCCTTCGCGTTTGACGAGGGCGAGGTCGTGTCCCCGCTCGCCGTCGCCGTGCAGGAAGAGGATCAGGGGCCAGGGCCCGGGCGCGGTCTCGTAGCCCGGCGGCAGATAGAGCAGGTAGCGGACATCGCCGCCGGAGCGAGCGTCGAAGAAGGTCCGGTCCCTCCAGGAGCTCGGCGGCGCGGGGGAGGTCGTCGCGCAGCGCGACGCGCAGAGAAGCAGGAGGATCCCCGCCAGCGGCTTTCGGCCGCCGAACGGCGATGAGAGTTTCAAAGCCAGAGCTTCCCGCTGTGTCGCACCCGCTCAGTAGGCGGCGAGGAGGCGGGCGGCGCGCTCGATGCGTTCCTCCGACGGCAGGAACTCCGCTTCGAGCGGAGGCGAGTAGGGCACCGGGGTGTCGATGGCTCCGACGACGCGCACCGGCGCATCGAGGTATTCGAAGGCGTCTTCCTGGATGACCGCGGCGAGGCTCTCGCCGATCGAGCCCGTGCGCGTGTCCTCGTGAACGATGAGCACGCGCCCGCAATGGCGGGCGAGCGCGAGCAGGGCATCGCGGTCGAGCGGGGCGAGGCTGCGCAGGTCCAGCACCGCGGCCTCGACCCTGTCCTCCGCGAGCTTCGCGGCGACGCGCATCGCGACGTGCACGTAGGCCCCGTAGGAGACGATCGCGAGATCGGAGCCCGGGCGGCGGAGAGCGGCCTTCCCGATCGGAATCGGCGCGGGAGGTTCCTGCGGCAGCGCCTGCTTGATCCGGGGCTCACGGTAGAGAGCGATGTGCTCGTAGTAGAGGACCGGGTCGGGGTCGGCGACGGCTGAAGCCAGCAGGGCCCGCGCGTCGTGCGGCGTCGAGGGGACGACGATCTTCAGGCCCGGCGTACGGTAGAACCAGGCCTCGGTGTTCTGGCTGTGGTACGGGCCAGCGTGGCGCAGGCCGCCCCACGGCATGCGCACGACCATCGGCACCGCGCCGCCCCAGCGGTAGCGGATCTTGGCGGCGTTGTTGACGAGCTGGTTGAAGCCCGTGGCGACGAAGTCGTTGAACTGCATCTCCCCGATCGGCCTCTGTCCCGCGAGCGCCGCGCCGACGCAGACGCCCAGCACCGCCCCTTCCGCCAGGGGCGAGTTCAGGATCCGGTCGCCGAACTCCGCCAGCAGTGGGCGCAGCAGGAGGAAGGCGTTTCCGTACTTCCCGCCGACGTCTTCGCCGTAGACGAAGACGCGCGGGTCCGCGCGAAGAGCGTCCGCCACTCCCATCATGACCGCTTCGAGGAAGGTCACCCCTTTCGGATCGAATGCGGGCCCCGCCTCCAGAGGCGGCAGGGTGGGTGTGGACCCGGCGCGTGCCGTGGGATCCAGAGGCTCGGTGTGCCCGCGGGCGGGCCAACCCGCGAAGACGTTCTCTCCGGCCCGGCGCGGTTCCGGCCAGGGGGCCTCGATGACCCGGCGGGCCTCCTCTTCGACCAGCGCCTGCGCCTCCTCCTGGAACCGCGCGAGGTCCCCTCCGGCGATGACCTCTTGCGCCTCCAGCCGCGCGGCGTACGTCGCGATCGGGTCCCGACCTCTCCAGAACTCGTAGAGCGCCCGGTCCGCGTATCCCTGCTCGAAGAGCGGCGGGTACCCCCAGGAGATCGGGGGTTCCTTGCCCAGGTACAGCATGTCGTCGTGGTGCGCGTGGCCGCACATGCGCATGCAGACGAGCTCGATCAACGAGGGACCGCCCCCCCGGCGCGCCCGCTCGGCGGCCCAGGTGAAGGCCGCGGCGATGGCCTCCGGATCCGTCCCGTCGATCGTGATCCCGGGCACGCCGTAACCCGCAGCCTTTTCGGCGAAGACCCGGACCGCCGACTGGTCCGCGACTGGCGTGGAGAGCGCGGTCTGGTTGTTCTGGACGCAGAAGACGGCCGGCAGCCTGCGCGCGGCGCACAGGTTGATCGCCTCGTGCCACTCCCCGAGTGAGGTCCCCCCTTCGCCGATGAAAGAGATCGCGACGCGTCCCGAGGACTCGCGCGCGAAGGCCATCGCCATACCCGCGATTGTGAGCGACGAGATCGCCAGCGGCGCCGCCGCCGGCAGGACCCCCCAGGAGAAATCGCCTACGTGGAGGTCCTTGCCCTCCATCGGAGCGCCCGACTTGCCCATCTGGGCGTTCAACACCATGCGGACAGTCTCCCGATCCGGCCGCATGGCCAGGGCCGCGCCGAGGTCCCGGATGAGCGGCGCGATGACGTCCCCTCTCCACGAGCCGTCCGGCTCTCGATACTTCGAGCCGCGCCGCAGGCGGATCGCCGCCGCGTAGATCGCCTCCTGCCCGAGCGACCGGAATCCCTTCCCCTGGAAGGGAGTGCCGCGGTAGCGCACCTCCCCTCCCGAGAAGAAGGCCTTCAATCTGTTGTCGGTGGCGCGCGTCAGGACCATTCCCTTCAGGATTTCGATGCGCTCCTCGCGGGCGAGGCCGGCTGCGATCGCCTCGCGCGCCAGGAACCCGTCGCAGGCTTCGAGAAGTTCGGCGCGCGCCTGGCGCAGCCGCTCGGTCGCGGCGACTCCCGGCGTGGTTTCCGCGATCCCCTCGGGAGGCTTCCCGTCGAGCGCCCGGGCCAGGGCCTCCGCAAGCGGCTGCCGGAGCCCTTCGATCGCCCGGCTATCACGCCCCGGGTCGGTCGGACAGGCGGACCGGAAGGCCTCCCGCGCCGCGGCCAGGGCGAAGGGGAACCGTTCCGCAACGAAAGCCGCAAAGCGCGCCCCGAGGCCGCCCGAGGGCGGGGGAATCGTCGGCTCGGTCCGCGGCGCCGAGATCGCGCCGGGCTCGATGGAGCGCGCCATCGCCACGATGCTAACCCGGATTGCCGGCGATCGCCGGCCCAAACACGGAGGGCCGTGCGGCTGGAGACAGCGAGCGCCCGCGACCCCCCGGCGCCCGTCAGGGTTCCGTGAGCGGGGCCTGATCGAAGCCGATCAGGGCCGCAGGACCGCGCAGCAGTCCCTCGGCTCGACTCGCATCCCGTCGCCCAGGACTTCTGAGATCTGGGCGTGAACGACGATGAACTGACCGTCGGCGCAGTGTTGTTCGACTCCCGGCCGCCCGCAGCGCGGGCAGCTCTCGACGCGCCCTTCGAGCGGGATGTCCTGTCCCGCCGAGGCCTTCGTGAAATCTTCCAGGAACACCATGAAAGCCCCTGTCTCTGAGTTTTCGGAGCGGCCAGTCCGCCGCTCTGAAAGTTGCCTCTCGCAAGAAAGAGGCCAACCTTTTTCGCAACCTAAACTGTCCCGCGTCGAGCCGCCCCGACGTCAGGTCGCCTCCCTCGTCGGCACGCTCCGGCCCGGCCGCGAC
>JAWOLE010000310.1:0-6415 GCA_033853815.1 Thermoanaerobaculia bacterium
TGGCTGCCAGTTCTTCGGGCAGAATCGCCTCAGGAAGACCGATCGGGAGCCCGGACGTACCGGGCAAGGCCCGTGGAAGCCAGCAATACCACAGCAATACGGCGGGTGCGCCTAGTGTGACAGGAGCGACAGGAGAGACTGCGAATCCCCGAGGAAATCCGTAAGTCTCGCCCTCAGAAAAGGATGGTGGATCGGCCTTGATCGGCCTGTCACGCCGGAGGTCGCGGGTTCGAGTCCCGTCGGCCCCGCCAACCCCGGACGACACAATTCCGCCCTCGACCTCAAGGCAAGCTGGCTGGCGGCTCCTGCCCATTCGGGTGATGCGCGGGCGCTCGTCGGGTTGCCAGAATCAGGCCTATGAGCGACACAACACTTCTCACGGTTTCCGATCAGATGGCCGAGGCCGTGGCGTCGATCGCTCCCTCTGTCGTGCAAGTCCAAGGCAGCCGGCGCCCGGCGAGCGGCGTGGTCTATGCGAAGGACACGGTGCTGACAACAACCCGCGCGATCGGAAGGGAGGATGGCCTGCGGGCAAGAACGCAGGACGGTCGGGTGATGGATGCGGAACTCCTCGGCTGGGATCCGGCCACGAGCCTGGCCGTCCTCCGCGCCGTCGGTCTCGACGCGCCGCCGGCGGCGGTTGCCGAGACCACCGCGCGTGTCGGCCACCTGGCTCTTGCAGTCGCCCGCTCGTGGAGCAACTCCCTGACGGCGAGCGCTGGGATCGTCGCCGTCATCGGTGGCCCGCTGCCGACGGGCAGGGGGCGTGCCATCGAAGAGGTCATCCGGACCACGGCGCCGATGCATGCGGGCTTCGCCGGCGGCGCGCTTGTCGACGCGGCCGGCCGGCTCATCGGCATCGCAACGGCCGCTGCGATCCGCGGTCTCGGCGTCGTCATTCCGGCGCCGATCGCCTGGAAGACCGCCGCGGCCGTGATCGAGCACGGAGGGATCAAGCGAGGCTATCTGGGTATTGCCGGCCAGCCTGCGCGACTCACCGGCCCGCAGCGCGGCGCGGAAGGACGCGAGGGGGCGCTCCTCGTCGTCGCTGTGACGCCCGGCAGCCCGGCGGATGCCGCTGGTATTCTCGTCGGCGACGTGATGCTGGAGTTCGACGGTCACCCTGTGGAGTCGCCTGAAGACCTTCTCGAACTGCTGCGCGGCGACCGCGTTGGCCGACGCGTCGGGCTCCGCTTGCTTCGGGGTGCCGACGCTCGGGAGCTCGACGTGGTCGTCGGCGAACGGCCCGCCGATTAGGTGCGACTGGTTCTTGTCGGTTCAGCGGTCGAGCGCGCCCGCCTGCGCGCCGCGCTGGCCGGCGCCGGTGTCGAGGTCATCGGCGAGGCGCCGACGCTCGCGGCCGCGCGCTTGGGCGACCTCGACCCCGACGCCTATCTTGTAGCGTCGGACGGCCGCCCCTGGGATCTGGCGCGTGACTTTCCGAGGGAGGCCTTGACGCCGCGCGAGGTTCAGGTGATCGCGCTTCTCGCCGAGGGCCTTCCGAACAAGGCTATTGCAGCGCGCCTGGGCATCAGCGACCAGACGGTCAAGTTCCATGTGGCGTCCATCTGCGGCAAGCTGGGAGCCTCAAACCGCACCGAAGCCGTCCGCCTCGCAGTGCGCGGCGGCATCATCACCATCTGACAGGGCCCTTTTGTTTCCTGTCGCGCTCAGTCACCATCGTGCACGGTCAGGTAGATGTTGTTAACTGGCGAGGGATCGACGCGGGCCATCGTTCGCGCGCCCGGCAGGACCTATCCGGAGGCCCTGACCGCGCGCAGGCCGCGTCGGGAGATCGATATGGGCCTCGCGCTCCGGCAGCATCGAGGTTATGTCGCGACGCTGCGTCACGTCGGTCTCGAAGTGACCGAGCTGCCGCCGGACGAGGAGCATCCCGACGCGGTCTTCGTCCAGGATCGCGCGTGCGTCCTGGATGGACGCGCCATCGCCGGCCCTTCGGCGGCGCCCTCCCGTCGCGGCGAAGCCGGGCCGATCCTGGAAATCCTTCGCCGGTCGTATCCGGTGGTCGAGCTTGCTTCTCCCGCCACCCTGGACTGGGGCGACGTTCTGATCACCGAGGACTCTCTTTTCGTAGGCCTGTCGGAACGTTCGAACGAGGCCGCGGTCGAGCAACTGAAGGGCCTTCTCGGTGCGACCCGACGGATCGAAGGCGTCCCGCTCCCTCGGGGCCTGCTCCATCTCCTGAGCGGCTGTTCCTACCTGGGCGGCGGCCGGCTCCTGGCCGTGGAGGCGCTCGCCGCCTTCGCGCGGGCGAACGGGTTTGAGATCGTGCCGGTCGCCGAGGCCGAACCCTCAGCCGCGAACGTCCTGGTCCACGCCGAGTGGGCGGTCGTCCCGGCCGGCTACCCGGTGACCGCCTCCCGCCTCGGATCCGCCGGCTTCCGCGTCCAGCGGATCTCGATCGGCGAGTTCGAGAAACGCGACGGCGGCGTCACCTGCCTCTCGGTTCTGTACTGAATCGCTTTCTCATCTCGGCCAGAGCCAGCCGAAGACCCCCGCCGTGAGGAGCCCGTAGATCAGGCCGTCGATGGTGAATTTCAGGGTGGTGACCCAGGAACGGCGGTACCAGATCGTGAATTGCCAGAGGGCGAGGGAGTAGCCGATGAAGGCCGTGCACCCCGCGAACCGGAAGACCGAAAGGTAGGGAGCGCCCGGCTGTAGGGAGCGGCCCGCGATGTAGGCGGCGAAAATCCCGACGACGATGGAGTAGATAAACCACGAGACCAGGGACTTCCCCATCGTCGGAGGCCCGTTCGGGATGACGGTCATGACACCGACCGGCCCCTTGTTCCACTTCTCGCGGAAGGCGGGGTCCTTCATCGCCTTGGGGCTGCCGCCGTACGGGACGAGGTAGTCGCCCGGCGGGATCGCGAACTTGCGAAGGGCGTCCATCACCCCGTCTTCATCCGGGAACTTCTTGTAGTCGTTCCGGTGGTAGCCGAGCGCCATGTGGATGACCGAGCTGGCGACGAAGACGATCACGGCGGAGAGGAGGATCGGAAGCCAGAGCGACATCACAGGAACCATCGCGACCTCCTTCGACGAGTTGCGCCCGAAATGCCCGAACGATGCCTCAGCGCCCTGCCGGGCGGGACCGGATGGCGGCGATGATGTACTGCGGGAGAAGCTCGTCGCGGAAGTGGCGCCAGACTCCGAAGTTTCCGTAGTTGGCGGCGGTGAAGAGGACGGCGAGGTCGAGCTCGGGAACGACCATCACGAACTGCCCGCCGTTTCCGCTGGCGTCGTACTCGCGGTAGACGCGGTCGCCGAGGCGGATTTCGTTCAGGTGCCAGTCGTAGCCGTCGGTCCCGTGCGCGTTCATCGGGTGCGGCGCCGTGCTGACCTCGACCCAACCCTTGCTGACGATCCGCCTCCCGTTCCAGACGCCGCCGCGCAGGTACAGCTCTCCGAGCTTCAGGGCGTCGCGCGGGCGCATGTGGATGCCGCCGCCCAGGTACCCCTCTCCCGTCGGCGTCAGGTTCATGTGATACGTCCGCATCTGCAGAGGCCGGGCGAGGGAGCGATCGAAGAACGCCGGCAGCCACGCGCGGGTCGTGTTGCGGATCACGCCGCCGACGAGGTTCACGCCGCCCGAGCAGTAGGCGAACCTGTCCCCGGGTGCCGCGGCGAGCGGCAGGTCGAGCATGAACTTGTACCAGTCCGGCTGCGCCGTCTGGGACTGCATCCTGTCTTCGTTGCCGGGATGCGGCTCGTCCGCGTTCTCGTCGCAATCGAAGCCGGAGGTCATGGTCATGAGGTGCTCGACGGTCATCCGTCCCTTGCGCGGGTCGGGGTTGGCGAAAGGCGCGTACTCCGGAAAAAGGGAATAGACCGGCGTGTGCGGCCCGAACTTCGCGCCGTGGTCGATCGCGATCCCGGCGAGGATGGAGGCGAGCGTCTTGCCTGCCGATCGCAAATCGTGCGGCCGCTCCTTCGCGAACCCGTAGAAGTACTCCTCGAGGACGAGCCGGCCGTGGCGCGCGATCAGGAGCCCCTGGACGAGCGGCGCGGCCGCCTGGCGCGGATCGGTATCCAGGATCTTCTGCACGAGCTCGCGGATCCGCGATTCGTCGAGTCCCGCCGCCTCGAGCGTCCCGATCCGCCATCCGTCCGGCTCCGCGATCGGCGCGCGGTATGTGTACCGGGGCTCCGCGGGGGTGCGCGGGTAGTAGCCGACGGCCTGGTCCCGCGTCTGCCGGGACAGCTCGAACGTCGCGCCGAAGTCGGGGACCGGCAGGAGGAGGCGGTCGCTCTTCGCATCGTAGGCGGCTTCGAGCGGCGGAGGGCCGCCGTTGGAGGAGAGGAGCTTGACGCGCGTCCCCTCGACCGCGACCTTGAACCGCCCGTTGCGATAGAAGCCGTCGGGATTCCGGAGGACCGCGGTCATCGAGCCGTCGGCGTCGGCTTTCACGTCGAGGTACAACGTGACCGCTTCCTCGAGCGGAACGACCATCCCACGCCAGACGCCGGGGGCGATCGGAGCGAGATCGACCGGCGTGGCCCAGGAGACCTGGGTCGCGGCTCCGGCGGGCTGGATCCACATTCCGGCGACCCGCGAGGACTTCGCGTCGCGGCGGCCGCGGAAGGACCCGCGGTTTCCCGCGAGAGCGAACGCGAGGTCCTCGCCCCGAGCCCGGACGCTCGCGCGGCTCCCGGCGATCTGCGCGCTCCAGCCGCCGGCTTCGCGGAAGATCGTGAGCTCGCCGCGCGCCTCCGGCCCGAAGCTCCTCGTCGCGCCCCAAAGGCCGGCGAGGCGGTTTGCTTCCGGAGCCGGCGCTCCTTCGCGCGCGAGTCCGGCCGAGGCCAGGATGCCGATCAAGAGTCCGTGGAAGAGCGGCCGCAAGCTCATGGATCCGGTCCTGGCGTGCCTTGATTATGTCAGATCTGACATATTCCGGGCCGGTTCAGCGTGGCCGGGGGGTCGGGGTCGGGGTGGTCTTTTCTTCGGCGAGGAGGTTGGCGAGGACTTCGTCGTAGTAGGGTTTTTCCCGGACTCCGGTGTACTTGCCGGGAAAGAAGGCGAGCGTGATGTCGGCGCTCCCGTCCTTCGCATCGAAGTTGTTCAGGACGACCGCGAAGCGCTGGTCGTGCGGAAGCCGCGTGTTGTCGATCATCGGGAAGTCGAAGTAGTCGAGCCAGAACTCCGTCGAGGTCGTCTCGGTTCGAGCCGCGGTCCCGGAGCGGACGGCCACGCGAATCTGCATCCCCTCGGTCTCGCGGTCGACGTCCAGGACCTCGATCTTGAAGTTGCGCGGGATGCCCTCGACGACGAGGTCCTTCGCCACGTAGGGCTTCATTCCCTCCGCCGTCCGGAAGGAGAGCGACTTGAGGTCCACCGTGGCGTCGAAGCTCTTCCCTCCCTCCTCGATCATCAACAACTGCTTTTTGGTGACCTCCTCGGCGAGGCGGTTCAAGCGCGCGAGGTATTCCGCCCGCTGCGGGCTCTCCTTGACCTGCCTCTGGATGTGAAGGAAGAGGGGCTTCAGGTCGAGGGATTCGTTGAAGTTCGAGACGAGGAGCTCGAGGTTCAAGACCTGAATCTCGGGGGTCGCGCGGCCGGAGCCCACGAAGGAATCGATGATCGACTTGAACATGTCCTTGCGCAGGGCGCTCTCGGATTGCTCGCGCTGGCTGGTCAGCTCGGAGTAGAGCCGCGCGTTGGTCTCCCGGGTCTGCATCCGCTCGCTCAGCGCCGCCTGCCGCGACTCGCGGTCGCGCAGGTAGGCCGAGGTCCAGAAGCCGAGGATGGCCACGGCGACCGCCGTCAGGAGCCCTCCCACGGGCTTCAGGATGATCTCGGCCTTGTCCCAGGCGTCCCGCTCGCGGCGGGGGGCCGCATCCTCGGCCATCACTTCCTCGTGAGGGTCAGCTTGCCCGCCTCCTCCTTGACGACCAGGTCGTAGCGGCTCGGCTTTTCATAGACTGTGACCTTGATCGACGGGCTCGAGCCCTTGTAGGCGAGGGAAAGCGTGCACTCCCCGGTCGCGGCGACCTTCAGGCTGTAGGAGCCGTAGGGATCGGTCTGGGCCGACGCCGTGGTGCCTGAGCAGTCGAGCTTCAAAGCGACTCCCTCCGGCAGGGGTTTGCTGCCCTCACTGACGGTTCCGTGGATCTCAGCGGCGATGGCCGTCGCAGCGAGAGCCAACGAGCAGAGACCTATTAAGATCGTTCTCATCATCCTCGACCTCCCCGGCAATGCTACGCCAGGCCGGCCAGGGGTCGCGGCGTCCGCCCTTGTTGAGAAGGCCGACGAGGGCGGGAGGGGGTGAGCCCCTCCCCTTGTATGTTCAGCTCTGGTTAGGTGAGCTGGCGGGGAAGGCCGGCCTCCCCTGAGGCCAAAGAGCCTGGACGTAGATCGGCCCCCCGCCCTCTTCTCCAACGCCGGAGGGAATCC
>JAWOLE010000311.1:0-8632 GCA_033853815.1 Thermoanaerobaculia bacterium
GAGAGATACACGGTCTCGGGCCATTGCGTCGGGGATATCTGCTTCCGATGTGAATGTCGGATCGTCGAGATCCGGGGCGAAGGGCGAATGACACTTGCCTGGTGCGCCTGCGCCTTCCCCGAAGACCACCACGAGATGGAGCTTCTCTGATTCACAATTCTCAATTCACAATTCTCAATTTGTCTCGATTCGCGCTACACTCTCGTACAGCGAAATGCGGCTGGCCCGGCGAAACCGGAACTCGCAGCCCCAACCCGATCCGGCGCAGCCGTCTCTCTTCCCCGGCCTCCCTCCGACGCCTCGCGTCCAGCCGGCCATCCGCCTGACGGAATCCAACGTCGCGCGCACGGTTCCCCCCGGGGTCCCGGGCGTCTATTTCTTGAAGACCGTCGGCCCCGGCGGCTCCGTCGCCGAAAGCGTGGGACGGGATGACCTCGACCTTCGCCAGAAACTTCTCCAGCACGCGCGGGAGGGGAAGGAAAACGTGCTCTTCGGGTGGATGCTCGCCGCCGACGCCACGGAGGCCTACCAGCTCGAGTGTTACCTCTGGCACGCCCGCGGCGGCTCCTGGGCGAGGCTGGAGGGCGACGCGCACCCCCAGCCCGCCGACCCCATTCCCTTCCTGGGCTGCCCGGACTGCGACTAACGTCGCTACGCGATTGCGCGAGATCTGCGCCTGCGGCGCACCGACTCGCGGCTCGCCCGGATGCGGGCTCGGCCGCGAGCCTGATCCCGCGCAATCGCTGCGCTCCCGCGGCGCGCGCCTCCTCCCTCCTCCGTCGGGAGACTACGCGCGCCGCGGACGAAGTGGGGCGCGGCCGTTTGCCCGGTCTCGCGCCATGAGAGAGGGCACCGACTTTTCCTGGAATCTGGAATCTGGAACCTCAGCGGGGGGTGAGGCTGGCGACCCTGGGCTTGTCCCGGATGGCGCCCGGCTTGCCGATCTTCCCGTAGTCGGGCATGTGGACGAGAAGGCCGTGATCCGGCAGGTTCTCGTCGTAGCCCGCCACGAGCTGCTCGTTGTAGTGGTCGAGGAAGAAGTCGAAGGAGTCGGTCGGGTCGGCGTCCACGATCTCGAGCTCGGTGTCCTTCATCGTGAGCCTCCCGAACGCGAGCGTGCCGCCCTGGTAGTACATGTAGTTGGGCGAGGAACGGTCCGGAGGGGAGAGGGGCGGCTGGCCGGGTGAGCCGAACGTGAGGACCATGCGGCCCTGCTCGAGCCGCAGGCCCGTCACTTTTCCCTCGATCTGTGGTGGAGGAAGCATGCGGTCCGCCGAGATGAGGAAATCGTTTCCGGCGATGCGCACGCCGCGGTCCTGGCGGAGCTTGACCAGCTTTTCGAGCTCGAGGCCGAAGATCTTCATCAGCCCACGCACGCCCACGCCGGCGACCCGGATCGACGTCGGGTGGACGCGGATCTCGCCTTCCGGCGTCAGGGACACGGTCCCGACGATCGAGAAGGGGGCTCGGAGCCCCTTCCGGAGGACACCCTTCTGGATCACGCGATCCGGCTCGATCGAGATCGAGATCTTCGACAGCGGCGAGCCGGGATAGGCGAAGACGTGGTCGTTGAAGAGCCCGGCCAAGCTCTTCTCGGAAACCCCGATCTCCGCTGAGTCGATTTGCAGCACGAAGGAATTCTTGTCGTCGAAGACCGGAGGCCGCCCGGGAACCTTGCTGCGCAGCTGCCCGCGCAGCCGAACGATGTTGAGGACCGCCGAGGGAATGACGCGATAGGCCACGTTGTGCATCTGGGCCTGGACCGCCTCTCCCGATCGCGGCGCGGGGCGAGGCTCCTGCGCGGAGCTTTCCCGGGCGCCGGTCGCGCCGGCCTCGGAGCGTGCGAGGTCGCCGCGGGACGACGGCATGACCACCGTCGCCGCGAGAAGGCCCGAGAGGAGGGCCGCGCGGAGAGGACCGGCAAGCATCTCGCCTTCTTGCAGGAGCAATGCCCGTGCGAGAACGGGCACGCGGCCGGCGAGGCGGTTCTCGCGCCGGCTAAGTTCCGCGATCCGAATCGGATGCCCGGCCTGAAGCCAAGCTAAAGGACCTTCGGCTGGCAGGCGGTGCGGTCGTAGGGGCGGTCCCAGTGGCCGGCGAAGGTGATCTCTTCGATCGGCTTTCTCGGGCGGGGCGCCCGCTCCCGTTCCCGGAGCTTGGGCGGCAGGTCCTCCGGGTTGCCGGGATAGCCCACGGCGATCATCGCCATCGGCGTGAAACCCTCGGGGATGCCGAAGAGCGTCCGGGCGCGCGCCTCGTCGAAGCCGGCCATGAGATGGACGGCGAAGCCGAGCGAAGTCGCCTGGAGCGCGAGGTTCTCGGAAGCCAGGCCGACGTCGTGCTCGGCCCAGCGGTTGGGAGAGCCGTCCCGGGACCATCGCTCGGCGGCCACCGTGAGGATGAGGACCGGGGCGAGGCGAGCCCAGGCGTTGCCTTCGGTGAGGCAGCCGCGCGCTCGCTCCAGGGCTTCCGCGTCGTCCCCGTCGAAGACGAGGAACCGCCAGGGCTGCTCGTTGAAGCAGGAAGGGGCGACGCGCGCGGCTTCGAGGAGCGTGCAGAGGGCGAGCTTCGAGATCCGCCGGTCCGGGTCGATGGCCCGCGGGCTGTGGCGCCGGGCCAGGAGCTCGTGGATCAGCGGATCGGGCTCGAAGAATCGGGTTGCGGTTTTCATGCGACGACCTCCTTGCGCGCGGGCCGGACGAGCGGGATCACCTCATCGGCGAACCTCTCCATCTCCTCGGCCTGCGGCGAGAACTGCAGCAGCGTCCGATCGGCGCCGGCGCGCTCGAAGGCGCGGAGCCGTTCGGCGATCCGTTCCGGGGTTCCCACCAGGCCCGAGCGCAGGCCGCGGTTGGAGACCGAATAGTCCTCCAGGCTGACCCGCTGCTCGAGCTCCGTTCCCGAGAGCCACTGCTCGTAGTTGGAATAGCCGCGCGCGGAGGCGCGGACGTCGGTGATGCGCGCGACCTCGCGCCGGGCGGCCTCCTCGGTGCGCCGGCAGACGACGAAACCCGACACCCCGAAGAGGAGCGGGGGAGCCCCGGGAGCCAGGCGTCCGCGGCGCTCCCGCATGTCGGCGATCTTTTCACCGATGCGCTCCGGAGGGTCTCCGTGCATGACATAGGCGTCGCACTCGCGCGCGATCAGGTTCTTCGCCGCTTCCGACTCTCCGCCGGCGTACAGGGTCGGGCCGGGAACGCGAACCGGCTTGGGCTCCAGGACGGCCTCCTCGGTCCGGTAGAGGCGGCCGGCGTGGGAGAAGCGCGGCTCCCTCCACATCCCCTTCACGACGGCGAGCCATTCCTCGGTCCGCTCGTAGCGCCGGTCGTGCTCGTCGAAGGGCAGGCCGTGCTGCGCCGACTCGTCCTTCCACCACGAGGACACGACGTTCAGGGCCAGGCGGCCCCCGCTGATCCGATCGACGTTGGCCGCCTGCTTGGCGAAGAGCGCCGGGTGATGGAACGTCGGACGCACCGCGACCATGAGCTCGAGGCGCCGGGTGACCGCGGCGAGCGCGGCCGCCGTCGTCCAGGCGTCGAGCGCGGGCGCCTCCGGGCCCTTGATGTCGTTCAGGTTCAGCTCGGCCACGAGCGCCAGGTCGAAGCCGATCCGCTCGCTCCGCACGGCGAGGTCCCGCGCGTATTCCCAGGTCGCCGGCATCCCTTCGTCCTCGACATTGCGCAGCCAGCCGCCGAAGACGGGGAGCCAATATCCAAATCGGATTGTCATGGCCGTCCTCCTCCGGCCGCGGAGGTCGGTTGATCCGTCTCGTCGAGGCCGGCGCGGGCGGCGAGAGCGTCCACGAGCCGCTCGGTCGGGTCGAAGCCCACGACCCGGACCGGGTCGGCCACGAAGTTGGAGAGGGCGTTGATGTCGTAGAAGTAGGGGCGCCCGTCGCGCGCGCTCTCCAGGTACTCGATGCCGCCGACGTCGAGGCCAGCCGCCTGAGCGATCCGCTCGACCTGCCGGATGATCTCGGCGGGCGGCTCGAAGGCCTCGACCGTCAAGCCCGCCTTGGCGGCCCCGACCGGGCACGCCGCGCTGACCAGGTCCTCGCCGTCCACCGTCTTGCAGACGTCGGCCGGACAGAGGTCGAAGCCCGCTCCGTCCGCGAGATGAATTCGGATCCCGTAGAGATACCGGCCCTCGAGCGTCTCGACGCGGGCGATCGCGGAGCCGCGCGGCGGGTGGAATTCCTGGAGAAGGAGCGTTCCGTCGAGTCCGCCGCAGATCCGGCCGGCGTCGATGGCGGAGACCAGTTCGAGAAAGCCGTCGAAGCGGACGATGCCGGCGCCGCTGCCGCCCACGTTCGGCTTGATCACCAGCGGGAAGTGAAGCTCCCGAGCGGCGCGCAGGAGGAGCGAAGGCTGATCGACGACACGCGTGCGCGGAACCGGGAGCCCCAGGCCTTCCAGGAGCGACACCTGCAGGGCCTTGCTCGTCTCGAGGGCAAACACCCGGCTGCCGTTGAACACGGGCACGCCCCGGCTCTCCAGGTGAGCGAGGTAATCGCGCGTGTAGAAGATCGCCTCTCCACGCCCCCGTTTCCAGGCCGATGGGCTCATGCGATTGAAGACGAGCGAGAAATCCTCCTCGTCCGACGCCGGATCGAAGCTGTGCCGCCCGGCGTCGAGTTTCACGTGAGAGATCTCGCGGCGGGCGAGCTCGGCGAAGAGGGGCTCGAACCAGTTCGGATGCTCGTAGAAGATGGCGATCGGTCGGGAAGGGGCCATCGTTTCCTCCCGACCCGCTGGCGCCTCCGAAAACGGGAAACAAAAAACCCGCCTCGGCTGCGCCGTTGCGGGTCTGAAAAGCTTCGGAAACCGTTTTCTTAAGAGATCAGGCTCCGGGCGCTCCTTTCCCGCAACGGGACGGACAACAGCACATGCACATCCCCATGCCGCCGCGGAAGAGCCCCGAGCAAGTCATCAAATCGCTGAGTATCACGCCCGCGGAACCGGCGTCAAGAAACCTGGTCTCGCTTTAAGGCTTTCCTCATGTGACTGATGCTAGCCTCCGGGCCGATGAGGCGGCTTGGTCTTGCCGTTTCGGCGCTGCTGTGGCTCCTCTCGGCGGCGGCTCCGGCGCAGCCTCCGTCGGCGCCCTGGCGAACGATTGAGACTGCCCATTTCCGGGTCCACTTCCCGGCGCCTTTCAAAGCCTGGGCGACGCGGGCGGCCTCGGCCATGGAGGGCATCCACGACCGCGTAACGGATTTCGTCGGCTACCGCCCTCCCAAATTGATCGACGTCCTCGTCGAGGATCCTGCGGCGGAGTCCAACGGGATGGCCTATCCCTTCCTCGACCGGCCCGTGATCGTGCTCTGGACCTCGCCGCCCGAGGCCGAGTCGGAGATCGGCGGCTACGGCGACTGGATGGAGCTTCTCGTGACGCACGAGATGGCGCACATCGCCCACCTGACGCGCCCCCGCAACCGGCCGCGCTTGCTCGAGCGAATCCTCCCGCTGCCGATCGGGCCCGTGCTCCTGAACTCCCCTCGATGGCTGGCGGAGGGATACGCCACGGTCGTCGAGGGCGCGCTGACGGGCTCGGGCCGCCCGCGATCGAGCTACCGCGCGATGATCCTGCGGCGCTTTGCGATCGAGGGAAAGCTGCCTTCCTATGGAGCGCTCTCGTCGACCTCCGGCTGGATGGGCGGCTCCATGGCGTACCTCGTCGGCTCGGCGTATCTGGAGTGGCTGGAAGAGCGCGAAGGCGGAGGCTCTCTCGTGAAGCTCTGGAAGCGCATGGCCTCGCGGCGCGGAGGAAATTTTCCGACGGCCTTCCGAGCCATCTTCGGCCGTTCGCCCTCGGATCTCTACGACCGGTTCCGCGCCGAGGTGACGGCTGCCGCCGTCGAGGAGGAGAAACGCCTGGAGGCGGCTGGTCTGGCGGAAGGGGAGTTGTGGCAGCGGCTCGAGGGCGGCACGGTCTCGCCCCAGGTCTCTCCCGACGGATCGAAGATCCTCGCCCGGCGCGATCCGAAACGCCGCGAGAGCTACCTCGCGGTCTGGACGATCGAGGAGACCGAAGAGGAACGCAGAGCCGACGAGCGACGCCGCAAGCGCCAGGAGAAACTCCTCCAGGACGTCAACGAGGTCGCCGAGAAGATCGTAAAGCCGCGCCCGAGGGAGCCCCGGTGGCGCCTGCCGCGCTTCGACGGGTACTCCGCGTCGAACCCGCGCTGGATGCCCGACGGGAAACGCATCCTCTTCGCCCGCCGCTCCCCGGACGCCGAGGGCATGCTGCGATGGGACCTCTATTCTTGGGAGATCGAGACCGGAGGCGTCTCCCGCGTCACGCGCGGCGCGGACATCCTCGACGCGGATCCCGCGCCGGGCGGTGCGTGGGCCGCCGCCGTGCGCAGCCGCTTCGGTTTGACCGAGCTCGTCCGCGTGGATCTCTCGACGGGTCGTGCCGAGCCGCTGCCGGCATCCGTGCCGGAAAGAGACCCGTGGCTCGTCTGGACGCATCCGCGCGTTTCGCCGGATGGGCGGGCCGTGGCGGCGATTCTTCACCGGGCGGGCCGCTGGCGTCTCGTCGTCGTCTCGAAAGACGGGCGGGTGCGCGAGATCTCGACGCCCGGCTCTCCCGTCGGGCCGGCCGAATGGAGCCCCGACGGAAGACGGCTCTACGTCGCGACCGACGCTTCCGGGATCTGGAACCTCGTTTCGCTGGATCTGAACGGGACGAACGAAGGCGGGGCCGGCGCCGCCCTGACCCGCGTCACCGGCGGGGCCTTTTCGCCAGCCTCCTCGCCCGACGGCAAGGCCCTCTTCTATCTGGAGCTGACGGGAAAAGGCGTCGATCTGCGCTGGCTCGCGCTTCCAGCGAAGCCTCCCGCCCCCGTTGCGCCTTCTCAGACGGTCTTTCCCGTCCTGCCGCCGGAGGCCCGGGAAGCGCCGCCTCTCTCGCTTTCGCCCGTGGGCCCGCCGGGACCCTACCGCGTCTTCGAAACGCAGGTCGTGCGCGCCGCCTCGGGCTTCACCCTCGGGCCGGACGGGAACTCCTTCCAGGCCGGCGTCGAGGGCTCCGACGTCGTCGGCCGGCTCCGCTGGCAGGCGCTCGCCGCCGCGGGCAACGCCGCCGGGCCGCGCGGAGGGTCGCTGGCGGGCGCGTGGCGGGGCCTTCCGGTGGAGCTGCGTCTCCAGATCTTCTCGGCCATGGAGAAGCCGGGCCGCCAGCATCTCGTCTCTCGTCCCGAGCTCGACGAGGAGCGGCGCGGGGGGTACCTGGGCGCCTCCTGGGGAAGGCCCTTCTCCTGGGGCAGCGCGCTTCTTGCGGCGGGCGGGGGATGGACGAGGGTCGAGCCGCTCTCCGGCGGATCGGACTTCGATCGCGCGCTGGGCGCGGCCCGGGCCGGGGTGGCCTTTCGAAGGACGCGGGGAGAGTCCGGTTTCGGCGTCGGCCTGGACGCGGGCGGCTCTCTGGGAAAGACGGAAGGCTCGTCCTGGCGGCAATTCGCAGGAGGCGCGCGGGTGATCGGCATCACTTCGCCGGCGAGCCTCGCGGTCTCCGCCCGCTACGGCGACACGGGCGGGTCTCCGACGCGCTTCGACCTCTTCGCCCTCGGAGGCGCGGGCTCGGCCATTCTCCCGCCCGGTCTCGACGGAAACCGTGTGGAGAGCCCGGCCCTGCCGGCGGCGGTTCAACTGGGAGAGCGCTTCGAGGCCTACCGGGCCGATCTCTCGCCCTCCGGCTCGCCGCTCACCCTCTACGCCGAGCGCATGCGCGCGTGGGACAGAGCGGCGGAGAGGCCCGCCTGGATCCGGCTGGAAGGAATCGAAGCGAGGTTCGAGCGCCTGATCCCCCGGGATCTGGCCGGGCCGCTGTCGCTCTACCTCGGCATCGCGCGCGTCCGCAGCCGCGAGCCCCGTTTCGACTCGATTCGGGGCTACGCGGGCCTGGTCTACAGACCGTAACGCGAGGGCCTCAGACTCCTCCTGCCCGGTTCCTCTTCGTGCCGTAGGGGCGGGGCTTGCCCCCGCCCGCCTCTCGTTGGTTCCCTCGAGTGTGCGCGCGATAGTAATTGTCGTCGAGGTCGAGGCGTAACCACGGCGTTTGCCCGTCTCGACGACGCGGCGTAATCAGCAGGGGCGGGAGGGCGCAAGGCCCTCCGCTACGGCACGGAGGAGCGCGAGAGCACGCGAAGCCTTCTCGATTTCCGATTTTCGACTCGTCAGTCGTCGTAGTACTGGCGGGCGTTGACCTCGCCCTTGCGGTTGGCGAGGCGGACGTCGATCGTGTGGGAACCGCGGGGGCCGGGCGGGGGCTGGAAGACGAGGACATAGCGTCCGGAGATCGCCCTCTTGACGCGGTCCATAGCGAGGTTCGGGAAGATGTTGGTCTTCTGGTAGGTGCCGCCGGTTAAGTCGGCCAGGGTCTGGAGGTGCGTCTCGAGCGAATGGTAGTCGGCGTCGGTCACGTCGAGCGTGAAGATGTTGGTGCGCGCGGCCGCGAGCGCGCGCAGGGCGTTTCCGAAGTCGCGCCTCTCGGTCAGGTTGGGGCCGGAGACGCCGCCGACCGTCCCGAGACCCCAGCCGAAGAAGAGCATCGTCTTTCCTCCGGGAATGGGCGCGAGCGCGCGCGCCAGGACGAAGAGGCCTCTCTCGGGCGTCGCGGCCTTGCGGGC
>JAWOLE010000312.1:0-7801 GCA_033853815.1 Thermoanaerobaculia bacterium
CCTTGGCGATGACCGGGTTGGGCTTGTAGCTCTCCGAGGGCATCTTGAACATCATGTTCAGGAAGTTCTCGGCGTAGGACAGGCTGTTGTCGGGATACACGTACGGCATCCCGAGGCTGTGGCGGTATGCGAACGCCGCGAGCGTCGGCATCTTGGCGATCAGGCGATAGGTCTGCTTGGTCCGCACGGCGGGATCGTGGATGTTGTGCGCCTCCGGGTAGAAGGTGGACATCGCGCCCACGGTCGCGATCAGCATCCCCATGGGGTGCGCGTCGTAGTTGAACCCGTCCATGAACTTCTTCAAGGACTCGTGGATCATCGTATGGAACGTGATGTTGCGCTCCCACTCCTGATACTGCTGGCGGTTGGGCAGCTCCCCGTGAAGCAGCAGGTAAGCCACCTCGAGGTACGTGCAGCTCTCGGCCAGCTGATCGATCGGGTAACCGCGGTAGCGCAGGATCCCCTTCTCCCCGTCGATGAACGTGATCTTGCTCTTGCACGACGCGGTGTTCATGAAGGCCGGGTCGTAGGCCATGAGACCGAAATCCCCCGGGTCGACCTTGATCTGCCTCAGGTCCATCGCGCGGATCGTTCCGTTCGTGATCGGGAGTTCATAGGTCTTTCCCGTCCGGCGATCCGTGACGCTCAGGACATCCCCTTTCTGCGGTGGAAACTCGATTGGCGGCGGTACTTTCGTCGTTCCTGTCGGTACTGTTGACATCGGCGGCTCCTTCCGCTCTCTCGGTCTGGGCATGATTTCCCCCGGCGAGAGCGGCATTATAGTGACGGGGTTTCGCCTTCCAGCGGATGAGCAATTCGGATTAATTCGCATGCGAGAGCCGTGGATGTCCCGATCCCTCGATTTCGGATTAAGCCACGCCTTTTCAGCGATTTGGGCTCATCCGGCTCGATCACGACCGGATTAACCGGGTCTTTCGTCGAGCATCTTCCGGCGCGGCGAGACGGCTTCGCGCGACGGCCGTGTTCCGCGCCGCCGCGCGGATTTCCCGCGCGGATCCTCATGTAGTCTCCGCCACGTGGAAAGCCTCCAGGACCGATACGCTCCGAACAACCGCTGCTTCGGCTGCGGCCCGGCCAATGAAAAGGGACTCCGGATCAAGAGCTTCGCTTCGGCCTCGAGCGACGAGGTCGTGGCCGAATGGCGGGCGCAGCCTCACCACGAGGCCTTCGACGGCATCCTGAACGGCGGCATCATCGGGGCCCTCCTCGATTGCCACAGCAACTGGGCAGCCACCTACCATCTGATGAAGAAGGCCGGAGCCAAGAAAGCTCCCTGCACGGTGACGGCGGACTTCCACGTCACCTTCAAGCGGCCCACGCCCATGGACGGGCCCCTGACGCTCAGGGCGCGCGTCGTGGAGTCTTCGGAGGACCGCGCCGTCGTGGACGCGACGCTCGAGGCGAACGGGCGGGTCACCGCGACCTGCCGGGGCACGTTCGTTGCGGTCAAGGAAGGTCACCCGGCCTACCACCGCTGGTAAGGACCCGCGGTTGGAGGCCGAGGGAGGCCATGTGCTCGACCGACTCTTCGCCGCTTTCTACTCGATCCCGGGCCCGTGGGCGGTGGGCGCGATCTTCTTCCTCGCGGCCGCGGAGACCGCCCTCTTTCTCGGCTTCCTGATCCCCGGAGAGATCGCGGTGATCCTGGGAGGCGTCCTCGCGTCGCGCGCGCACGTCCCGCTGGCCGGCGTTCTCGTCGCGGGGGTGGCGGGGCCGATCCTCGGCGACTCGATCGGCTACTTTCTCGGCCGGCGCTACGGCGAGAACGCCCTGCACAAGCGCCAGCGGAGGCGCTGGGCGAAGGCGCAGAGCTGGATCAAGAGAAAGGGCGCGCCGGCAGTCTTTTTCGGCCGCTTCGTGGCGTTCATCCGCTCGTTCGTCCCCGCGGCCGCCGGCGCGGCGAAGATGCCCTACCGGAGGTTCCTTCCCTGGAACGTGGCGGCAGGCATTCTCTGGGGAGCGGGTTCGGCGCTGCTCGGCTACCTGGCCGGAGAGAAATTCGAGGCGGCCGTGCGCTGGACCAGCCGCATCGGCGTCCTGCTCTTCGCGGTCGCCCTCATCCTCCTCGGCGGCCTGTTCAAGTACCTGAAGGGCCGGCGCGTCGGCCGCCGGAAGTAGTCGCTATATCTATTGTGATATAGTCCTCCCGAAGTCTTCAGTCGGGAAAAAACGCAGCCTCGACGCGCACGCGGTGGGCGGCGGGATACGAGAGCGTGTGGATCTTCGTGAAGACCGTGATCTGGTCGTGCCAGTCGCGCGAGTTGACCTCGCCCTCGCGGTCGTTCGAGGCGAGGAGGTGCCCGTCGGCCGAATAGACCCGCACCCGGATGCGGGCGTGCCAGTCCCGGCCTCCGGCATTGCCCACCTGGAAGACCCAACGCAGCAGCGTCGTGTCGTTCCTGTGGCGGCGGGCCCAGCGGTAGTCATGCCCGACGGGGGCGCCCTTGAGCACCACGGACTTGATGAGCATGGGCCCGTTGGACAGGCCCACCGCCGCCGACCCCCCGCGGGGGAACGGGATGGTGACGGACTGTCTCTGCGCCCGCGCCGGTCCGGCCAGGAGCAGAGCGGCGGCCACGGTCAGACAGATTCGCCTGGGCGCGCTCATGGCGGTCTTCTCCACGCCCCGGAGGATGCGAAGACCGTACCAGACGCGGCGCAACGGGTCAGGGCGCCTTGAGCAACTCGATCGAGCCGTTGGCGTTCGTCAGGGTCAACTCGCACCGGCCGTCGCCGATCTTGCCGCGCAGAGAGCCCTCCGAGGGGGTCCCGGTGGAAACGACGGGGAACTCGCTACGGATCTTGCCGAAGGAGGTTCGGGCGTCCACCGTATAGCCGGCGTTTTCCGGCGAGAAGAAACGGATCGCCGCGAACGAGGTCTTCAGGGAAACGTTCCGGCACCCCTTCGCGCCGCCGGAGCGCTTGACTTCGATCGAGCCGTTCTGATTGTCCACGTCCACCGCCCCATCGACTCCCTGCAGGGAGACCGGGGCGAAGGACGTTCGCACGCTGGCTCCCCCTTTCACGTCGGAGGCCTGGACGGCGCCGTTGGCGTTCTCGACCGTCAAGTCGCCGCCGATCCGCGCCGCGTCGACCAATCCGAAGCTCGTCTTGACGTAGGCGGCCGAGCCCACGTCGGCCAGGCTGACGCGGCCGTTTCCGCAGGCGACCCGGACCCCCTTCTTCACGCGAACCAGGCGGACGTCGCCGTGGGAGCCGCGCACGTCGGCCGAACCCTGGATGTCGGCTAGAGTGATCGGCGAGTTCCCGTTGGAAGCCGTCACGTCGCCGGCGATCGCGGAGGCGTCGATCGCGCCGAAGCGCGTCTCGAGCCTCGCCTTCCCCTTGACGTCGCGTGCGATCACGCGGCCGTTGGCGCTGACGACGGCGACGTCCCCCTGGATGGCGCTCAACTCGACCGTTCCGAAGGAGTTCGTCACCTCGACCGGGCCTCCGGCTTCCGAGACTTTCACCTCCCCGTTGCTGTTGTTGACGACGCAGCGCCGGGAGACCTTCGACGCCTCGACCCGGCCGAACCGGTCCTGCACGTCCAGGGACCCCGTGACGCCGCGCGCGGCCACAGCGCCGTTGCAGTTGACGATCGCCAGGTCGCCGTCGTTGCCCGAGACGTCCACCGTGCCGAAAGAGTTCTCCAGGCGCTGTCTTCCCATTCCGTCGCGGAAGGTGATCGTCCCGTTGGTGTTGCGGACGGACGCCGAGCCCTTGATCCCCGAGATCCAGGTGTTCCCGAAGCGGTTCTCCGCCTCGAGGTTCGCCCCCTCGGGCATTCGGATCTTGTAGTCCACGGCGATGGAGACGTCGCCATGGCCCTCGACGGTCCATTTCTTCTCCGGATAGCGCGTGCGCACCGAGACCCCACCCGGAACCTCGCGCGCGTCGATCACGATCTCGTCGGCGAAACGCTGCGCGCCCTCCTCATCGGAGGAGGAGACGTGGATCGCCGCTTCGACGACGACCTGCGGCTCGCGGCCCGTCTCGATCCGGAGGTCGCCGTTCCTGTGCTCGACGGAAAGTTTCTGGCCCGGAGCGAGCGGCAGCGTCTTCTTGAAAACGCGGTCGAACTCGCGCCGGCCCGGAGCGGCCGTGGCCGCGATGGGGACAGCCGCGAGAAGCAGAATCGCCAGCGCCGCCCGGCGGGAACTTCGGCATCTTTGCGGAATCGTCATGACGGGACCTCTTTCATCACGTCCTGCAGCGTGCGCTGCTTCTCCTGGTACATGGCCAGGAGCTCGCGCCGCAGGTGCGTGTTGTAACGGTTGCGTTCGATCTGACCCCGGACCTCGACGATCGCGGAGTCGAGCAGCTCGAGCTTTTCACGGTAGGCGACGAGAAGCGGCGTCTCGGCCCTCTCCAGGCGCGGGCGCGCCAGGCGCGAGAGTTTCTCGATCGACTCGAGATACTTCGACTCGGCGCTTTCGACGTCGCTCAGGGTGGAATCCGTCAGCAGGGGCTGGCGCACGGCCCGCAGGTTGGACAACGGATCGCGCGCCGCCTCGCCGGGCTTGAAAACGTAGAGGCCGATCATGGAGAGAACGAAGAGCGCGGCCGCGGCGGCCGCCGGGATCCAGGTCAGGCGCCGGCGCGGCTCGGGATCCGGCGCTGGCGGTTCCGGCGACGCGGCATTCACGGCGGAGACGATCCGGGCGGGGAGCTCCGGGCTCTCCCAGCTCTTCCGGAGCGACGGGGCCGCCGCCGAGATCTCCTCCCAGAGCCGGAGGCGTCCGCGGCAGTCCTCGCACCCGCGGGCATGCGCTTCCAGCGCCGCGACGGCCTCAGGTCCTCGCGCGAGCGCCTGCTCGAACCGGCGGCACGCGCTCACGCGCCCGCTCCCGCAACGCCTGCCGCAGCGCCGCGCTTCCAGAGGGAGCGTTGCAGTTCGCGTTTGGCCTCGAAGAGGAGCGTCCGGGACGTCCCCTCGGGGAATCCCAGGATGTCCCCTACCTCGCGGTGCGTGAACCCCTCGACTTCGAAGAGGAGGAAGACGGCGCGCCGCTTCGGGTGAAGGCCCCTGAGGCAGGTTTCGAGCGAAAGGCGCAGCGGATGGTCGGTCGCGGGAGCGACGAGCCGGGAGTTCCCGGCCGCTTCCGCCGGCTCCGGCCGCCGCCGCCGTTTTCGCAGCAGGTCGTAGCAGCAATTGACGAGCACCCGATAGATCCATGTGGAGAAGCGCGAGCCTCCGCGGAAGGAGGCGGCGCCGCGATAGACCTTCACGAAGGCTTCCTGGACGGCGTCCTCCGCGTCCGCAAGGTCGCCCAGCAGGTTGGCCGCGATGCTCTTCATCCGCGCTCCGTGGAGCTCGTACAGACGCTCGAAGGCCGGAGCGCTTCCCGCGCGGCACTGCTCCGCCAGGAGCTCTTCCTCCCGCTCAGGCGGCTGCCCCGGTCGCTCGGATTCCGCCAGGAGAACCTCCTCACCCGGCACCCCTTTTCATCCTTCAGGCTCTTAGACGCTGGCGCCCGGGCGTTCGTTTGGAGGAAAAGAGAGGCGGGATCCCTCGGGACCCGAGCATTCCCCTTTTTCTCCGCGCTTACTTCCTACGCGTGGGCCGGTGTAGAGTTTTCGCCCATGGGGCGTAAGCTCGCCGCGGCCCTCCTGGCCGCCGGAATCCTGGCCGCGGCACGGCCGGCCGAGGCGCAGCGCGCGGTCTTCGTCGTCCGCCACGCCGAAAAGGCATCGGATTCCAACGAACCCGGCGTGCTCCTGTCCAAAGCCGGCCAGGCCCGAGCGCAAAAGCTCGCGGCGGTTCTCGCCCGGGCCGGCGTGACCGCGATCTACTCGACGGATTTCGTCAGGACGCTCGCGACGGCCGAGCCGCTCGCGCGGGCCCTGAGGATCCCGGTTCAAAAATACGCCGCCAGGGACGCGAAGGGACAGCTGACCCCGGCGCCGCTCGTCCAGAAGCTCAAGGCCGAGCACGGAAAGGACACGGTCCTCGTCGTAGGCCACGCCGACACGATCCCCTCCCTCTTGAAGGCCCTCGGCTGTCCCGGCGAGATCGAGATCCCGGGCGACCAGTACGACAATCTCTTCGTCGTCGTCCCGGCCGGCCCCGGGCCGCCGGCCCTCCTCCGCCTGACCTACTGACCCGCGCCCGGGTTCTCAGCTCCGGTAGTCAACTCTCGGCACCGGTCACGGAGCGAAGGCCTGCAGCTAATGGTGTGGAAACGAAAGCGCAGGACGAGGCAGGCGGCACTGCCCCACTTCGCTCGCGGCGCGCGTAGTCTCCCGACGAAGGAGGGAGGAGGCGCGCGCCGCGGGAGCGGAGCGCGGAGCGTGCGGCGAGGCGGGCGGTCGAGGCGGTATCCGGCCGAGCCGCCCGCCGGTGGCGCAGCCACGCCGCTCGCGCCGCGCGGAGCGACGGTTACCACCCTACCGGCTTGCCGCGGTTCTGCTCGTCCAGCCATTTCTGGAGCGGGGCGAAGTAGTCGCGGATGGCGGTCGCGTCCATCTGCCTCTGCCCGGTCAACGTCTCCAGCGCGTCCGGCCAGGGCCGCGACAGACCCATCGCGAGCATCGCGGCGAGCCTGCGGCCCGCCTCCTTGTTGGCATAGATCGAGCAGCGGTTCAGGGGCTCCGTGCATCCGGCGGCCTTCGCCAGGGCGCGGTGGAACTGAAACTGGAGGATATCGGCCAGGAAGTAGCGCATGTAGGGGACGTTGGCCGCGACGTGGTACTTGGCGGCCGGATCGAAGTCCTGCTCGCTGCGCGCGACGGCGGGCGCGATCCCCTGATACTTCCTGCGTAGCTCCCACCACGCAGAGTTGTAGTTGGCCGGCGTCACTTCCCCGGAGAAGACCTTCCAGCGCCACTGGTCGATCACGAGGCCGAAGGGGAGGAAAGCGATCTTCTCGAGGGCTTTCTTCAAGAGGAGGCCGATGTCCTTCGAGGTGTCCGGGGCCTTGTCGAGAAGGCCGAGCTTGACGAGGTATTCCGGCGTGATCGAGAGCGCGATCGTGTCGCCGACGGCCTCGTGGAAGCCGTCGTTGGCGCTGTCGCGGAAGAGAAAGGGCTGGGTGTTGTAGGCGCGCTGGTAGAAGTTGTGGCCGAGCTCGTGATGGATGGTCGTGAAATCTTCGGCCGTGATGTCGATGCACATCTTGATGCGCAGGTCACTGACGTTGTCGACGTCCCAGGCGCTCGCGTGGCAGACGACGTCCCGGTCGCGGGGCTTGATGAAGAGCGAGCGATCCCAGAAGGTCTTCGGGAGCGGATCGAACCCGAGCGAGGTGAAGAAGCCCTCCCCGTAGCGCACCATCTGGAGGGGCTCGGTCTTCCGGGCTTTCAGGATCTCGGTCAGGTCGAAGCCGGGGTCCCCGTCCTTCGGGGCGACCAGCGGGTAGATGTTGTCCCAGGTCTGGGCCCACATGTTCCCCAGCAGGTGCGCCGGAATCGGCCCGTCGGCGGGGACGGCGTCCCCGTACTTTTCGCGCAGCTTCCAGCGGACGTAGGCGTGGAGGGAGAGGTAGAGGGGCTTGACCTGTTCCCAGAGACGGTCGAGCTCCTTCGCGAACGCGTCCGGCGGCATGTCGTACTTGGAGCGCCACATCGCCCCGGTGTCGGCGAAGCCGAGCTCGCGCGCCCCCTTGTTGGCGAGCGCGACGTAGCGGATGAAGTCCTTGCGGAGCGGTGGCGCGATCGCGTGCCAGCCGCGCCAGACGTCCAGGAGCTCGGCATTGTCGCGGCTGTTCGCCATGATCTTGGTGATGTCTTCCAGGTCGAGGCACTTGTCCTTGCCCGGCGGGCAGTACTTGCCCTTGCC
>JAWOLE010000313.1:0-10059 GCA_033853815.1 Thermoanaerobaculia bacterium
CTGCGCTCGACCGAGAAGCCGGCCTCCGCCAGGAGGTTCCTGACCTCGCGGCGGCGGTAGCGGCGACTGGTCCACACCGCGTCGTCGTGCTCCGAGCGCAGCCAGTCGAAGGCCGGCACCTGGAGAACCAGAAGGCCGCCCTCCCGGAGGCAGCGGTACGCCTCGGCCAGCGCGCGCGGCGCTTCGACGCCTCGGTGGCACAGCACATCGATCGAAGTGACGAGGTCGAAAGCGCCGTTCGGGAAAGGGAGCTGCGAGACCGACGCCCGGGTCAGGCGCCGGATTCCCCGAAGCTTCGAGAAGACGATGCCCTCCGGCGAGACTTCAACGCCGAAGGCCGCCGGAGATCCCGGAAGCCGCAGGTTCGCGAGGATGCCGCCCGTCCCGCAGCCCGCATCGAGCCATCGGGACACGCCGGAACGCTCTCGCGCCACCTCGACCGCGATCTCCCGCCGCACGCCGACGAACCACCAGTGGCGGTCCTCGGTCCGATACAGCGCCTCGTATTCGCGCGGGTTCATACCGCGTAAAACGTAAACCGTAAAACGTAAGACGCGGGTCCTCGAACGCGCTCCGTTTTACCTTTCACGTTTGACGTTTCACGTCTTCAGGCTACCCACTGCCAGTTGACGAAACGGGCCGAGCAGGCGAGCAGGAGAAGGAGGGAGACCGACCACAGGACGACTCGGGCGCGGGGCGCGTCGCGCATCGCCTCGGAGAGGGCGAAGTAGGCGGGATAGACCACCGCGAAGAAGCGCGGGATTCCACCGGGCAGGCCGGTGGTGATCGGAAGCCCGACCGCGCAGGCGGTCCAGGCGGCGTCGGACCAGCGGCGGCGGACGAGCTGATAGATCGCGATGGCGCCGAAAGCGACGACCAGGAAGTAATCGAGGTCGAGGGAGAAATCGCGCTTCAATTCCCCGAGCCGCGCGTAGTCATAGAAGCCGCGGAAGAAGTCCGCGACCCCCGCGATCGGACTGGATCCGCGATGCCACGCTCCCATCGACCGGAAGTAGAGGCCCGGCTCGCCCTTGACCCACCCCATCCCGAAGATCCAGGCGAGCACGGCGGCGATGGGGGCCAGCCCGAGGAGGGCCGCGCGCACGTATCGGCGCAGGCCGGCGAACCCCGGCGCCTCGAGGGCCGCGAGGAAGAGCGCCGGCCCGGCAGCCATCGCGAAGGCGCGGGTCAGGCCCATGAGGGCGCCCCAGAGCAGCGCGCGCACGGTCCTGCCCCGGCGGGCGTCGCGGAAGGCCAGCAGCGCGAAGACGAGCTCCATCGACTCCGCGTACATCGCGGCGAAGTAGAAGGCCGTCGGAAAGAGGAGAAGGAAGGCCACGGCCCGCCAGCCTCCCGCCTCGCCCAGGCGCTCGATTCCTTCGCGCAGGAAGAGGGAGGCCGCGAGGAAGAAGCAGAGATACGAGACGACCAGGCCGGCGTGGAAGCCGTCCATGGCGAAGGTGTCCCGGAGGACCTTGGCCGTCATCGGGTAAAGGGGGAAGAAGGCGTGGCTCGAAGGTTTCCCCTGGGGAGGCGGCGGGCCGTAGCCCCACTCGATGATCGAGAGATACCACCCGGAATCGAACTTCGCGTAGAGCGGCGCGCGCAGCTCGACGGGGATCTCCCAGCGGATCGCGTGCTCCATCGGGAGGTCGTTGCGGGCCACCATGCCCCAGACTCCCAGCGCCAGGATCCACCCCGCGACGACGAGAAAGAGACGCGGCGGCCCGAAGTGCCTCCCGAGAAACCCGATGAGTTTTTGAAGTCCCTCCACTTCCCCACAGGCTAACACCGCTCCGATGCGCCACCTCCAAGTCCTCGCGGCGCTTCGAGCCGCTCCGGCGTCGGGCCGCCTCCCTCGTCGGCACGCTCCGGCCCGGCCGTCAAAGTGAGAACCGGGCCGTCGCTGGTCGCTCAGTCGCAGGGGTCACGAGGCGGACGAATCGCCACGCCAGGCTCCTTCGCTCATCGCCTCCTCTGGGAGGCGTCCCGCCGCCGGGGCTCTACTCGAACTTAAGCCACACTGCCAGCCCCGGAGCCGGCGGCGTTTCCCGGAGGAGGCCTTGTCCGAGGGCACACGCCACAGTCGTGACTGAGACCGCTGTCCCTGTGCCCGAGTGACCAGAGCGGCGGCTCTCCGGTAATGCTTGCGGCCTGGCCGCCGCGTGCCGACGAGGGAACGACGACGGATCCGGGGCGCCTGTTGCAGATCGCAGCTGTGAATGGACTGGTCGGGCAGGCGACGGGTGGCCGAGGTCTATATCAATATCGATATAGCCGCGGTGGCCGGCTTCACAGCTTCGCGAGGGCCTTCAGGGCGGGTTTCAGATCCTGCCGGGCCTCGAAGAAATCGGACCAGGGATCCTTCTTCTCCAGGCGCTCGGAGAAGTTGCCGAGGTTGAAGCCGGAGGGAACGAGCTCGGGCGAGACTTCCTTCCACGCGAGAGGCGTCGAGACCGGAGCGTGGGGGGCGTGGCGGACGCAGAAGGGCGAGACGACCGTCTGCGCGAAGCCGTTGCGGAAGGGATCGAGGTAGACGCGCCCCTTCCGCGCCGCGATGCGCCCCTCGACGGTCAGCTCCTTCGGGTACGCCGACGCCAGGCGCGCCCCGAGCCCCTCGGCGAAGCCCCGCACGTCGTCGGCGTCCGGGCCGACCCGGATCGGGACGAAGACATGGAGTCCCTTCTTTCCGGAGGTCTTGGCGAACGAGGCGAGGTTCAGGGCGTCCAGGGCGTCCTTGACGATCAGGCCAGCCCTGGCCGCGTCGGCGAACTTGCCGGAGTCCGGATCGAGGTCGAAACAGACCCAGTCGGGCTTGCGGGGATCGCTCGCTCGTGAGTTCCAGACGTGAACGGCGATACACCCGAGGTTGACCAGCGCGAGCTGAGTCTCGAGCCGGCCCCCGAGGACGTAGTTGGTCGTCCCCTTCTCGTGCTGGATCCTCTGGGTTGGCGTGTCCTCCGGCATTCCCGGCGGCATCTCCTTCTGGACAAAGCACGAACCCGCGATCCCGTCCGGGCAGCGCTCGAGCGAGAGCATGCGGTCTTTCACGTAGGGCTTCAGCTTCGGAAAGACCGTGTCGTAGAAGCGCGCGAGGTCGAACTTCGTGTACCCCTCTTCGGGCCAGAAGACTTTGGAGGGATTGGAAAGACGGAGAGGGGATTTTGGATTTGGGACTTTGGATTTTGGATTGACCCGGGACGTCGGGCTCATCTCTTGCCTCCGGGCAACACGACTTCGGACGGCTTCTTGTCGTCGCGCAGGCCCAGGTACACGGGCTGTCGCAGGCGCTCATCGGCGGTCCATTCGTGGAAGGAGATCTGGGCGACGAGCCGAGGCTCGACCCAGACGGCCCCCCTCTCCCGCGGAGGATTCGCGACGACCGGAGTCTTCCGGGCGAGCGGCCGGAGTCTCGCGTGCAGAGAGTTCAGGGTCTGATGGGTAAATCCCGTTCCGACCTTGCCGACGTAGAGAAGCTCCCCCCCGCGGTAGGCGCCCAGGAGCAGGGCTCCGAAATGCGTCCGGCTGCCCTCGGGAGGCGTGAATCCGACGATCACGAACTCTTCCTCCTGATGGACCTTGACCTTCAGCCACTTCGTCGAGCGCCCCTCGATGTAGGGCGCCGTGGAATCCTTGGCGACGAGGCCCTCGTAACCCTTCTTCCTGGCGGCTCGGAAGGCGGCGAGCCCGTCATCGGCGAGACGGCGGGACGCAAAGAGCCGCTCCGTCCTCCCGATCGCCTCCTCGAGGGCTGCGCGGCGTTCGGGCAGGGGGTGCGAACGCAGATCCCGGCCGTCCTTGTAGAGGCAGTCGAAGACCATGTAGACGTAGGGAACCCGGCCCTGCTGGAGGAGTTGGAAGCGGGAGACGAGCTTCTTGTCGAAGGCCACGACCTCGCCGTCCAGGAGAAGGGTTCGCGACGGCAGGGTCTCGATGGCCTTCATAACAGCCGCGAAACTCTCCGTGCGGTCCCTGGCGTTGCGGGACAGGAGGGTCACCTTCTTTCCTTCCTTGTAGGCCAGGATCCGGTAGCCGTCGTACTTTTCCTCGTACACCCACCCCGGCCTGGAGAAGGGCTTGTCCACCAGGGTCGCCAGCATCGGTTGGACCCGGAACGGAACGCGATCCTTCAAGCGACCGCCCGCCCTGCCGACACTAGTGGCGTGTAACATTCGAATCGATGGTGGCGGAAAATCCGCCCCGAAGCCTGCGGCATTCCCTGCCGGGGCACGCTCGCGCAGGCCGTTACCCGGAGAACCAGCGCTCGCTGAGGGTTCCTCGCAGTCCAGCATGGTGCCGGCCGCAACTTTCCATGCTCGTCACCCATCACCCCGTACGGGAACGCCTCCGGCTCCGGGGCTCCGGTCCGGCATATCGTCATGCCGGGGCCACGGCGGCGGCGGAGCCTCCCGGAGGAGGCCATGAGCGAAGGAGCACACCACACACTCTCTGTCGCCGCGCTTCCCGTGCGACTGAGCGACGAGCGACGGCCCGGAATTCCTCTGCGCGGCCGGGCCGGCGCGTGCCGACGAGGGAGGCGCAGCCGACGCCGGGGCAGATTTGGAGGGAAGTTCAATCCCACGGCCGGTATCGATTCCGCTGTCACAGGAACTACGAAACTTCCCCCTTCGAGTGCCAGACGGCTTTCTTCTTCGCCTTCTTCGGCGGGGCGATCAGCTTCGGGTTCTTCAGCATCTTCTCGAGCAGTGCGGGCGGATCGCCGCTCGCCGCCTTCTCCATGTTGCCGCCTTCGTCGCGTGCGATCTCGACCAGGAGGCGCTTCGAGACGACCGAGCGCGGTTCCTCCTCCGCGACGTCTCCCTCGGTCGCGAACTCGTCGCGGTGCTTGATGAGGAGCCACGCGGTCTTGCCCTCCTGCTGGTAGCGCCCCCTCGTCCGCACGAGCACCCAGGAGCCGTGGAGCTTCTTTCCATCGAGCCAGAACTTCAGATCCCCCTTCTTCAGGGCCTCGTCGACGTCGGGCGACTCGGGCGTCCACGTCCCCCGGTCCCAGACCATGACGGTGCCGCCCCCGTACTCCCCCTCGGGGATGATCCCCTCGAACTTCGCGTACTCGAGGGGATGGTCTTCGACGGCCATCGCGAGCCGCTTGTCCGCGGGATTGAGCGAAGGTCCCTTGGGCACGGCCCAGGACAGGAGCACTCCTTTCCACTCCAGCCGGAAGTCGTAGTGGAGAGCGGTGGCCCGGTGTTTCTGGACCACGAAAGCGAAGGACAGGCTTCGCCCGCGGCCCGGTCGCTTCTCCTCTCCGGCCGGCTCGGGGGTGACATCGAAACGACGCTTCTTCCGGTATTCCTTGAGGCCCATTCTCGGATCCCTCGTGCAAGCGGAGTACCCCGGACCGTCCGGGAGCATATCCCGCACGGCTGCTACACTGACGGCTCGTGCTCGACATCCTGATGTGGGTCGTCACCATCGAGGTGCTGGGGCTTTCCTGTTTGCCCCTGCTCCGGGTCTTCTTCGACAACCGGCGGGACGCCGCGCTGCTCTCGCGCCCCGTGGGGCTCGCGCTCGTCGCCTACGTCGGGTGGGCGCTCTCGCTGTCGAGGCTCGTCCCGTTTTCGCGGGGAACCCTGGTCGCCGCGGTCGTGATCGCGGCTGGCGCTTCCTATCTCGTCCACCGTTCGGCCCGGCGCGAGGGAGGGACTGCGGACTCTCTCTGGGGCCCCGAGGAAAAGCGCGCGGCGCTCCTCTTCTGGGCGCCGACGGCCGTCTTCGTCGTGATCCGGGCGGCCGTCCCCGAGGTCCTCGGAGCCGAGAAGTTCATGGACCTCGCGTTCTTAAACTCGATCACGCGCTCCGGCGCGATGCCTCCCCCCGACCCCTGGATGTCGGGCCGCACGATCAACTACTACTACTGGGGATACCTCCTCGCGGCCGTCCTTGCCAAGATCTCGGGTGTGGCGACGTTTGTCTCCTACAACCTGTCCGTCGCCACCTTCGCCGGCTACTCCTTCGTCGCGGCGGCCAGCCTCGCCCTGCGGCTTTCGGGCGGCAGGCTCGCCGCGGGGATCTGGGCCGGGATCGGTTCGGTGTTCGCCGGCAACCTGACCGGAGCGCTGGACGCCTGGCGCGCCCCGTTTTCCCGTGACTTCGACTACTGGCACGCCTCCCGCGTCATCGGACCGGAGCAGTTCAAGACGATCAACGAGTTTCCCTTCTTCACCTTCTTCCACGCCGACCTTCACCCGCACCTGCTCGCCTTTCCCTACTTCGTCGCGGCGTTCACGGTGGCCCACCGCTACATCGAGATCCCGGCCGCCGCCCTGCCGCGCCCCTGGAAGCCGGCCGACCTCCTTCGCAAGTACTGGCCCTTTTTTCTCGTCGCTCTGGTCGCCGGGACGGCCCGCTCGGCCAACAACTGGAACCTGCCCGCCCTGGGCATCCTCCTCGTCTTCGCCGGAGTCTTCCGCCTGACGCAGGGGCGCCGGTTCCCCCCTCCGGGCGACATCCTCTGGGGAGCGATCACCGGGGCCGGGCTCCTCCTCGCCTCCCTGCTCCTCTGGTTCCCCTACGCGCGCTCCTACGCCCTACAGGTGCAGGGGCTCGGGTGGGCGACGCAGAAGTCGGACCTCCTGCAGTTCCTGGGAGTCTGGGCCCTGCTGCTGGCGGCGGGCTACGCCGCCCTGATTCCCAGGGCGGAGCAGGAACAGGACGAGCGGACGCGCCGGCGCGGAGATCTCGCGATGGCGCTCTTCTGGTTCGCCTCGATGCTCGCCGGTTTCGCCGCGCAGGCCCCGGCCCTCGTCGTGATCCTGCCGCTCGGACTGCTCGCCGTCCGCCTGGCGGTCCGCGCCGTCAAGTCGGAGAAGGGCAATCCCGAGGATCTCTACACGGCCTTCCTCCTCGTGCTCGGGATCTCCATGGTCGTCGGCTGCGAGTTCATCTACTTCAAGGACTCCTACGGGGACGCCCTGCAGCGCATGAACACGCTTTTCAAGTTCTACCACCAGGCCTGGCCCCTCCTGGCGATCGCGGTGGCGGTCTTAGGCGAGAGGGCGTGGCGCGAGGTCTCCGCCGGGAAGCCGGTCGTGAGGTTCACGCTGGCGGCCGCGATGGTCCTCTGTCTCTTCTACCCGGTCGAGGCGGCCGTCTCGCGGCTGCGCCAGCAGGAGGGCGGCTTCTCGCTCAACCTGCACAACGCCCTCTACCGCAGGAATTCGGGGGACGCGGCGGCCATCGACTGGCTCCGGGCGAACGCGCCCGCCGGCTCGGTCCTCCTGGAAGCGACCGGGGACCCCTACTCCGAGTTCGCCCGAATCTCCACCCACACGGGGATCCCCACCGTGCTCGGCTGGGCCAACCATGAAGGCCTCTGGAGGACCAACGATCAGGAGATCGGAGAGCGGGCCGCCGCGGTCAAGGAGTTCTATTCGACGTCGGACCCCCGGAAGGCCGAGATGCTCGCCCGCAAGTACCGCGTCACCTACGTCGTCCTCGGCGACATGGAGCGCCGCATCTATCCCCCGGCGGGTGGCATCGCCTCCTTCCCCTTCCTAACGCCGGTTCTCTCCGGCAACACAGCCGTCTACAAGGTCACCGTCGCGCCATGAGGGCTCGTCGGCCGGCGCGAAGGGATTAGCGACCTCCGGCATGGAGCCTTCGGTCGTGGGGCCGCTCTCCGGGTGGGGGCGCTTTCCGGTGGAGACCTGCCGGACGTTCCGGCCGGAGAGACGCGCGAGCCTGGCGGCCATCCTCGAGTCCGGCGGGGAGCCCACCTACATCGCCCGGGGCGTGGGACGCAGCTACGGCGACGCGGCCTTGAACGGCGGCGCCGGGGTCATTTCCTTCGAGCGTCTGAACCGCATGATCGGGTTCGATCCCGAAGGCGGCATCCTCGAGTGCGAGGCGGGCGTTACGCTCGCGGAGATCCTCGACTGCTTCCTGCCGCGCGGCTGGTTCCTGCCCGTGACTCCCGGGACACGGTTCGTGACGCTGGGAGGAGCCATCGCCCACGACGTCCATGGGAAGAACCATCACCGCGTCGGCGCGATCTCGAACTTCATCCTCGATTTCCGCCTTCTCACCGCGCAGGGGGAGACCCTGGTCTGCTCGCCGCGGGAGAACCCCGAGGTCTTCCAGGCGACGATCGGCGGCGCGGGCCTGACCGGTCTCATCCTGACCGCCCGGCTGCGCCTGCAGCGCGTCGAGACGGCGCACGTCGTGGTGGACTATCTGAAGGTCTCGCACTTCGAGCAAGCCCTCGACGCGATGGCGGAGTCGGACCACCTCTACGAGTTCTCGGTGGCCTGGATCGACTGCCTGGCCCGGGGAAACGCTCTCGGCCGATCCGTCCTCATGCGGGCAAACCCCGCGGCGCGGAGCGACCTGCCTGCCGGCCGCGCCGACCCGCTGTCGCGCCGCCGCCCTTCCGAGCGCTCCCTCCCATTCGACTTCCCGTCCGGCCTCTTGAACCCGCTGACGGTCGGAGCGTTCAACGCGCTCTTCTACGGCCTGCATCGGACGGCCTCGGGCCGCCTCGTCGATATCGACAGCTTCTTCTATCCTCTCGACGCGATTGCCCACTGGAACCGGATGTACGGGCGCCGCGGCTTCGTCCAGTATCAGATCGCCTTCCCTCCGGAGACGAGCCGGGCGGGCCTGGCGAAGGTGCTCGAGCGCGTCAGCGGTTCGGGCCGCGGGTCCTTCCTCGGCGTCCTGAAGAGCTTCGGAAGCGCCAGCTCCGGCCTCCTTTCCTTTCCCTTCCCCGGGTACACGCTCGCCCTCGACCTGCCGGTTTCCGACGGCCTGATCCCGTTCCTGCGGGAGCTGGACGGGCTCGTGCTGGACTCCGGAGGCCGCGTCTACCTCGCCAAGGATGCCGTCACGACGCGGGAGAGCTTCGCCGCGATGTACCCGAGGCTCGAGGAATTCCGCTCGATCAAGGCGCGGCTCGACCCGGGCAACCGCTTCTCTTCCTCCCAGGCCCGCCGCCTGGGCATCCTCCCGTCATGACCGCAACGGCCTCGACCGGAGCCTCGCCCGCAGCGCCCGGGACCGTCCTGGTTCTCGGCGCCGCCTCCGCCATCGCGCGAGCGGTCGCAGCCGAATTCGCCCGCCGCGGCTACGGCCTCCTGCTGGCCGGGCGCGACGCGGAAGAGCTCGAAAGGCTTGCCGTGGACCTGCGGGTTCGCCACGAGATCCGGGCGCGGTCCCTCGCCTTCGACGCGCTCGACTTCGAGACCCATCGCGCCTTCGTCGAAGGCTGTCGCGAGGCCTCGGGGGACTCGCTTTCCGGGGCCGTGCTCTGCTTCGGCTATCTCGGAGACCAGTCCCGCGCCGAAGCGGACCCGTCCGAGGCGAAGCGGATCCTCGAGACGAACCTGGTCGGCGCCGTCTCGATCCTCGGTCCTCTCGCGAACCATTTCGAGGAGAAGCGCGGCGGCTTCCTCTGCGCGCTCTCCTCGGTCGCGGGCGACCGCGGCCGGCAGAGCAACTACGTCTACGGATCGGCCAAGGCCGGGCTCACGGTCTTTCTCCAGGGCCTGCGCAACCGGCTCTCCCGCTCCGGCGTCCGGGTGACCACGATCAAGCCCGGCTTCGTCGACACCGCGATGACGTTCGGCCGGCCCGGCATGTTCCTCGTCGCCTCGCCCGAAGCCGCGGCCCGGCGTATCGTCGCGGCCGTCCTCAGCGGCGCGGACGAGGCCTACGTGCCCCGCTTCTGGCGGCCGGTCATGCTCCTGATTCGCATGATTCCGGAAAAACTCTTCAAGAGAATGCGGCTCTGAGACTGCCGGGCGCAAGGTGAAGGTCGAGACGGGAAAGGGGGCCGAGTCCCCCGGCGCCGCGCCGATGCGGTGCATGGGATGCGGCGGCGACTCGCTGCGGGAGGTGCTGAAGGTCGACGACGCCTTCTCGCTCGCCCGGTGCGCAAACTGCGGGCTCGTCACGACCTTCCCCCCGGTTCCGGCGGCCGAGCTCGACCGTTACTACCCGCACAGCTATTACGGCGACAGCAACCGCCGCTTCAACGTCTTCCTCGAGGGGCTCATCCCCTTCTTCCGCAACCGCCGCGGCCGGGCCATCGAGAGGTTC
>JAWOLE010000314.1:0-16910 GCA_033853815.1 Thermoanaerobaculia bacterium
AACGACCCCCACCCACACATCCGCGCCGTCGGATCGACACAGCTCGGGGATCTGGCCGAGGGTGGTCATCCCCAGGCTCAAGGCGTTTTGCGGCGTCCAGAACTGGTCGAGGGCGGAGCGGCGGGATAGACCGAGCTGCAGCGCGCCGCTGCCGTCGTAGTACCCGTTGACGTCGATGATCAGGTCGATCGACGTCGCGTCGGCCTGGACAGTGATGGCTCCGCCGGCGCCCAGAGGCACGACGGCGGCATTGGCGATGTTTGGCGTGTTGGCGTTGTAGTTCAGGGTCGAGACCAGGGGGACGCCGCCTCCGGCCGGGAAGACCCTCAGGTCGCCGGCGGCCCCGACGTCCAGCGCGGCGAAGTTGAAGGAGACCGCGGCCGCCGTGGCGGGGATGCCGCACTGTCCGGCGATCGTGAAGTCGCGGGTCGCGTTGGCGAGGAGGGAAGGCGGCCCGTACTCGCCTGTGAAGCCATTGCCGCGCGTGTCGGCCACGCGGCAGGGGGTCAGAGCGATGAAAGGGAGAGGCGTCGAGGCGGTGATCACCGAGTCGGTGCGCACCTCGCCCGGCGCCCGGACCTGCGTCGGCGACCAGTAAGGCGGCGCGGGCCAGTTGGAAATCTGTTCGCCTGCAGGACTGTCGAGGCGTGGATTGGACGCCCCCAGAGCAAGAAGCGGTAGAAACCCGAGAAGACGAATGACGCGGCCCATGGAACCCTCCTTCCAAAGCACGGGGCGCTGTGAGTTGTTGGTGGAGGAGCAGGGATTTGAACCCCGGTATCGTCTCCCCGCTCCTCTACTTCCTCTCACCAAGGGTCGCGGCGTGTGCCACTGCGTTGGACGCCGCCGCGGCTTTCGCCTGAGCCTCCCCCTCAGCCCAAATCTTCGTCCAGCCCAGCCGCTCGGCCGTTTCCATGTTGACCGTGCCGTCCGCGTTGTAGGTCCCGTTGGACACGAGCAACGCCTTTTGGCCCTCGGTCAGATAGAGAGGCATTCGGGCGTCCGCGCTTCTCGGCATGAACTCGGATCCGGGACCAATCGGTTTCAAGTCACGGTGCGTCTTCCGAACTCCATTGACCGTGTAGAAGAACTCCACGTTTCGCGAGCCTTTCACGAGGATTTCCTCCAGGTCGAGCCGAACGACCGCGACCGATGCGAACTCGCCGATCGGTGTGACCTGGATGCTCAGGCCCTCGGGGTCCGTCACCATGCGAAAGTCCTCCGGCACCTCGATTGTGGCGAGGCCGTTCTGGAATCTCCCGCGCCCGCGGAAGTACGTCCCGGCCTCCGGCCCTTCCAGCGAGACATAGCGAATGACCTTCGAGGCGTCGGTCGGGTGCGGCTCGACGAAGTACTTGGCCCCGGAGCCGCCGAAATCTCCTCCGGCGTACACGGCGTACGATGCGCCCGATTGGAAACCGAGGATTCCGTAGGCGATCTCGGAGCCCACGTTGTTCAGGAGTGACCCCGCGACCCCCTGGTAATACGCAATGCCCTGCACTCCGGTGCCCGGGCTCAGCGTCGATGAGAAGCCGAGGACTCCCGCCGGAACGTAAGACAGCGGCAATGTTCCCGTCCCCCGGTCATTGCCATAGACACCCGCGCTATTCGCCCCCGCGCTGCTCGTGCGCCCGAAAACGCCGTAATTCTGGCCAGTGGTTGCGTTGTTGATCCCGATAACGGCATCACCGTTCGCGGTGTAGATGATGGATTGGATGGGATACGCGAGGGAAAGATACTGCGGCGTGGAGGTGGCGTACGAGTAGTACCCGTTGACGTCGATGATCAGGTCGATCGAGACGGCGTCGGCCTGCACCGTGATCGCCCCACCGCCGAGTTCCACGACCGCGGCGTTGGCGATGTCGGGAGTGTTTGCGTTGTAGTTCAGGGTGGAGACGAGGGGGACCGAGCCGCCGGCCGGAAAGACCCTCAGGTCCCCCGGAGCTGAGACGTTCAAGGCCGTGAAGTTGAACGAGACCCCGGCGGCGACGGCCGGGATGCCGCACTGGCCGGTGACCGTGAAACTGCGAGTTGCATTCGCGACGAGGGACGGAGGCCCGAATTGCCCGGTAAACCCGTTGCCCCGCGTGTCCGCCAGCCGGCACGGCGTCACCGCGACGAAGGGTAGCGGCGGAGCCTCCGAAAGCGCCGTCACTCCGCGAGCCCCGGGCGGAGACCAGGTGGCCGGAGCCGGCCAGTTGGGGATCGCCTGGCTCCCGAGAGCCACGCCAGTCACAAAGGCTGAGATCAATCCCAGGAAGGACGCCCTGCGGGTGGACACGGAGCACCTCCTCTATGTTCTAAATCGGAAATCCACATGGGATCACGACAGGAGACAGTCAGTTTGGCTCCAGTTAGCGGAGCGACGGTGCTGGCCGTGGAAAGGGAATCGACGCCCGATCCGGAGACCCTGGAAGCGCAGAAGTCACTGTCAGAGCTGCACTTACGCGCTTAACGCGACGCTTCGGGCCTCCACGTGACGATTGGGCAGCGCCTTCCTGGACAGTGCGCCGGGAATCCTCCCGGGCGGCCGGGCAGGTTCCTGCTGAGGCTCCGATCTACTCGAAGTACCCGTAGACGTCGAAGAAGAAGCCGGTGCTGCCGGTACTGCCAACCGGCATGTCGCACTGGACGGAGATCTGGCCGTCGATGCCCAGCGGCACCACGGCGTTGTTGGCCCGCACGATGCCGGGGCGGAAATTGATCGTGCTCGCCAGCGGCGCCGCTCCCCCGGCCGGGTAGAGCCGAAGATCACCGTCGTCGCTCGGGAACCAGACGGCCAGGATGATGGCCACCGCCTTTGCCGAGGGGGGAATTCCGCAGATGTCCACGACCGGGAAGCTGCGCACCGTGTTGGCGAAGAGCGCCGGCCCACCCGACGGACCGTCGGGATTGCGTGTGTCCGCCACGCGGCAGGGCGCCACTGCGAAGAACCCGGCTCCGGCGGGAGTCGGCGTGCTGGTCGGCGTGAGGGTCGGGGTCTGAGTCGGTGTCGGCGTGAGCGTCGGTGTGTTGGTCGGAGTGTGTGTCGGCGTACTCGTCGGCGGCGTATTGGTCGGCGTCAGGGTCGGCGTGCGGGTCGGGGTATTCGTCGGAGTCTGAGTGGGCGAGGGCGTCGCCGTGCTGGTCGGAGTGTCCGTCGGCGTGTTGGTGGGTGTCAGCGTCGGAGTGTTCGTCGGAGTATTCGAGGGCGTCGGAGTGAGAGTCGGTGTGTGAGTCGCCGTCGGTGTGTTGGTCGGCGTATTCGTCGGCGTGTTGGTGGGTGTCAGCGTCGGAGTATTCGAAGGCGTCGGTGTTGCAGTCGGCGTCCGCGTCCCCGTCGGTGTGTCGGTCGGCGTGAGCGTCGGTGTGTTGGTCGGCGTGTTTGTTGGCGTGTTGGTCGGGGTATTCGTCGGCGTCCGGCTCGGGGTCGGTGTCGACGTGGGTGTGTTGGTCGGCGTATGCGTCGGGGTGTTGGTCGGGGTATTCGTTGGCGTCCGACTCGGGGTTGGCGTCAGTGTTGGTGTGTTGGTTGGTGTGTCGGTTGGCGTATTGGTTGGCGTATTGGTCGGGGTATTCGTCGGCGTCTGACTCGGGGTCGGCGTCAGCGTTGGTGTGTTGGTCGGTGTGCTGGTTGGCGTGTTGGTCGGGGTATTCGTCGGCGTCCGACTCGGGGTCGGCGTCGGCGTGAACGTCGGCGTCGGTGTCGGCGTATTGGTTGGCGTGTTGGTCGGGGTATTCGTTGGCGTCTGACTCGGCGTCGGCGTGATGGTCGGGGTCGGCGTCGGCGTGCACAAGAGGACGCATACGCCGGCCGACACGGACCCTTCTACGGGGGTGCCCGTCCCCGAGTCCGTCCCGGAAACGTCCACGTGATCCGAGAAGATCGTGCCCGGAGCTCCCAAGCAGGTGCCCGAAGCGCCGCACGCGGGCGCGGTCTCCTGAACGGAGTACAAGCACGTGTCCCCGGCGGTGCCTTTGGGCTGCAGCGTGGTCACGGCATTTCCGCTCACGGTGCAGGGGACCGGCGAGGCCGCTTGCCCGAGGGGCGTGTTCGTGACGACGAGATCCGTGACCGTGAAGTCAGGGTCGAGGTTCTGAACCGTCCCTGTGCAGGTGAAAGTTGCGCCAGGCGCGTAAGGAGTTGAGGACGGGCAAGACTTCGTGACCGCGATACCGGTCTGAGCCGACGCGGCGGACAGGAACACCAGGGACAGGATTACGGCGAGAATCCAACTCTTCACCGCTTTCGGGAAGCGCACCCGAATGCTGGCGGCCTCAGGACCCGTCTGGAGCGACCACCTTCCTGATTTCGTGAAGTCAGTATATCACCGACATGCCGAGAAGTCCTTACCGGACTGATGCTTGCGGAGGGCTGTTCGCCCGCACCCCCCCTCGGGGACAGAATGCGGATAGCCGAGATTGTTAACGGGCGGCGTTCTGTTGGTCTCTCGAGGACGGGGCCTTCGCGCCGGCCTCCCGCTCGGCCCACATCTTCGTCCAGCCCAGCCGCTCCGCTGTTTCCATGCTGACCGTGCCATCCGCGTTGTAGGTCCCGTTGGACACGAGTAACGCCTTCTGGCCCTCGGTGAGGTAAGCAGGCATCCGGGCGTCGGCGCTGCTCGGCATGAATTCGGTGCCGGGGCCGATCGGCTTCAAGTCCCGATGCGTCCGACGCACGCCGTTGACCGTATAGAAGAACTCCACGTTGCGTGTGGCTTTCACCACGATCTCGTCGAGCTCCATTCGAACGACCGCGACGCTGGCGAAATCCCCAATAGGCGTCACCTGGATGCTCAACCCCTCCGAGTCCGTCACCATCCGGAAGTCCTCGGGAACCTCGATCGTCGCTTCGCCATTCTGAAACCGCCCGCGCCCCCGGAAATACGTCCCCGACTCGGGACCTTCCAGAGAAACGTAGCGGATGACCTTGGAGGCGTCTGTCGGATGCGGCTCGACGAAATACTTGGCCCCGGAGCCACCGAAGTCGCCGCCCGAGTAAACCCCGTACGTCACCGTCCCATTGGTAGTTCCCAGAATTCCGTAGGCGATCTGTGTGCCCGTGCTGTCGTGGACCGCTCCGGCGACACCATAACTTCGTGACAACCCGAGCACCCCGTAATTCGACGCGCTCTCTCCACGAACCCCCGCCGGGATATAGTTGCCGGAAGTAGGCGTGCCGGAAAAATCCGTGCCCCTGACGCCCGCCGAGTTGTTTGCCGTGCTGTTCTCCGTCCCGCCGACTCCGTACGTAGCGCCGACGACCGGTCCCGCAGCAGCGTACCCGACGACTGCTGTGGTGTCATCCGCCGTGCTGTACGTTATGCCATAGATCGCGGTAGACGCCGAATCCTGGATCACGAAGGTTGTATTCGTGGCCGGATAAGACGAGTAGTACCCGTTGACGTCGATGATCAGGTCGATGGGGACCGCGTCCGCCTGCACCGTAATCGCTCCTCCGGAGCCCAGCGGCACGACGGCCGCATTGGCGATGTTGGGAGTGTTCCCGTTGTAGTTCAGGGTCGAGACGAGAGGGACGCCCTCCCCCGCGGGAAAGACACGAAGGTCCCCTCCGCCCGCGACGTTGAGCGCGGCGAAGTTGAACGATACTGCGGCGGCGCCGGCCGGTATCCCGCACATCCCCGTGATCGTAAAGCTGCGCGTCGCGTTGGCGACGAGAGAGGGGGGTCCGTACTGTCCGACAAAACCGTTGCCGCGCGTGTCGGCTACGCGGCAGGGGGTCACCGGGATGAAGGGCAGAGGTGGCGCCGCCGAAAGCGTCGTGATGCCGGAGGCCCTGGGCGGCGACCAGACCGCGGGGGCGGGCCAGTTGGGAATCGCCCCGCTCGCGAGAGCCACGCCGGTCAGAAAGGCAGAGATCAACACCAGGAACGACACCCTGCGAATGCACACGGGGAACCTCCTTTAAGTCCCAGAATGGAGATGAAGCCCGGCTGAGTGTTTCAGGGCAAAACGATCGCACGCCATAAAGCTCCACCCGCCCAAGGAGCATTCGAGGCGGATTCTACGCCGCCTCTCTTCTGCTGAGAGTTGTTGGCGGAGGAGGAGGGATTAGCGCCGGCGGACCCGGCGCTGCCTGCTGCCGTGCGTCTGCCGTTGGTGGTCGGCTCGGAACCCCCGGTACCCTTCCGGGTACAGCGGTTTTCAAGTGGAATCCGGGAGTCGCCTCCTGCGTGTCGGGAGGCGACTCATTCAACAGAAACAGAGCTTTAGCAGACCGGGACTCGGCTCCCGTCGGGTCCCGTCCGCAGTGGTTCACGGACAAGACACGGACACCAGATCATGGGCTGGGGTTCTCGCTTCGGCGCGCCGTGGCGTTGGCCGCGGCTAGAGCCTTGTCGCGTTCCTCCCTCTCCTTCCAGACACGGGTCCAGCCGACTCGCTCGGCCGTCTGCATGTTCACCGTCCCGTCCGCGTTGTACGTCCCGTTGGCGATCAGCCGCCGCCTGGCCTCCTGCGTCAGATACGCAGGCATCCGGGCGTCCGCCGAGAGCGGCATGAACTCGTCGCCCTTGGCCAGAGGTTGAAACTCCTTGTACCCCCGCCTAATCCCCTGCACCAGATAGTGAAACGTCACGTCCTGCGAGGACAAGACGACGATCCGATTCAAATCCTCGCTCTCCACCGACATCGTCGTCAGCGGTCCCACGGGAGTCAGTTGCACCGTCAAACCCTCCTCGTCTGTCACGATGCGGAAATCCTCCGGAACCTCGATGACAGCTTGATGGTCGACCGTGCGGGCCGTCCCGCGGAAGTACGTCCCGACCTCACGGCCTTCCAGAGAGGAGTAGAGAATCACCATGTTGGGATCCTCCGGATGTGGCTCGACGAAATGCTTCACACCGGAAACGCCCAGGTCGCCTCCGGCGAAGACGCCCCAGGGGGGGCTGCCGCCATAGAAACCGTTGGAAGAGTCGGTGGAATCTCCGAGAATGCCGAAGGCGATCATGTTGCCACCAGTGTCGAAGAGAGAGCCGGCCACGCCGGCCCTCCCTGAGCGACCCCATACCCCCAGATTGGTAGTACTTTCGCCGAGCACCCCCACTGTGAATCCTAGGAACGGCAATGTTACTGGAGGGCCGGTTGCGTCAACCCCTCGCACCCCGGACGCGTTGCCACCAGTACTTAGGCTGACTCCGTAAACGCCGAAGGTCAGACCGGTAGAAGCCAGGCTTGTTCCCTTCACACCCGCCGAAAAGTCACCAGTCGAAAGGGAGACGAAGGCCCCGCCGTCAGAAAACGTGGCGCTGGTATCCAAGTTCTCGCCTACGATCACCGCACCGCTGCAGCAGAAGTCCTCGACGATTCGAAACTGCTCAGCCGCTGAGCCGGCCCTGCTGTAGTAGCCGTTGACGTCGATGATCAGGTCGATCGAGACGGCGTCGGCCTGGACCGTGATCGCCCCGCCGGTTCCCAGAGGCACGACTGCGGCGTTCGCGATATTCGGAGTGTTGGCGTTGTAGTTCAGGGTGGAGACGAGAGGGACGGAACCACCAGCCGGGAAGACCCGCAGGTCGCCATTTCCGCCCACGTTCAAGGCTGCGAAGTTGAAGGAGACCGCGTCGGCAGAGGCGGGAATGCCGCACTGCCCCGTGATTGTGAAGTCGCGTGTTGCATTGGCAGCCAGCGAGGGCGGGCCGTATTGCCCGGCAAATCCGTTGCCACGGGTGTCCGCGACGCGGCACGGCGTAACGCCGACGAACGGCAGCATGAACGTGATTTCCGACATCGTGTGAACCCCGCCCGATCTCGGAGCCGCCCAGGTCGCCGGTGCCGGCCAGTTGGGGATCGCCTCACTCCCGAGAGCCACGCCGCTCAGGATGGCAAAGATCAACCCCAGAAACGACGTCTTGCGGATGGACACGGAACGCCTCCTTTCAAATCAAAAAGGAAAGATGAGATGCAGGTAGCAGGCGGACGGGAAGCCCAGTCTGAATGACTCAAGCCAAGACAACCGCGCCACAGGCTCCGCCCGCCCTGGGAGCATTTGAGTAGGATTTTATGCTGCCTTTCTCTTGTCTCTAGCTGGGAATTGCTGGCAGAGGAGGGAACAGCGCCGGCGGACCCGGCGCTGCCTGCTGCCGTGGGTTCGCCTTTGGTGGCCGGCGCCGAACCCTTCGGCCTCGGGTTCGAGTGGCGGAGGAGGAGGGATTTGAACCCCCGGTACCGTTCCCGGTACAGCGGTTTTCAAGACCGCCGCCTTAAGCCACTCGGCCACTCCTCCGGCGGTCTCAGTCTAGCAGCCGGAAAATGGATGCGGCGCGACGGTCACTTCGACTTTCCGCCTCTCTTCTTCTGAAGGGTCTCCGCCGTGGCGGTCACCAGGCGTCGGGGAGAGAAGCGGACGGCCTCCTTCAGAAACTTGTTGCCGAGGCCGGGGATGACGATGCGCTTGCCTCGCCGGGCGCCCTCCCAGCCGGCGCGTGCGGCCTTTGCCGCGTCCATCACGAGGGGACCTCGAAAGAGCCAGGAGTCCTCGATCCCCGCCGTCTGCTGAAACTCCGTGATCGTCGGGCCGGGACAGAGCGCCGTGACCGTCACGCCGGTGCCAGACAGCTCTGCGGCAAGCGCCTCGGAGAAGGAGAGCACGTAGGCCTTGGTCGCGTAGTAGACCGCCATGTGAGGTCCGGGCTGGAACGCGGCTGTCGAAGCGACGTTGACGATCCGACCCCGTCCGCGCGTGACCATGCCGGACAGGAAGCGCCCCGTCAGCTCGGTCAGCGCGACCAGATTGACCTGGACGACCTCGAGCTGCCGCGCGAGATCGGTCTTCCAGAAGCGTCCGTAGACTCCCAGCCCCGCATTGTTGACGATCACGTCGATCGCGATGCGTTCGCCCTCGAGCTCTTCGGCGATCTCCCCCGGGGACGCGCGTTGGGCGAGGTCCTTCGCGATGACGCGGGCCGAGACCCCGTGCGTGACCGAGAGCTCTCGAGCCACGGCCTCGAGCTTCTGCCTGCGGCGGGCGACGAGGACCACGTCGAGGCCGTCTTTGGCGAGAATCCTTGCCATCTCGAGCCCGATTCCGCTCGACGCCCCGGTCACCAGAGCCGTCTTCAAGGGGCTCTTCTTCTTCTTCACGCCGGGGGATGTTACAGGCAGGTGGCGGAGAGGCCGGGATTTGAACCCGGGGTAGGGTTATTAGCCCTACGGCGGTTTAGCAAACCGCTGGTTTAAGCCACTCACCCACCTCTCCGTGAATGGTCAGGATCGCTCATGTTATGGAACGGCAACCGAGAGCGCAAACCGCTATTAAGGTGAATTGGGTTCCGTGGACGATTGAGGTGATGGTGCGAAAGGCCGCCCTGGAGCCGTCGGCATTTTCCTCGTCGGCACGCGCCGGCCTGCCGCAAGACTCCCGACCGGCCGGCGCTGAGGGGTCCTCGCAGTCTCATCGAGGCGCCAGCGTCGCTCTCCCATGCTCGTCACCCATCACCTCCTCGGAAACGCCGCCTCCAGGGCTCTCAGTTCGGCCTAAGCCGGGCTGCGAGCCCAGGCGGCGGGCCGCCTTCTGAGGAGGCTTGAGAGAGGGAGCACACCAGGCAGGACCAGTTGCCTCACCGTCCATGCGACCGAACGACAAGCGACGGCCCGGTTCTGGTACTGCGGCAGGGCCGTCGCGTGCCGACGAGGGAGGCGGGCCGACGCCGGGGCGCCCTTTTCACCGAACTTTCATCGGAGTTCTACCCCGCGTTCGCTCGCCTAAGTCCGTGCGATCATGGTTCGCGATGGACTCGGGGTTCTGGGCGCGGGTGAGGCGCAGTTACCTGGCGGGTCTGCTGGTCTTCGCGCCGACGGCGCTGACCCTGTGGGTCGCCTGGAAATTCTTCACTTTTTTCGACGGCATCCTGGGAGGGCAGCTGCGCGCCCGGGGGATCTCCGTCTTCGGACTGGGATTCGTCCTCCTGAACCTCCTTCTCCTCCTCCTCGGCTGGCTGACGACGAACTTCCTCGGCCGGCGGCTCTTTTCCCTCTGGGACGCGGTCATGCACCGCGTGCCGCTCGTCAACAAGATTTATTCCACGCTGCGGCAGATCGCCGAGATTCTCCTGGGTTCGAGCGAGGAAGCGGCCTTCCGGCGCGTGGCGCTCGTGGAGTACGGCTCGCCCGGGACGCACATGGTCGGCTTCGTCACCTCGGCGGCGGGCAGTGAGGCGGGAGAGCGGCTCGGGACGCGGGTCTGCCACGTCTTCGTGCCGAGCGCGGTCAATCCGACGACGGGATTCCTGCTGGTCGTGCCGGAGGAGAAGGTCCGTTATCTGGAGATGACGCCCGAGCAGGCGATGAAGCTGATCGTCTCGGCCGGCTCGATCGTCCCCCAGAAACCTCCGTCACTCTGAGCCGCTATATCAGAATCGATATAGTCAGCGCTACTTCCGGATCTCGGCCGCCCCGAAGTAGGGGCGCAGGGCTTCCGGGATCTCGACGGATCCGTCCTGGCGCTGGAAGTTCTCGAGGATCGCGATGATCGTGCGCCCGATCGCCAGGCCCGAGCCGTTCAGGGTGTGCGCGAACTCGGGCTTTTCCCGCTCCGCCCGGCGCAAGCGGATCGAAGCCCGCCGCGCCTGGAAGGATTCGAAGTTCGAGCAGGAGGAAATCTCCCGGAACGCCTGCTGTCCGGGCAGCCAGACCTCGAGATCGTAGGTCCTGGCCGACCCGAACCCCAGGTCCGCGGTCGAGAGCGAGACGACGCGGTAGGGGAGCCCGAGCCGCTTCAACACTTCTTCGGCGTGGCCCGTAAGACGTTCGAGTTCGTCGTAGGAGTCCTCGGGACGCGCGAATGTCATGAGCTCGACCTTCTCGAACTGGTGCTGGCGGATCATGCCCCGCGTGTCACGGCCGGCCGCGCCGGCCTCCGCGCGGAAGCATGAGCTGTATGCCGTGTAGCGGAGCGGCAGCGCCTCGGCCGACAGGATCTCGTCGCGGTGCAGGTTGGTCAGCGGGACCTCGGCCGTCGGGATCAGGTAGTACCCCTCGCGAGTTCGGAAGAGGTCCTCTTCGAACTTGGGGAGCTGTCCCGTCGCGAAGAGCGAATCCTCGTTGGCGAGGATGGGCGGGAAGATTTCCGTGTAGCCGTACTCCCGCGTGTGCAGATCCAGCATGAAGGCGGCGAGCGCGCGCGTGAGCCTCGCTCCCGCGCCGGACTGGACCGTGAAGCGCGCTCCAGCGAGCTTGACTCCGCGCTCGAAATCGAGGATGCCGAGCGCCGTCCCGAGGTCCCAGTGGGGCTGCGGCGGGAACGTGAAGGGGCGGGGTTCTCCCCAGGACCGTTCGACGCGGTTGGCCGTCTCGTCCTTGCCGCGCGGCACCGAAGGGTGCGGCACGTTGGGGATCCGGGTCTCGACGACGGAGAGATCGAGGTTGTGGCGTTCCTCGGCTGCCTCGAGCGTCCGGATCTCCTCCTTCAACGTCTTCATCTCGGCGAGGGCTTCGGGCGAAGGCTTGCCGCGCACCGTCGTCAGCTCGTTGCGGCGCCGGCGCTTCTCTTCCAGGCGCGTCACGGTCTCGCGGCGCTGGCGGTCGAGCTCGACGAACTGCTCGATGCCGGAGCCGGAGAACCGCTCCGGCATTTCGGCGAGCAGCCGCTCGGCGTTCTGCCGCAAAAACTCGCGTGGTAGCATGAACTCCGCGATTTATATCGCGTCCGTGGCCGAGTCAACCGTTTGAGCCCGCCGTTTCAGCTCCCGGACGTCACCTGCGTCGTCGTCAACCGCGACGGCGGGGACGCCTTCTTCGCCGCGCTCTTCTCCCTGAAGGCTCAGGTCGGGGTGGACCTCTCGGTCGTCGTCGTGGACAACGGGTCGCAGCCGGAGGAGCGCGAGAGGCTGGCGGGCGAGGAGTTCCGGCACGTGCGCGTCGTGTCCTTTCCGCGCAACCTGGGCTTCGCCGGGGCTGCCAACGAGGGGATCGCGCGCACGCGCTCCCCCTTCGTGCTGCTCGTCAACAACGACGCCGTCCTCGCACCCGACTATGCCGCGCGGCTGGCCGCGCGCCTGGCGCTCGACGCCCGGCTGGCCGCGGTCCAGGGCCTCGTTCTCACGCAGGACGGCCAGCGCGTGGACACGGCCGGCCTCGACTGGAACCGCCGGGGGGAAGCCGTTCCGGTCCTGGCGGGAGCGCCGGCCGGCGACGCGCCCCGGCAGGTCTTCGAGGTTTCGGGCGTCTCGGCGACCGCCACGCTCTACAGGCGCGAGGCTCTGGAGGGCGTCGCGCCGCACGGAGAGGTCTTCGACCGCTCCTTCTTCGCCTATTACGAGGACGTGGACCTTTCGCTGCGCCTGGCGCGGGCGGGATGGCGCTTCGCCTGCGACCCGGAAGCCGTCGCCCGCCACGAGGGGTCGCGCACCGGACGGCGCACGCCGGCCCAGCGCGCCCTCTGGACCGCTCGCAACCGCTGGCGCACCCTGTTTCGCAACTTCGACGGCCGCTTTCTCGCTCGCAGTCTCTTCGCTCTCCTGCGGGCGGACCTCGCCCACGTTCGCCGGCTGGGATGGAGGGGGGCGCTCCTTCCGGTACTCGTCTGGCCGCGCCTGCCGGTGCTTGCCTGGCGCTCGCGTGAGCAACGGGCCCTCCTCTCTCACTGGCCGCATGCGGGTAGCTAAAGTCCTTTGTCCCTAGTCCTTGGTCCTTAGTCAGCGATAGTCGAAGATGTCTTCGTCGACCCTCATGAGCGAGACCAAGAACCAGGGACCAGGGACCAGGGACTCGTCACCTCGCGTCCAGGAAATTACAGTGATCGTCGTCTCCTGGAACGACGCGGAAGACCTGCGATCCTGCATCGCGTCGCTCGCCGAGGCCCGCCACAGGATTCCCGCCCGGGGTCCCCGGGTGTCCCTCGTCGTCGTAGACAACGGCGGCGGCGTCGGTGGCCGGGAGATCCTCTCCCTCTGGCCGGATGCCACCGTGCTCGTCAACGACGCCAACCGCGGGTTCGGCCCGGCCGCGAACCAGGCGGCGGACATCGCGTCGGGCGACGCTCTGCTCTTCGTCAATCCCGATACGCGAGCCGAGGGAGATCCCTTCTCCGAGCTGGCGCGAGGATTCGAAGCCCATCCCGAAGCCGCAGCCCTGGCCCCGCGCCTCCTCGACTGGGAAGATCCGGCCGCCGAATCCAGAATCCAAAACTCGTCCGCCGAAGCCTCAGCGAAGGCAGATCCAAAATCCAAGATCGTTCAACGGCTTTCTCCTCCGGGCCGCGAGGACCAGTTCACCTTTCAGCTCCGCCGGCTTCCAGGATTGACCTCCGACGCGCGCGATCTTCTGCTCGTCGATCACCTCGCTCCCGACAACCGCGGCCGCCGCCGGCACCGCTACGCCGACGTGGACCGGACGAGCCCCTTCGAAGTCGAGCAGGCCGCCGCTGCCGCCCTGGCGGTCCGTCGCGGCGTCTTCCTGCAAGTCGGCGGGTTCGACGCCCGGTTCGTGCCGGCCTGGTTCGAGGACGTCGATCTGTGCGCCCGTCTCTCGGCGCAGGGCAAGACGTTCTACTGGCCGGCAGCGCGGTTTCGACACCGGGGCGGCGTGTCCTCCGAGGCTCTCGGGTACGCCCGTTTTCTTCCGGTCTATTACAGGAACGCTCTACTCTACCGGCGCCTCCATTACGGCTTGGCGGGACGCCTCCTCTACAGGCCGCTCCTGGTCGTCGGCATGCTCCTGCGCCTGGCGGTGCTTCCATTTCGGCCGAGGCTGCCACGCCCGCGCCGCGAGTCGGCCCGCGCCTATGTCGCCACCCTCGCCGTCGCCCTCGGCCTCGACCCCCGTCAATCGTCAATCTTCAATCTTCAATCTTCAGATCCTCATGATCGACGTTTCCATCATCGTCGTCGCACATAACGACGAGGCAGACCTGCCCGCGTCGGTCCGATCGGCGCTGGACCAGCGCGGGGTCGCCACGGAGACGGTCGTCGTGGACAACTGCTCATCCGACCTCTCGCGCGGGACGGTTCGACGGGTGGGCGGCGGAGCGGTCCGTCTTCTGGAGCTGCCCGAGAACGTCGGATTCGCGGCGGCCATGAACATCGGAATCGGGGAATCGTCCGGCCGCTACGTCCTGGCCTTGAACCCGGACTGCCGCCTGGAACCGGACTTCGCGGCGGTCCTGACGAGGCGTCTGGACCTGCGGCCCGACGTGGGCTCCGCCTCCGGGAGACTTCTCCGGGCCGATGGCCCCGACCTCGCCCCGACAGGGCTGCTCGACTCGACGGGGATCTACCGCACGGCCAGCGGCCGCCACTTCGATCGCGGGTCCGGCGAACGGGCGGACGGACGGTACACCGTCGAGGAGGAGATCTTCGGAGCGAGCGGAGCCGCCGGGTTCTACCGCCGCGAGGCGCTCGAATCGGCGAGGATAGGGACCGGCATCTTCGATTCCGACTTCTTTCTCTACCGGGAGGACGCGGACCTCTCCTGGAGGCTTCGCAATCTCGGCTGGAAGTGCCTCTACGTCCCGGAGGCCGTGGCTTTCCATCGCCGCCGCAATCTGCCCGAGCGGCGGCGCCGGATGTCGCCGCTCGTCAACTTCCACTCGGTCAAGAACCGGTTCCTGCTTCGCATCAACAACCAGTCCGGCCCCGAGTTCGCCGCAACCCTCCTGCCGACGCTGGCGCGCGATCTCGTCGTGCTCGGCGCGTGCCTGACGGTCGAGAGATCCTCGCTGCCGGCCTTCTCCTGGCTCTGGCGGAACCGCAAACGCCTGTGGGCCAAGCGTCGAGAGATCCAGGAGAAAGTTCGCACTCGGCGCGGAGCGCCCCCGGATTCTCGCAGCGTGCACCCAAGCCGACCGCAGGCCTGAAAGCCGCCTCCCGACAGCTGATAGCTTCTCCCCGTGCGCCTCGCGATTCTGGGAACGCGGGGGATTCCCGCGCGCTACGGCGGCTTCGAGACGCTGGCCGAGGAACTCTCGGCGCGGCTGGCCTCGCGGGGCCACGACGTCACCGTCTACACCCGCACGCGCTACGCCGAGCCCGGGCGGCACGAATGGCGCGGCGCCAAGATCCGCGTGCTGCCGACGATCCCGAGCAAATACTTCGATACGGTCGCGCACGGGTTTCTTTCCGGGGTAGACGCGGCGCTCGAACGTTACGATGCCGTCCTTGTCTGCAACGCCATCAACGCCGCCTCGTCTTTCCTGCCGCGGCTGGCCGGCCGGACCCGCGTCGTCCTGAACGTGGACGGTCTCGAGCGCAACCGGCGCAAGTGGAACGCGGTCGGCAGGCTCGCCTACCGGATCTCCGAAAGGCTCTCGACGATCCTGCCCGACGTGGTCGTCACCGACGCGCGAGTAATCGAGAATTACTATCGGGAGCGGTTCGGGATCTCATCCGTTTTCATTCCCTATGGCGGGGACCTGCCGGCTCCGACGGGACACGACAACCTGCTGCGTCTCGGGCTCAAGCCGGAGCGGTATGCGCTCTATGTCTCGCGGCTCGAGCCGGAGAACAACGCGGACGCCGTCGTACGAGCCTACCGGGACGTGCCGGGGGAGACCCCTCTCGTGATGGTCGGCGACGCGCCCTACGCGGGGGACTACATCCGAAGGCTGCACAGGCAGGCCGACCCGCGGGTGCGCTTTCCGGGGGCGATCTACGGCGAGGGATACCGGCAGCTTCTGGCCAACGCCGCCGTGTACATCCAGGCGACCGAAGTGGGCGGCACGCATCCTGCTCTCGTGGAGGCGCTGGGGTTCGGGCGTGTCGTCTGCTACAACCAGTCGCCGGAGAACGAGGAGGTTGCCGGGGGGGCGGGACTGCCGTTCCAGGCAGCCCGGCCGGAGACTCTCACGGCGCTGCTGGCGGCTTTTTTGGACGCTCCGGCGTCCTATTCCGTATGGAAAGATCGTGCGAGGGCCCGCGTGGCGCAGAGATACCGCTGGGAAGACGTCGCCGGCCGCTACGAAGCAGTTCTTGAAGGACGGCCCGGCATTTCATAACATCGCGACGGTTCCTCGGCCGAAAGGCCGGATTCCATGCTGAAGCAGAAGGCGCGTGCGATTGCCCTCGGGGTACAGATCTGGGACCTCGTCCTGACGGCGCTGTCCCTTCCCCTCGCCTACCTCCTGCGCAGCGTCGTTCTGCCGAAAGTCCTGCCGGCCGTCTTTCGTCCTCAGGTGGCGCCGTTCGGAGAGTATCTCTTCCTGCTTCTCCTCATCGTCCCCGTCTGGGGCCTGCTCCTCTTCGCCGCGGGCTTCTACCGCAGCCACCGCACGACCCCTCTCGTCGAAGAGATCTGGGGAGCGATGAAGGTCTCCTTCGGCGGCACCGCGATCCTGGCCCTGCTCGTCTACGGGCTTCGTCAGGAGTTCGTGAGCCGCTTCTTCCTGGTCGTCTTCTTCGTCGTCAACTTCGTGCTGCTCGGGTCCGAGAAGGTTGTCCTGCGCCTGATCTCGCGGTGGGTCCGGGCGCGCGGGTTGAACTTCCGCACCGTGCTTCTCGTGGGCACCGGCCGGAAATCCGTTCAGCTCGGAGATTTCGTCGAGGCCCACCCCCACTGGGGCTTTCGCGTAGTCGGCTACCTGGACGATGACAACGGCGGCGAGATCCGGCGCGCCGAGCGCTGGCCCTGCCTGGGCAAGATCACCGACCTGGAGGCCGTGTTGTCCCGCGAAGTCGTGGACGAGGTCATCTTCGTCATCGAAAAAGGCAAGCTCGGCGAGTACGAGGACGCCCTGCTCGTGACCGAGCGTCACGGCGTGCGGGCCCATGTCTCGCTCGACATCTTTCCCCACGTCCTGGCCCGACCCGTCCTCGAGGAACTGGACGGCGTCGCCCTCCTCTCCTTCACGACAACTCCGGCAAATCCCATTCAGCTCGTCGCGAAGAGGGGCCTCGACCTGACGCTCTCGCTCGCATTCTTCCTCGTGACCCTTCCGGTTCAGGCCATTGCGGCGCTCCTCATCAAGGCCACGTCCCACG
>JAWOLE010000315.1:0-6303 GCA_033853815.1 Thermoanaerobaculia bacterium
AGTGGCACAAGGACGTCGTCATCGACCTGATCGGCTTCCGCCGCCACGGCCACCAGGAGACCGACGAGCCGACCTACACCCAGCCCCTCATGTACAAGCGCATCGAGGAGCACCCCGGCGTCCGCGCTCTCTATGCCGCCCACCTCATCAAAGAAGGCGTCCTATCGGAACAGGACGTCAAGCAACTGGAAGACCGCCAGCACGACGCCTACGAAGAGGCCCTGACCGCCGCCAAATCAAAAGCCACCTCTGTCATCCTGAGCGAAGCGAAGGATCTGCCCCAGCACGAATCGGGAACGATCGAAGAAGTGCCAACCGCCGTCCCTCTCGAAACCCTGCAGCAGATCGGCCGCGCCATAACGACAGTCCCACAGGGCTTCAACCTGAACCCCAAGATGGTCCAGCAACTCGCCCGCCGAGCCAAGGTGATCGAATCCGACCAACCGATCGACTGGGCCACCGCGGAATCCCTGGCCTTCGGTTCCCTCTTACTGGAAGGCAGTCCCATAAGAATGTCTGGCCAGGACAGCGCCAGAGGGACCTTCTCCCAGCGCCACGTAGTCTTCCACGACACCAAAACCGGCGAGACCTGGACCCCCCTCTGCTCCCTGGCCCAGTGCGCCCCCGACCCGTCGTCCTCGTCGGACTCTCAACGTGCCGTAGGGGAGGGGCTTGTCCCCTCCCGCCCCCCGTCGCCTTCGTCGCCCCCGTCGGGTGCCGTAGGGGCGGGCCTTGCGCCCGCCCGCCCTTCGTCGTCGCCCCCAGGCCCTCCCACGTTCCAAATCTACGACTCCCCACTAAGCGAGGCCTCCGTCCTCGGCTTCGAATACGGCTACAGCGTCGAATCTCCGCACTCCCTAGTGATCTGGGAAGCCCAATTCGGCGACTTCGCCAACGGCGCCCAGGTCATCATCGACCAGTTCGTCACGTCCGCCGAGGACAAATGGCGCGAGACGAGCCGCCTGACGATGCTCCTCCCGCACGGCTACGAAGGCCAGGGCCCCGAGCACTCCAGCGCCCGGATCGAGCGCTACCTCCAGCTCTGCGCCGACGAGAACCTCCGAGTCTGCAACGTGACGACTCCAGCCCAGTACTTCCACCTCCTCCGCCGCCAGCTCCACGCGAAGGACGGCAAGCCCCTGATCCTCTTCACACCCAAGAGCCTCTTGCGCCTCCCGGCATCCTTCTCGCCGCTCGACGCCCTGGGGAAGGGGAGCTTCTCCGCGGTGCTGGACGATCCCGAAAGCCAGCATCCTGGCGAAGTGACGCGCCTCCTCTTCTGCAGCGGCAAGGTCTACTACGACCTCCACGCCGTCCGCGCCGCCCGCAAGTCCACCGACACGGCAATCATTCGGGTAGAGCAGCTCTACCCCTTCCCAACCGATCTCCTGAAATCGGTGCTCTCACGCTATCCCGCCGCGAAGGACGCCGTCTGGGTCCAGGAAGAACCCCAGAACATGGGCCCTTGGACCTTCATAGCATCCCGGCTACACCTGTCCGTGCCTCTCCGCTACGCCGGCCGTCCCGCCAGCCCCAGCCCCGCCACCGGCAACGCCTTGGTCCACAAAGCCGAGCTTTCAAGCCTGCTCGCAACAGCTCTAGGCGAGGAGTGAAGTTCCATAGTGTATAACATAGACCTGACCCCAATGTTTAAGGTCGGCGCCGCGGTGATCGCGGCCGCTGCTTTGGTTGGCAGTTCGGTCACAGCAGCCGAGTCGCCAACGCCCACGCCGGCTCCGCCGCCGTCACCGGCCGCTGAGAAGCTCGAGTCCGAACTCCTCTTCGACCTCGTCTTCGAAAGAGGCCCGGCAACGAACGTGGGATCGCCCGGCGGGAACCGGGTCGTCGTCCCGGTCTCGACGGGGACCTTCGAGGGCCCGAAGCTCAAGGGCACCGTCATCGCTCCGAGTGGCGACGCGATCACCATTCGCCAGGACGGCTCGAGCGTCCTCGACCTGCGCCTCCTCCTTCAAACCGACGACGGCCAGAAGATCCTGATGACCTGCCGCGGCCTCGCCTACGCCGCCCCGGACGGCACCCTCTTCGCGCGCCTCCAGCCCCTCTTCGAAACCGGCGCGGAGAAGTACGCTTGGCTCAACAGGGTCGTAGCAGTAGGGGTCTTCCGGTATGTCCCCGGCAAGGTCGCCTACCGAATCTACCGAATCCTCTGAGGACGAAGCTCCGTGCATAACCTAGACCTGACGCCAGAAGCCCCGAGACCAGCATGAACGGACCCAAGTCGTCGCCTATCAAGACGCGCGAGGCGAACCGAATCCGTGTCGCATTCTACGAGAGCCAGGATCGCTATCTCGCTCTCGCGGCGGAATTGCATCGTATTCTCGACCAAGACGTGAGGTTTCCGCGCAATGCTGTCTACGCCGTGAAGCACCGCCTAAAAGGCCATCAACGGCTTCTCGAGAAGATCGATGACCTGAATGCCAGGCGGCGTGCTGGCTCGCCTAAGGTCGACCACACGAATTTCGCGAACCGCATCGACGATCTTCTGGGCGTCCGAGTTGTAGTCCTGCGACTCTCCGATCTAGGTAAGGTCCGCCAGTACTTAGATTCCCTTGTGACAGAACACCGGCTTCAGATTGTTAACGGCCCAGTAGAGAAGACCACTTTTCTCGTGCGACCGGGTAGTGAGCCGCTGGCAGGCGGAATGGCCGGTACGCTGGACATGCAGTATTCGGGTTATTCATCTGTTCACTACGTCGTAAAGCTCGGCAGAGCTCTGGAGGCACCCTTAGACTTAGCAGGCCTGAAAGCTGAATTGCAATTGCGCACCATCTTTGAAGAGGCCTGGGGTGAGATTGACCATAAGTATCGTTACGAGCGGGTGCGCTCGGGGGAGAGGATCCCGGAGTTTGTTGAGAGCGGTTTCAGCGACTTAGGCTTATACCTTCAAGCAGCCGCGCGTCAGGCGGATCACTTATGCGAGATGCTTGAGCGCCCCGCCGTCGATCAGGCGCACGCAGAACTTCACGGTGGCGAACCCCAGCATGTGCCAAAAGCGGCGAAGCGGAGTCGCCGGCCGAAGGCGAAGGTTCGGAGTACCGTCGCGCAGCTCGCAAGAGTGTTCCAGGGGCGTCTGGGCTTCGCGCCGAATAAGCTGACGCTAGCGTATGCCTTGGGGCGCTTGGAGGAGTACCGCGTGCGAACGGGCGGGCGGCTAAGAGTTGAGAACCTCCCAGCGATGCTCACGGAGGACGTCCTGCGGCGGTTCGAGGAAATCTATGAGACCACGACTGGCCAACGGGCATTCGACGGCAGTACGGGCGACCGAGAGTTGGACGCTGTTCGACTCGTCGACTTTACCTTAGCGACGTCGGTTCAGGCGCGTGAGATCGCCGAGGCGGGTCTTCGCGCGGCTCTGCGATCCTCGACTCAAGCCGAGATGTCTGGGGCAAAGGGGGTTGCCGGCACGGAGGGGTCAGCCCAAACGGTTGTGGTGAAGCTCGAAGGCACAGAAGATGCCCTCCGGCGCTTTGTTGAAGCAGTTGCTGGGGAGGACGGTGTCAAAGCGAGCTCATCCGAATATCGCCGGGATGAAGCGAAATATAGAGTCGAGCTGGCGGTAACGAGGCAGATTCCTTACCACGTCATCGAAAGACTAGCTCACAGGGCTGGCGCTGCCGTCCACGGCGTCGTGCGAAAACAGGTCCGGATACCTGGGGGAGCCCGAACGCCCGCTTAGGGATCGAGGTTACTTTACGCCGAAGTCGCCGACGTGAAATGAGGGTCAGGCGTGAATATCGGGTATTATTATGCCATAGCCTTAGGGCGCGTAGGTTCTTGGCGAGCAAAAAGCTCGAGGTCGCCTGCCAGCTCCAACAAATCGTCGGCAAACTGGTTGATTTGAGAGGCGGTCAGAGTCTCTACCTGCCACCACATCTCTGGGCGGGGTTCGCCAGTAGCTTTTACCCTGATGGCTTCCCCGGTAGCATCTCGGTTCCCCTTCCAGCGGGAGTGAATAAGCTGATTCCTCCTTTGCCCCGCTTCTTGTAGGCGTCTGCACAGACTCATCAAAGTATCTTTCGAGGAGTCGCCGTGAAGGAGCTGATGCAGACTGCGGAACGCCTGGACTTGCTGCCTGAATGTCAAATTAGCGGTTAGGACGAGCACCCTTCCAGCGTTCACAACGATGTCTTGGCTGGAGGGCGGATAGAGCAACATACCGAGTGCGATTCGGAGCTCTACCTCGAGTATCGCGAAGTTCACCATGGTAGCTCCGAGAGCCTGAAGTACAGACGGGTCGTCAACGCCGGTGACGGAACACACGCGCTTAGCTCGCATAGAGGGAGATCTTACAATCGAGCCTAAGAGGCTCTAGGGTGAGCTATCGCAGAAAGGTGTTGGAAAGAGACAGGGACAGGAAATGGGGTCAGGCGTGAATATCGGGTGTTAGCCTCCGCCGTCCTCCCGCTCGCTCCCTTCCGGCGTCAAGCATCTGGAGGAAATGACCGGTTGCCCTTCAACTCCCCTGATCGGCGCAATATTCAAACCTGACCCGGTCTGCGTGCTAATTTGAACCCGCCATGACCGCGGCTCGTTCGCGAGAATCCTTCTTTCGTCGCAAAGCGCTGCCCGGCGAGCCAGCGGGACGCATATCGTGCTGGTAGGTATCGGGTGGCGCGCTCTGAGAGACACATGAAGGTATCGTCCGGGTGACATCCGACATGGCGACGACGGCCAGACCTCTCGGCATCCTTGCGAAGACATCGTGGCGCGCTGCCGTCGCGCTGGCCATTTCTATCGGCGTTGGCTTCGCGATTCTCATTCCCTGGAAGAATCACGCGGCCGAGTCAACGTCCTCACTCTTCCTCCGCGCCGCCATCCTCGGTCTGTCGGGTACGGCCGCCTTCGCGCTCTTCGAGGTGTGGCCTCGCAAGCTGCCTGGATGGCTGCAACGATGGGCCCTTCAAGTCGTTGCCGTCGGCATTTCCATGCCGGTGGCGACGATGCTGATCTACCTCCTGTCCACCTCCCGAGGTGCGCCGCCGTTCTGGGCGGTGCGCGCCCGCTTGAGCGGATGGTTGATCCTTACGTACGCCGGCCTCCTGGTCGCGCCATGGACCGCGCTCGCGGCGATCGTCCGTCAGAAGGAAGCTTTCGCTCGCGGTCAGAAGCTCGCGTTCGCGCTCGAGCGCAGCGAGCTCGAGCGGCAGGCGCTCGACGCGCGCCTGCATCTGCTGCAAGCGCAGATCAGCCCGCATTTCCTCTTCAACACGCTGGCGAACGTGCAGGCGCTGGTGGATGCCGGTTCGCCGCATGCGTCGAACCTGCTCCGGAGCCTCATCGCTTATCTGCGGGCGGCGGTGCCGTTGCTGAACGAACCCGCCGCGACGATCGAGCGCGAACTGCAGCTCGTTCGACCGTATCTCGAGCTGATGCAGATGCGCATGCCCGATCGCCTGCAATTCGCGATGAACGTCGACCCGGCAGCGCTGAAGGTTCGCTGCCCTCCCATCACCCTGTTGACGCTGGTCGAGAATGCCGTGCGGCACGGGATCGATCCCAGCGAAGAAGGAGGACGGATCGACATCGACATTGGACGGCTTGGGGAACGCTGTGTGGTGCGCGTGACGGACACCGGTGCTGGATTTCAGCCGTCGGCGAACGGCCTCGGGACGGGGCTCACGACTCTGCGCGAGCGGCTACAATTGATCTTCGGTGACACAGCGCAGCTGCGGCTGACGTCCGCCGCCCCCCGCGGCGTCGCCGTGGAAGTCGATCTGCCGGCACGAACATGAACGCCCGTGCAACCGCGCTGATCGCGGACGATGAACCGCTCCTGCGCGATGCGCTGCGGCGCCAGCTCGCGAGCGTCTGGCCGGAGCTCGAAGTCGTGGCCGAGGCGCGGAACGGGCGGGAGGCGGTCCGGCTGTTCGAGGAGCGGCATCCCGACATTTGCTTCCTCGATGTCCACATGCCGGGTCTCTCCGGCGTCGATGCCGCGAACCTCATCGGTCGCCGCGCGCATCTCGTATTCGTCACCGCCTACGATCACTACGCGGTGCAGGCCTTTGCGAAGGGTGCGCTCGATTACCTCCTGAAGCCCGTCGAGGAGGCGCGGCTCGCGGAAACCGTGAGCCGCCTCAAGGAACGCCTGCAATCATCGAGGCCTGCGGTCAACACCGAGCAGCTCCTGCAGCAACTCAGCGCCCAGATCGCGGAGCTGCAGGGCGGCCGGAAAAGAGAGCCCCTGCGATGGATCCGGGCCCAGGCGGGGAGGACCGTGCGCCTCATCGCGATCGACGACGTCGATTACCTTCGGTCGGACGCGAAGTACACGCTGGTCGC
>JAWOLE010000316.1:0-7772 GCA_033853815.1 Thermoanaerobaculia bacterium
GACGCGGAGACGCTGACCTCGGCCCGGGAGCTGGCCGACTACTTCGAAGAGCTCGCCGGTCTCGTCCCCTCCAGGCTCGCGGCCAACTGGGTGACGGGCGAGGTGCTCCGCTGGATGAAGGAGCGGAAGCTTTCGCCGGAGAACGCGCGGTCCTTCGCGGTCTCGCCGGCGCGCCTTGCCGGCCTGCTGCGCCTGCTCGAGCGCCGGGAGATCTCGGCCGCCTCGGCCAAGGAAGTCTTCGCGGCAATGCTCGACTCGCCGGCTGAGGCCGAAGCGATCGTGGCCGAGAAGGGGCTCGCCCAGATGAGCGATGCCGGGGAGCTCGAGGCCCTCGTCGGCGCGATCGTTTCGGAGAATCCCTCGCAGGCCGCGCTCTACCGCTCCGGCAAGACGCAGATCTTCGGTTGGTTCGTCGGCCAGGTGATGAAGAAGACGGGGGGCCGGGCGGATCCGGCGAGCGTACGCGAGGCCCTGACCCGGGCGCTCGGGGACCCCGCGTGATCCAGCTCTACGGCGTCTCCAAGGAGTACGGACGTTTCAAGCACGCCCTGACGGACGTCACCTGCAAGATCGAGCGCGGAGAGTTCGTCTTCCTGACGGGCCCCTCGGGCGCCGGGAAGACGACCTTCCTGAAGCTGCTGATCCGCGATGAGCAGCCCACGTCGGGGCAGATCGTGGTCAACGGGCGCAATATCTGGGTCCTGCCATCCTCCCAGATCCCGTATTTCCGCCGGACGATCGGGGTCGTCTTTCAGGACTTCCGGTTGATCGCGCGAAAGACGGTCTTCGAGAACATCGCCTTCGTCCAGAACGTGCTCGGCCTGCCCCGGGCCGAGCAGCGCCGGCGCGCCTACCAGGTCCTCAAGGGCGTCGGCCTCCACCACCAGATGAACGCCTACCCGCTGGATCTCTCCGGCGGCGAGCAGCAGCGCGTGGCGATCGCGCGCGCGATCGTGAACGAGCCCGCCCTGCTCCTGGCCGACGAGCCGACGGGCAACCTCGACCCCCTGCTGGCAGAGGAGATCATGCGGCTCTTCGCAGACATCAACATCCGCGGCACGACCGTCCTCGTCGCCACGCACGACGTGGATCTGATCCGGCGCATGGGCAAACGGGTCCTCACCCTCGAACGTGGCCGTTTGCGCGAGGGGGCGCCGCCCATCCCCCTGAGCCGCGAAGCGCCGTTCCTTCCCCACGGGTAGACGTAAAACGTAAAACGTAAAACGTAAAGCGAAGTGCGGAAGGAGAAACGCAATCGTAGTGGACCTCTTTTTACGTTTGACGTTTAACGTTTCACGGCCCCGGTGTCTTCGTGGGGATTAGCTCCCGGTACGTCTTCGGGGAAGCCTGGTCCATCGCGAAGAGCGGCTCGCGGCAGACGACGATGGCGGTGGCCCTGATCGCCCTGGGACTCTATGTGCCCGGTCTGCTCGTGCTTCTCTCGCGCAACCTCGGACGTCTGGCGACTTCCGGCGGGCAGCCGCCGGCGGTCGTGGTCACGCTCGACGCGTCCGCCGATGCCCGGCAGGCCGCCACACGTGTCGCCACGGACGGCCGCGTGAGCCTGGTGCGCGTGGTTTCCAGCGCGGAGGCCCTCGGGCGGTTTCGCAGGGCCTATCCCGACCTGGGCGCGGCCCTCGCGGAGCTCAAGGAGGCCCCGTTTCCCCCGACGCTCGAGGTCTTCCTCAAACGCGGAGTCCCTCCCGCCGCCGCCCCGGCGGTCGCCGACGCCGCGCGGCGGGTGCCGGGCGTGGAATCCGCCGAGTCGGAGGAGGGCTTCGGGCGCCGATTCCGCGAGGCCATCCGCGTGCTGCGCGGCGCGGGGTTCTTCCTGGGCGCTCTTCTGACCGTCGCCGCGGTTCTGTCGGTCGCCTCGGCGATCCGCCTCGCGCTCGATCTCCATCGCGACGAGATCGAGATCATGCGTTTGATGGGCGCGACCGAAGGGGCCGTCCGCGCTCCGTTCTGGCTCTACGGGGCCTTCGAAGGACTGGCGGGTGGGGCAGTCGCGCTCGGGCTGCTCGTCGCCACCTACCTCGCCGCGCGGCGCTTTCTGCTGCACAACCCGCACCCGGTCCTGTCGGTCTTCTGGACGAGCTTTCTCGACTGGCGCTCCGCCGCCGCGCTGCCCCTCGTCGGCACGCTGGCCGGCTTCCTCGGAAGCGTTCTTTCCCTCGGCAGGAAAGCCAAGGTGTAGAAGTGGAAAGGTGTCAGGTTGCAGGTTTCAGGGGAAATACAGGTTTCAGGTGCCGGGTGTCAGGTGTTAGGGACGGGGCTTAGCCCAACCTGAAACCCGACACCTGAAACCTGACACCTGCATTTACCCTGGCACCTTAAACCTGACACCTCATCTCTACACGGGGTGCGGTGGAGTGTCCGGGTCGCCTAACAATCGCGCGAAGCCTTCCCAGCCCCGGATGTGCTCGCAGACCACCTTGATGGCGGAGGTCAGGGGCACGGCGAGGACGGCGCCCGGCACTCCCCACAGAAGTCCCCAGGAAATGAAGGCGATCATGATTGTCAGCGGGAAGAGGCGCACCCTTCCGCCGACGATGAAAGGCGTCAGGACGTTTCCCTCGAGGAACTGGAGCAGGGCATAGACCATGAGCACGAGCAGCGCCTTGCGGCCGTCGTACTGGAAGTAGGCGACGGCGACCGCCGGGACCGTAGAAAAGATGACGCCGACGTAGGGGAGGAGGATCGCGAGCCCGGCGATCGGCCCCAGCACGTAGTAGTAGCGGATCCCGAGAAACATCAGCGCGATCGTCGTCGCGCCCGCCATGATGAGGATCACGAACGCGAGCCCGAGCGCATAGGAGGTCATCGTCCGCGAAACCGCTCCGGTGACGTCGGTGCCGGCCATCCGCGGGTTTCGCGCGAGCATGCCGGAGATGACGCGGGCGAACTTCTCGCGGTCCTTCAGCATGAAGAATGTCAGGAAGGGCACGGCCGCAGCGTAGAGGACCAGGTGCAGGACGTCTCCGAGCTGGGCGACGAGCGAGCGCGTCGTCTCGAGTGGGGACTCGGCGATCTTGACCTCGCGCACCCCTCGGGCTTCCTCCGGGAGGATGTTGCCCATCCGCTCGCGAAGCGTGTTGACGAAGTCCGTCAACTGGGACAGGAGCTCGCGGATTCGGGTCTGGTAGCGGGGCAGGTCGCCGTAGAACTCGTTCAGCTGCGCGGTCACGTTGATCACGAGCAGGACGAGCGCGCCCACGAGCACGAACAACAGCAGCAGAATCGCCAGGACGCGCGGGACCCGGGCCCGCTCGAGCAGCGACACGAAGGGGCGCATCGCGAAGGAGAGGAAGAGGGCGAAGATGGCCGTGATGAAGAAGAGCCGTCCGTAGTAGAGGAGGGCCACGGCCGCGGCGAGCGAGACCACGGTGAAGCCCATGGAACGCGCGGGGGAGGCGGCAACTGGGGCCGCCGGCGGCGATGGGGGCGCGAAAAAAGCCCCCTCCGGAGGAGGGGGCTTGGGTTCCGTCGCCGGGGGTTCCAGACTCACGATCCCGAGATGAAGGTGACGACGATCAGGGCCCGCCGGTTCTTGGCGCGCCCTTCCGGAGTGGTGTTGTCATAGGCCGGCTCGGCGGAGCCTTTGGCGGCGGTCGTGATCCGGGCGGGGTCGATGCCGTGGCGTGTGACCAGGTACTCCTTGGCCGCCGCCGCCCGCTTGGCCGAGATGGCGAGGTTGGCCTCTTCGGAACCCGTGTTGTCCGAATAGCCGGTGATGACGGCCGTCGCATTCAGGTCATTCTTCATGCGCAGCGCGATGCCGTCCAGGACGGCCTTGGCGATGTTGGTCAGCCGGGCGCTGCCGGAGTCGAAGACAATCTCGTCCCGCGTCGTCTTCGGCTGGGGTGCCGGCGGGGCGGGCGCCGGCTGGACGACCTCGGGCTTCTCCTCGACGACCGGCGCGGGCGTCGGGGCCGGAGCCGGGACGACGACGGGCGGGGGAGGAGGCGGGGGGAAGGGCGCGTAGCTCAGGCCGACGATGCCTCCGACCGGAGTCGGCGAGAAGCCATGCCGCGCCAGCATGTCCACGTTGGCGTTGGCGGCGACGGATACGGCCCAGCCCGAACGGCCGAGCCAGAAGCGAGCGCCCGCCACCAGCATCGAATAGTTTTCCTCGGGGAAATCGCCTCCGTCGAAGATCGTCCGATCGAGCTCCGCAATGACGTGGACGAAAGTGGCTACCGGCACATCGACCCCGGCGCCGAACCGCAGGCGGTTGGCGACCCGGATGTCCTCGTCATGGCGGCCGGAGAGCTGGTAGGAGATGACTCCCGTCAGGATCCCCTTGGTCGCCGCCACTCCCCACTCCCAGTCGGTGCGGCGCGACTTGATGTGATCGAGGTCCGCGTTCACCTCGTCCTGGTGGATCGACGTGTGAGAAATCGGGATCTGGGCCGAGCCGAACAGGGCGAGCCGGAAATCGGGGTCGGCCTCGGAGACGAACTTGTACTTTGTGCCCACCCGGATCTTCCGTGGCTCGTCGGCTGAAAAGGCGTTTCCGATCTGGACGCTGTTGATCGACCCGCCCAACCATCCCCCCCGGCTCTCGAACTTCTCCTCGCCGGCGCTGGCGAAGATGGTCCAGTGGTCGGTCAGGCCGATGCCCAGGGACCCCTCTCCCGCCCAGTGGCTGAAGAGGCGGCTCCGCATCTCCGTGTCGGAGAACGCGAGGTTGCCGGCCACGAGCTGTTCCTTCCAGCCGTAGAGCCCGAAGGTGATCTGGCCCGCACGGGGGGTGTCCGCGCTCGGCATGGTGAAGAGCCCGACATCTCCCTGGTTGTTCGGGGCGATCTGCGCGGAAGCGGACGCTCCACCCAGGCACACCAGCAACCCGAGGAGCGCCGCACGCTTAACCTTCATGCAAACTCCTTTCGAAGGGGCCGGAAACCGAGGGTGCCTAATAGAATAAGCCAAAAACGCCCAATTGCCAAATAGTTAGGCCACGAGGCCGGTAGGCGGTAGACGGTAGGCGGGAGGCGTCCGGGCGGCCTAAAGCCTTCTACAGTCTTCCCTCTTCCGTCTCCCGGCTGAAGGGGCGGGCGTGGATGTGGCAGATCGCCACGGCGAGCGCGTCGGCGGCGTCCAGGGGCACCCGGGCGTGCTGGCGGGCGAGCAGGGAGAGCACCATCGACCGGACCTGGGTCTTCTCGGCGCTGCCGTAGCCCACGAGCGCCTTCTTGACGAGCCGGGGCTCGTATTCGAAGACCGGGACGGCGAATCTCGCCGCGGCCGCGAGAAGAACCCCCCGCGCGTGGGACAGCTTGATCGCCGAGGAGACGTTGCGCGCCGCGAAGACGGTTTCCACCGACACGGCCGCCGGCCGGTGCTCCTCGAGCAGGCGAGTCGCCCCTGCCAGAAGGAACTCGAGCTTTTCCGCGAGCTTCAGCGCGGCGGGAGGGCGCCAGACCCCGCATCCGTCGAGCAGCAGCCGTCCCTCCTCGAAAGAAACCAGCCCGTAGCCGGTCGCCGAGGTGCCGGGATCCAGACCCAGAACTCTCACGGGAGAGAAGGTGTCAGGTTGGAGGTTTCAGGGCAAAGACAGGTGCCAGGTGTCGGGTGTCGGGTGTCAGGTTGAGAAGGCGGCATCGGCTGCGGTCCCTGAAACCTGACGCCTGAAACCAGGCACCTGCATTTCACCTGACACCTTTACCCTGAAACCTGCGCTCCCTCCTCGAAGTCGAAGTTCGCCCAGACGTGCTGCACGTCGTCGTGGTCTTCGAGCGCCTCCATCAGCTTCATCATCTGGTCTGCCTTGCGCTGATCGAGAGGAACCTCTGTCGTCGGGAGCATGGAGATCTCAGCGATGGCGACCGGCAGTTTCTTGCTTTCGAGGTGCGCCTTGACAGCCGCGAACGCCTCGGGCTCGGTCACGACCTCGTGGTACTGGTCCGTCGACCGGACGTCTTCGGCGCCGGCCTCGATGGCGGCCTCCATGACGGCGTCCTCGGTCGCCTTGTCCTTTTCGATGGCCAGGTAGCCTTTCTTCTGGAAGAGGAAGCGCACGGAGCCCGCCTCCCCCAGGTTGCCGCCGTGCTTGGAGAAGATCGTGCGGATCTCCGGCAGAGTCCGGTTCTTGTTGTCGGTCATCGCTTCGACGTAGACCGCGACGCCTCCCGGACCGTACCCTTCGAAGCTCACTTCCTCGTAGGACACCCCGGGGAGCTCTCCGGTGCCGCGCTGGATCGCCCGTTTGATGTTCTCCGCGGGCATGTTGACCGCCTTGGCGTCGTCGATCGCCTTGCGCAGCCGCGGATTGCCGCCGGGGTCGCCGCCTCCCAGCCGGGCGGCCATGCTGACTTCCTTGATCAGCTTGGTGAAGAGGCGCCCGCGTTTGGCGTCTGCGGCGCCCTTCTTGTGCTTGATCGTGGCCCACTTGCTGTGTCCGGACATGGGAAGCTCCTGAAGGCAGGCCGATTATATGTGGGTCGCAGGGGCGGGATGCCTTATCATCTGTGGGAACCTCCCGTGCCAAATGCCCTGCTGATGCCAAAACGAGTGCTTCTGGTCGATTACGAGCCACACTCCGTCGAGCGTGTGCGCGGCGTCCTGCGCGAGCCCGACTACGAGATCGTGCCGGCTCGCGACGGCGAGGAGGCTTTGAACACGTTTTCCGCATCCCGCTTCGATCTGGTGATCCTTTCGGGAATGCTCCCGCGCCTTCCCAGCGCCGAGGTCATCCGCGAGATCCGGCGCCGGGGTGGAGCGACCGCGCCCCCCATCCTCCTGATGGTTTCCGGATACCGGGGGTCCAACGCCAAGGCGGACGCGCAGCGCGTGGGCGCCTTCGACCTGCTCTCCCGGCCCTTCACCGACGAGACGCTGCGGCTGACCGCCGCGGGCGCGATCGCCGCGACCGAAGGGGCGGGCGGAGGCGCGGGCGGCGGCGAGCCCCGCTCGTCGCTGACCTCTTCCGACATCTTCTCCGACATTCTCCAGGAGGTCGCCCGGGAGGCGCAGAGCGCCCCCGCCGTTCGGGCCCCTTCGGCCGACACCGAAGCGGAAGTCGAGAAGCGCCTGCGCGACACCCTGTCGGGAGTCCTGCCGAAGGCGCCTCCGGCCGCGGAGACGACGCCAGCGGCCCGGCTTTCAACCGAAGCCGAGGTCGAGCGCCTGATCTCCCAGACGCTCTCGGGCCTCCGGACGCCGCGGCCCCGTGCGCCGGCGCCGCCGCCCCCGGCAGCAGCCCCGAGGCTGGAGGAGCCGCTCGCGGTCCCCGCGCCGGGGCCCGACAGCTTCGGGCAGTACGAGATCCTGGAGCGGATCGCCAGCGGAGGCATGGCCGAGCTGTTCCGGGCGCGGCGCCGTGGAGTCGAAGGCTTCGAGAAGATCGTCGCGATCAAGAAGATCCTGCCGCATATCTCGGACGACGGAGAGTTCATCACGATGTTCGCCGACGAGGCGAAGCTCGCCGCGCAGTTGAACCATCCCAACATCGTTCACATCTTCGACCTCGGCAAGGTCGAGGACGGCGGCTACTTCATCGCGATGGAGTACGTGGAGGGACGGGACCTGCGTTCGATCCTGCATCTGTCCCGGGAGACGGGCGTGCGGCTGCCGATCCCGCTGGCGGTCGCGATCGCGGCGAAGACGGCGGCCGCGCTCGACTACGCGCACCGCCGGCGCGGAGACGACGGAACCGACCTGCACATCGTGCATCGGGACGTCTCGCCGCCCAACATCCTCGTGTCGAGCGAGGGGAACGTCAAACTCTGCGATTTCGGGATCGCCAAGGCGGCCTCGAAGGTCTCGCGCAC
>JAWOLE010000317.1:0-3240 GCA_033853815.1 Thermoanaerobaculia bacterium
ATCGGCGAGGCCGGAGAGCAGCCCGCAGCCGCGGCCCCGGCCCCCAGGGCCGAAGCGCCCGCGCCCAAACCCGCGCCTCCGCCGCCCGCGGCCGAAAAGCCTGCTGCGCAGGCGCCGCCCGAGCCGAAGCCGGCGCTGGCGGCGACAGCTCCGGCTCCGGCCGCTGTCCCGCCGCAACCCGCGGCAGCCGCGCCTGCGCCCGCACCGCCGTCCCCACCCCCGGCGGCCGCGGCCCCGCCGCAGCCGAGGCCCGAGGGGGGCCGCGTCGAATCCATCGAGGAACGGATCCGGCGCCGCTCCTCCCCTCTCGTGCGGAAAATCGCCGCCGAGAGCGCGGTGGACATCACGCAGATCGAAGGCACGGGCATCTACAACCGCGTGACGAAGAACGACATCCTTTCCTACATCGAGAACCGCAAGGTCGCGGCGGCCCCGCCTCGAACCGCTGCGGCCGTCGCGGAACCTCTCGAGGTCGGCCGCGCCGAGCCAGCCGCCCCCGCGCCGCCGCCTGCGACGGCCCGCCCTGCGATCGCGATCACGGACCGGGACGAGGTCGTGGCGATGTCGAGGATCCGGCGCATCACGGCCGAGAACATGACTCTGTCCAAGCGGACGTCCGCGCACGTGACGACCGTCTTCCAGGTGGACTTCACGGCCCTCGCGCGGCTGCGCGCGCAGCACAAGGAGGCGTTCCTCCAGAAGAACGGGGTCAAGCTGACCTATCTCCCCTTCATCTTCCGGGCCTGCGTGCAGGCGTTGAAGGAGTTCCCGCAGGTCAACGCCTCGATCGACGGGGAAAACATCGTCTACCACAAGGACGTCCACCTGGGGATGGCGGTGGCCCTGGACTGGGGATTGATCGTCCCGGTCATCCGCAACGCCGACGAGAAGTCCATCCTGGGACTCGCGCGCGCGTCGCAGGACCTGGCCGAGCGCGCGCGGACCAAGCGCCTGAAGCCGGAGGAGATCCAGGGGGGGACGTTCACCGTGACAAACCCCGGCCTCTTCGGCTCGCTCTTCGGCACGCCCATCATCCCGCAGCCGCAGGTCGCGATCCTCGGTGTCGGGACGATCGAGAAGCGGCCGGTCGTCGTGACCGACGAGCGCGGAAACGACGCGCTCGGCATCCGCACCGTGGGCTACCTCGCTCTCTCTTTCGACCACCGGCTCGTCGACGGGGCCGACGCCGACAAGTTCCTGGCGAGCGTGAAGAAGACGCTGGAGAAGGGCGAATTCGACCTCGGGTAGAAGTTTGAGGTGTCTTCCCCAGGCACCTTGACCAGGACCGGGCCGGTCCCGAGGCTCGGTCGTCGCGCCTCCCTCGCCATCTTTGGCATCGCCCTGGCAGTCCGTCTTGCGGCGACGGCGCTCGTCGGTTTCTCAACGCTGCAGTTCGGAGACGCTCGCGCCTACCTCTATGCCGCCCGCACACTGGCCCATGAGCACCGATATCCGCTGACGACCGACGGGCTCTTCTTTCGGCCGCCGGGGTATCCCTTCTTTCTTGCCGTCGCGACGCTCGGCGTTCCCGACCGCATCGCGCTCGCGAAAGTGGCCAACGCCTTGCTCGGCTCTTTTGCCGCCGTCCTGCTCGCGGCGATATCCGCGCGCCTGTTTCGACGCCGTCCGATCGCGCTGGCTACCGGCATCGTAGCCGCGCTCCACCCCGCCTTCCTCCTGGTCGCGACGGACGTCCAGAGCGAGCCTCTCTTTCTCGTTCTCTTCCTGCTTTCGGGCTTCCTGCTGCTGGCGGCCTCGGACCGCCCTTCCTCCGGCCTGGCCCTCGGCGCCGGAGCCTTTCTGTCACTGGCCGCGCTGACGCGGCCGACCGCGCTCTGCCTGGCCCTTCTGCTCCTCGCGCCGCTGCTTGACCGCCGCTATCCGGTTCGGGTCCGAGCACACCTGGCAGCTTCGGCTCTCACCGGATTCCTCCTGACCCTGGCGCCGTGGACGCTGCGCAACGCTCTCGTCTTTCACGAGTTCATCCCGGTCAACGACGCGGGCGGGACGGCGTTCTATCAGGGCAATTCGGACTGGACGATCCGCTTCTACCGGATCGGCGACCGCTCCGAATTCCGCCGTTGGATCGACGCGATGGCGCGTGACATGGAGGTCAAGAACGGAGAGCTCGAGCGCGCCGGCGCGTCTCCGGCCGAGAAGTCACGCGCCTTCACACGGATGGCAATTTCCGAGCGGCGGGCCGATCCGGCGGGCTGGGCGAGGCTCCTCCTGCGGAAGGCCTGGGACTGGCTGCGTCCTTATCCGAGCCGTCTCTTCTGGCCCGCGTGGATCGTGATCGGGACCGGCGTCTACTACACGGTTCTCTTTCTCCTAGCCCTCTGGGGTTTCTTCTCGGCGCCCCGCCCCGGAGTGCGGCTCTTCTCGCTCGCGCTGCTCTTCCTCACGATGGCCGTCCACGTCGTGATCATCGTGGTCTGGCGCTACCGAATCCCCTACTGGGATCCCGTCCTGATCCTCTACGGGGTCTTCGGTGCCGCCTCGCTCGGGGGCGTGGCGAGAGAGTCCCGGTGAGCGAGATAAAGGATGTCCTGTCCGACCGGCCTTTGAGCCCCGGGCCAGAATCCGGGCCGGAATCGCGCCACCCGTAGCCCCACGGCCATGACGGCCTCCTCGAAGAACGCGCGGTCGAAGGCGATGGCCGAGCGTGGCCGCGACCGCCAGCGCCAGCGCGCGGACCCGTCCGCGGCGCCGTAGGGGAAGTAGGCCTCCGAGCGGGTCGCTCCCTCGCGGCCGTCGTACAGAAACGCGGTGACGAAGGCCGTCCGTCCGGGAGCGAGCGCCCGCTCGATCTCCTCCAGGCACGCTCGAATCTCTTCTCGGGTCAGATGAGTGAAGACCGACTTGGCCAAGATGAAATCCGCCTCCCCGCTCCCGATGGGAAAACCCGCGCGGCTGGCGGAAGCGACCTCGAAGCGGAAACGCGGAACTCCGACGAACCTCGCCCGGCACCATCGGATCGAAGGCCGGTGTGGCGCCTCAGCCAGAGAGGAGGCCGGTCGGAGCGCTTCGTGCCTGCCCTGCGGAGCCGGTCGAAGGGGCCGGCGAGCTTGAGAGCGGCCGTGCGCGCACCCCCGAGAAGATCGAGGAACGGGGCCGGAGCCGACCGCAGGATTCGGTGTCCGATGTGCACCTCCGCAACCATAGCCAGCAGGCGCGCGCCCCGTCAACGCGGGGCGACTTCGCGCTTCGATCCGCCCCGGCGTCGGGCCGCCTCCCTCG
>JAWOLE010000318.1:0-12717 GCA_033853815.1 Thermoanaerobaculia bacterium
CAGGAGACCGAAAAGCTGCTGGCTCGCGCCAGGGAGCTGCGGAATGGGACCCCTTCGGAAGGAGGAGAGGGATGATCACGTTCGCGCCGGGACATCTGAGAGTCCCGAAGTGGACGCGCCCCGTCTACATGGTGGCGGCCGGCACCACCGACTTCCGGAAGCGCTATCCCGAGAAGAAGCTCGAAGAGCTCTGCATGATGGCCTTCCGGATGCTCCTCGAGGAGAACGATCTCAAGATGGATCCGCTCGAGGTGAAGGGGCTCGTCAACTTCGCCTCCTACGGCGAGTTCGCCGACCACTTCCAGGACCAGCTGCTCTGCGAGGCGAAGGTCCACGATTACCTGGGCCTCGACCCGCTCGGGAACGTCGGCGTCAAGACCGGCGGCGCCACCGGCGGCTCGACGATGCTCGTCGGGGCCACGACCGTGGCGAGCGGCCTGTCCGACTGCACGCTCGTCCTGGGCTGGGAGCGGATGGACGAGGTGAAGACCTGGACCGGCAACTACTACATCGCGTCGGCGGCCTGCAAGGACTTCGAGACGCGGCTGGCCCGCAACTACGCCAGCTACTACGCCCCCATGGCGCGCCGCTTCCAGGAGATGTACCACGTCGACGAGCGGGTGCGCGCCGAGATCGCCGTCAAGAACCGGCGCTACGCCTGCTCCTCGCCCTTCGCGCAGCAGCCGGGAAAGCACACGATCGAGGAAGTGCTGGAGGGCGAGATCGTCTCGGATCCGCTGCGGTTCCTGGAGTGCTGCGCGATGAGCGTCGGCTCGGCCGCAGCGCTCCTCTGCTCGGAGGAGCTGGCGTACCGGCTCACCGACAAACCTGTCCGCCTCTCCATCGCGGCGGGCTCCCACACCCTCCGGACCGGCGACCGCCGCCCGATGCGGATCCCGCTGCTGCCGCACGAGACGGAGGAGGGCTACCGCTGGCTCTACCAGGAGATGGAGAAGCAGGACGGGCGCTGGCCGGGGTTCGAAAGCTTCGGCGCGACGCGCTTTGCGGCGTACATGGCCTACGGGATGGCCGGCATCCAGAACCCCATCGAGGACCTCGATCTCGTCGAGACCCACGACGCCTTCACGATCTCCGACCTCCAGACCTACGGCGACGTGGGCCTGACCCTGTACGGCCGCGAGCAGGACTACGTCACTTCGGGCGATTGCTACCTGAAGAACCCGCGGACGGGGAAGCCCGGGAAGTGCCCCGCGAACCTCTCCGGGGGCCTCCTCGGAACGATGCACGCGGTCGGCGCCACCGGGATCTTCCAGTGCGGCGAGGTCTTCTGGCAGCTTCAGGGAAAGTACGACAAGTTCCACGGCGATCCGCGGATCTGGGAGCGGTACGGAAAGAAGAAGCCCGCCGACTGGGAGAGCCTGCAGACCGCCAATCCACGCCGCGGCCTCTCGATCTCGCACGCCGGCGTGGGAAGTCACGTGACGGCCGCTGTCCTCGAGAAGGCCTTTTAGCCCGCGACAGGAGGCATCCGATGAGCACAACAGCCTTACCGAAGATCCCGCCTTCGAAGATCGACGCCGCAGGCGACGCCTGGATCCTCCGCTGGCCCCGCTTCGGCGAGGAGGGGACGCACTTCCACACCTACGGCCTTCTGACGCCGTACTTCAAGGGACTGGCCGAAGGGAAGCTGATGGGGACCCGCTGCGTCAACCCCCGATGCCCCGTCAGCCGCGGCGACGGGGAAATCTGGCTCCCGCCGCGGGCCGACTGTCCCGACTGCCACGCCCCTATGGTCTGGAAGCGGATCGAGGACCCGCGAGGCTACGTCTATACCTACACCCACGTCGTGCGCGGCGGGACCGGCCTCGAGATTCCCTGCCCCTACTACCAGATCGATGTGAAGATCAAGGGCGTCTGCACGATCGTGAAGAGCTACCTGATGGGGGCGAGACCGGTCCGGATCGGCGACCGTGTGAAGGCCTGCTTCCGGACGGGGGCCGAGGCGACGCACACCTGCCTCGACCTCTTCTTCGAGCCCGAGTAATCTTCAGCTTCCATAATCTCCGTCATTTCCGTCGGGCGGCGATCCTGTTTCGGCCGGGGATTTCGGGGGTCGGTTAGAGTCGTGGCATGTGCCGCAATATTCGAACACTCGCGAACTTCGCGCCGCCGGCGACCTCGGCGGAGATCCGGGCCTCGGCCCTCCAGTTCGTTCGGAAGATCAGCGGGGCGAACAAGCCATCGAAGGCGAACGAGGAACTCTTCAACCGGGCCGTCGATGAGGTGACCGCGGCGGCCGAGCGCCTGGTTCGGGGATGGGTCACGAGCGCTCCGCCCAGGGATCGGGACGTCGAGATCCGGAAGCATATCGAGCGATCGCGCCTGCGGTTCGGCAAGGAGCCGAAGCGGACCCCGATCGAACCGATTCGGTAGCCCGTCCGGGATCCGGCGACCCACTCCGACTAAGCGGTTTGGGCGCTGACCCGCTGGGGCCTCGCGCCCCAGATCAGGAGCCAGAAGATGATCGGCAGCTCGCCGAAGCCGAGGATCTTCGCGACCTGGTCCACCGCATGCTGGTACTGCGGGACGAGCACCTCGGAAAAGGCGCTGGCGATGTAGCCGCAACCGGCGATCATCAGAAGGACGCCCAGGATGCGCGGGATGAAGCCCGATCGCATCACGCAGATCCCGAACGGGAACAGCCAGAGCCCCCAGAAAATCTGCGCGGCGACGGCGATGCCCTGGCCGCGCAGGTGAAGTGAGAGGTACGCCAGCGCATCGCGCTGGTGAGCGTCGAACGCTGTCAAGACGCCGGAGGCACGGCCGACGCCGGCGAAGTTCAGCGCAGCGATGTCGTTCAGAACGTTGAAAAACGAGATCGGGAAGGAGATCAGGATGAGGACCATCATCGCCAGTGCGGCCCTCTCGGCCACTGGCTTGAACAGGCGATGGAGGGTCAGCGCGACGAAAATGAAGATTACGGAGCTGGCCAGCTCGGTCGCGATGCCCACGCGGAAGAGGGTCTCGGAGGCTCGAATTCGGTCGGCCGTCGCAGCCGCGTCTCCCCTCACGAAAAGCCTGCTCGGGACGTAGATGAGCGCGAATGGGGCGGGGATGCTGCTCACCAGGTAGAGAAGCCCGGCGAGCCGGGCGGTCTTCTTGGTCGCGTCCATGCCTTGCTCCTTAGTGTTCTGCGTCCTAGTACGTAACGGCCGCGATCATGTTCCCCCGGATTGCCCCTGAGGCCCGCTTGGGCGGCGCCTCCCAGTCGGCCTCCCGCAAGCCGGCATCCCGGGCCTTTCGCAGGGCGTCGATCGATCTTCAGTCGGTGCCCGAAACCTCTCGGCTCTCTTCATCGTATCCTCGAGGCATGTCCGATCAACCAACGATCTCGTCGTGATCGGACGATCAGACGTGAGCACTGGAGGCCTGATACAAGACCGGAAAGCCGACGCGTCCCCGCGTTACAAGGCCAGGGTTGCCGGTGGTTTCTATGTGCTCGCAGTCGCGACGGCCGTGTTTGCCGAGAGCCTGCCCCGCGGCAGATTGCTCTATGCCGTGGGGCTCATTCCGGTCGCGTGCTTTGTCGTTGTAACTCTGCTGCTCTATAGCCTCTTCACACCCGTGAATCGGAGCCTCGCCTTGCTCGCCGCGCTCCTCAACCTCATCGGTCTCGCTCTTGAAGCGGTCGAGCTGCATCCGTGGGGCGTGAACGTCGCCCTGATATTCCATGGACTCTATTGCCTTCTGATCGGTTATCTGGTCTTCCACTCGACATTTCTGCCTCGAGTCCTTGGCCTATTCATGGCCATAGGTGGTCTCGCATGGCTGTCCGACCTGTCAATACCCCTCACCGATCGTCTGTCGCCTTACAACGTGATCGCCGGTTTCGTAGGAGAAGGGTCCCTGATGCTCTGGCTCCTGGTGAAGGGGCTGTGAGACGGCGGCGCTGAAGCATGGGACCGGCGTGGCGCCCTTGGCGCGGGCGGCGTGAGGAGAGGGAAGCATCGGGAACGACCTGAAATGACGAATCGGGCGGCGGGCACGTCACCGCGTCTCAGAGCCAGAATCGCCGGCGTCCTCTACCTCTTCATCTTCGCCGCGGCGCCGAGCGGTGCTGCGACGGCGACGCCGACTAGGATGATGCTCACCCTCGCCTGTGATACGGGAGTGGCGCTGATCCTCTATGGATTGCTCAAGCCGATAAGCAGGAGCCTCTCTTTCCTGGCGGCGCTCTTCAGGCTCATCTTCGTCGCCGTCATGGCCGTCAACTCATTGAGCTATTTCGGTGCCGTGGCCTTCCTGCACGGCGCTCACTCTTCGGCTGCCTTCAACACCGGGTACTGCATCGCCATGGTGCCGTTCGGAGTTCACTGTCTTCTGACCGGATATCTCATCTCCAGATCGATCTTCCTTCCGCGGATTCTGGGCATCCTGATGGCCCTGGCCGGCCTGGGCTACCTGATCTTTCTATGGCCGTCGCTTGGAAGCCGTCTATTCTTCCCATACATTGTGATCCCGGGCGTCCTCGGGGAAGGGGCGCTCACACTCTGGCTCGTTGTCAAAGGCGTGAACGCTCAGCGCTGGACGGAACAAGCGAGCGCGGCAACGCAATAGCGCAACGAGTCCATGGTCAGTCGATCCGATCGGCTGTCTTGCGTCTTGCCGATCGGCGCCGGCCCGCCCATACAGTGCGGAGGAGAAGACCCTCAGGCGCCGGTCTTCGTCGGCGGGTAGAGCCCTTCGAACTCCGGGTCGCCGTGGAGGGGAGTGAGGTCGGGATCGCGGCGCGTCCAGTCGGCGTCCCGGAAGCCGGCCTCCCAGGCTTTTCGCAGGGCCTCGATCGCCTCCGCTTTCTTGTCGATGTTGGCGAAGGTGCAGGCCGCGTTGTAGAGCACGGTGGCCTCGTTGGGCCGAAGCGTCATCGCGAGGCTCGTCTCGCGGATCGCGTCCTCGGCGCGCTTCTCCTGGGCATACATCCCCCCGAGGAGGATCCGTGCCCGGGCGTCCTCCGGCACCTCGCTCAGGTGTTTCTCGAGCGCCTGGACGAGGCGCAGCCGCACGTTGCGCGCCGCGTCGGCCTTTCCCAGGGCGCCGAGCGCGTTCATGATGGGGATGTAAACGTTGTAGTCGCTTCCCGAGGCCTCGAGCGCCTCCTCTTCCAATGCGGCCACCTCCTGGTACTTGCCGGCGGAGAAGAGCCCCCGCAGCAGGAGGTAATAGGCTCCTTCGCAATCCTTCTTGCGCGAGATCGCGGCGCGAGTCAGCCGCTCGGCGTCCTCATAGCGGCCGCCGGCGTAGAGGATCCAGCCCTGTGAGACGAGGACCTCGGGGATGTCGGGAGCCAGCGCCACGGCGCGCAGCGACGCCGCCTGGGCGCGTTCCATGTAATTTCCCTTTCCGCCGGACCAGTACTGCGCGTGGGCACAGCCGTTGGCGATCGCCGCCCAGGCGAGCGCGAAGTTGGGATCGAGCGAGACCGCGTTCTCGAACATCTGGAGGGCGAATTCCATGTCCCGGGTCGTGCGCCGGCGGGCGTAGTTGCGGCCGCGCAGATAGAGATCGTAGGCCTGGAGGTTCTCGGTCGGCTTGGCGGCCAGCTCCGCCTGCTCCTGCGGCGTCAGCTTGATGCGCAGCGCCTCGGCGATCTTGTGGGCGATCTCGTCCTGCACCTCGAAGATGTCGGACATCTCGCGGTCGTAGCGCTCCGACCACACCGGGAAGCCGGTGGACGCGTCCACGAGCTGGGCGTTGATCCGCAGCCGGTTCCCGGAGCGGCGCAGGCTCCCCTCGAGCGCGTAGCCGGCCGAGAGCTGCCGGCAGACGTCGGCCGCGGTCGCCTTCTGGTCGCGGAAGGCGAGCACCGTGGTGCGCGGGAAGACGTTCAGGCCCTGGATCTTCGAGAGATCGGTCAGGATGTCCTCGGTGATCCCGTCCCGCAGGTACTCGTCGTCCTTCACTCCCGAAAGGTTCTCGAAATAGAGCACGGCGATCGAGCGCTCCGCGCGCCGCCCCGGGGCTTTCGAGTCGGAGAGCGGGGCCGGGGCGACCCGGCTCGCTTCGAGCTTGCGCCGCAGGCGGAGCAGGTCGGTCTTCAACTCCGTGGCGGTCTGGTAGCGAAGGTTGCGGTCCTTCTCGAGGGCCTTCTCGATGATGGGCGCGAGCGCCGCGGGCATCGCCGGATTCGCCTCCGCGAGCGGGCGGGGCTCGCGGTTCAGGATGGCGTCGAAGATGACCGCCTGGGTGTCCCCCTCGAAGGCCCGGTCGCCGGTGGCCATCTGGTAGAGGATCGCGCCGAGCGAGAAGAGATCGGTCCGGGCGTCCACCGGAAGCCCGCGCGCCTGCTCGGGCGACATGTAGTGGACCGTGCCGAACACGGACCCCGCGACAGTCACCTCACCGGGGGGCGCGGTGGGAGAAACCGTCGCCGCGGTTGGCGAGTCGGGGCGCTCGAACTTCGCCAGCCCGAAATCGAGGATCTTCACCTGGCCGCGGGAAGTCACCATCATGTTCATCGGCTTCAGGTCACGGTGGACGATGCCCTTCCCGTGCGCCGACTCGAGGGCGTCGGCGATCTGGATGCCGAGATCCAGCAACTGGCCGATCTCCATCGGCTTGCCGCCGAGCCGGGCCGACAGGGGCTCGCCTTCGACGAGCTCCATCACGATGAACGACTGCCCCTCGTGCTGCTCGATGGCGTGCACGGTGCAGATGCCGGGGTGGTTCAGGGCCGAAGCCGCCCGCGCCTCACGCTCGAACCGCTCCAGCATGGGCGCGTCCTGCGCCAGCTCCGACGAGAGAAACTTCAACGCGACGTTGCGCCGCAGCCGTGTGTCCTCCGCCTCGTAAACGACGCCCATGCCGCCGGCGCCGAGCTGGCGCACGATTCGGTAGTGCGAAACCGTTTTTCCGAGCAATGTCTCCTCCTCGAGAAGGAAACCGCACTCTACCGCGTTTTGAGCTGCGGGCTCGTGCAGCCCGTTCTCCTCCGGAGAATTCGCCGTTGACGGCCCTGCGCCGCGCGGATAGCATCGCGGCTCCGTCCACGACTGGGGAGACAGCAGAAAGACAGACGATGATCGGGCAAACCATCTCTCACTATCGCGTGGTGTCGAAGCTCGGCGCCGGCGGGATGGGCGTGGTGTACGAAGCCGAGGACACGCGGCTCGGCCGGCGCGTTGCCCTCAAGTTCCTCCCGCCAGATCTGGCTCAGGACGCCCCGTCGCTTCAGCGCTTCCAGCGGGAGGCGCGCGCGGCGTCGGCGTTGAACCACCCCAACATCTGCACCGTGCACGCGATCGAGGAGCACGAGTCGCAGCATTTCATCGTGATGGAGCTTCTCGAGGGGCAGAGCCTCGCGGCGATGATCAGCGCGGGGCCGCTGGAGGTCGAAACTCTTCTGGACCTGGCGATTCAGATCGCGGATGCGCTCGAGTCGGCGCACGGAAAAGGGATCGTCCATCGCGACTTGAAGCCGGCCAACATCTTCGTCAATACGCGCGGGCAGGCCAAGATCCTCGACTTCGGCCTGGCGAAGGTCGGGCTCTCCCGGGCGGCCCCGGAAGACACCGGAATGGTGACGATGGCGCGCGCCGACGACCTGACGAAGGCGGGGACGACGATGGGAACGGTCTCCTACATGTCGCCCGAGCAGGCACGCGGGCAGTTGACCGACGCCCGCACCGACCTCTTCTCGCTGGGCGCGGTGATGTACCAGATGGGAACCGGGTCTCCTCCGTTTCCGGGAGAGACCTCGGCGATCATCTTCGAAGCGATCCTGAACCGAGAGCCGCCTGCGGTGAACCAGGTGAACCCGCGGCTGCCGTCGGAACTGAACCGCATCATCGGGCGCGCCCTGGAGAAAGACCGCAACCTCCGCTACCAGACCGCGAGCGACATGAAGGCAGACATGCTGAGGTTGAAGCGCGACATCGATTCCGCCGGAGGCCGGGCGCCGGCAGGGAGCGAAGCCAGCCGCGAACCGGCCAGAGCGGCGGAGAAATCGGTGGCCGTTCTCTACCTCGAAAACCTGAGCGGGGTCAAAGAGGACGAGTATCTGCGCGACGGGGTGACGGAAGACATCATCACCGAGCTCTCGAAGATCAAGGGACTGAAGATCTTCTCGCGCCCGACGGTGCTCGCGTACCGCGACAGGCCGGTCACGCCGGCGCAGATCGGCCAGCAGCTGGGCGCGGCCTACGTTCTTGCCGGTAGTCTGCGCAGGGCGGGGACGCGTCTGCGGATCAACGCTCAGCTTGTGGATACGCACACGGATTTTCCCGTCTGGTCCGAGCGGTATGACCGGGAGATGCAGGATGTCTTCGAGCTGCAGGACGAGATCGCGCGCAAGATCGCCGAAGCGCTGCGGATCACGCTGACGCGGCAGGAACAAGAGGCCCTCGCGGCGAAACCGACCGAGAACCTGCAGGCGTATGACCTCTATCTGCGCGGCAAGAGCTACGCGCGCCGGCTGACCCGTCAGGACCTGGAGTTCGCCCTGCAGATGTTCGAGAACGCCGTGTCCGTCGATCCCGGGTTCGCCCTCGCTCACGCCGCGATCGCGAACGCCTGCGCTCAGTACCACTATCACTATGAACGCGAGAAGAAGTGGATCGACCGTGCGGTCGCGGCCAGTCAGCGTGCAAGCGCGCTCTCCAAGAACACGCCGGATGTCCTGGTCGCCGAGGGCTGGATCCTCTACGCCGAGGAGAAATACGACCAGGCCAGCCGCTGCGTGCGCCAGGCGATCGACCGGAAGGCGGACTGCGAAGGGGCTTATTACCTGCTGGGCCGGACCCTGTTCGCCGCCGGCCACTATCAGGAAGTCGTGGACATGGCCGAAGACGCGATCGCCAGCTCCGGTGAGGACTACAACGTCTACGTGCCGATCATCAATGCGCTCGGCGCCCTGGGAAAGGGCGAGGCGCGGCGGGCCTCCCTGCAGCGGCATATGCAGTTCCTCGAGGCTCACCTGAAGAAGGTGCCGGAGGACGCGCGGGCGCGAATCCTCCTCGCCAACGAATACGCGGAAGTCGGCAGATCTGAGGATGCCATGCGCGAAGCGGCTCTCGCGATGGCGCTGCGGCCCAATGAGGCCACGGTCCTTTACAACGCCGCCTGCCTGTTCTGCAAACTGAATCGAAAGCCGGAGGCGATGGACGCCCTTCGAAAGGCCTGGGAGGCGGGGTTCAAGGACGCGAGCTGGACGCGCCGCGACCCCGATCTCGAGGCCCTCCACGGCGATCCGGAATTCGAGCGGCTCTACCCGACGACCGAATAGACGCCCGGCGCACGAACCCCGGTCAGATACTCGTTGCCGTTTTTTCTATCGTCCGAGCCGGATCTCTCTCACGTTCCTGTCGTCAGCACGACGCGGAAGCGGGCGTTGCCGCTCATCATCCGCTCGTAGGCCTCCGCGGCGCGGTCGAGAGGGAAGGTCTCGTTCACGGACCGGACTCCCGTTCGAGCGGCAAACGCCATCGCGTCCTGAGAGTCGATCGAGCAGCCGGAAGGCCAGCCCGCGATCGAACGCCTCCCGCCGATGAGAGCGCCGGCCGAGACCTGGAGGGGATCGCCGGGCGCCCCGACCACGAGCAATGTGCCGTCGACGGCGAGGCCTCCGAGGACGGCGGTCATGGCCGCGCCGCTCGTGGCGGTCGCGAGGACCACCTTCGCGCCGCCCAGGCGGGCGAGCTCGGCGGCGGGGTCCCGCTCGCGGCTGTCGATGTAGAGGCGCGCGCCGAACCGGTGCGCGAGCTGCTCTTTGTCGCGGCCGCGGGCGATCGCGACGGTGTCGAAACCCATCTTCGACGCAAACTGCACTCCCAGATGTCCGAGCCCTCCGAGGCCCAGGACGGCAACGAGGTCGCCCGGGCGCGCGCGGGCGTGGCGGAGCGCGTTGAAGGTCGTGACACCCGCGCACATCATCGGCGCGGCCTCGACCGCCGTGAGCTCGGCGGGAATCCGGGCGAGAGCGCCCGCCTGCGCAACCACGTAGTCCTCGTACCCTCCGTCGAAGAGGATCCCTGGAACGCGGACTCCGAGGCGGCAAGCGAGAAAGTCACCCCGGCGGCAGGAATCGCAGTAGCCGCAGTGGCCGCCGTGCCAGCCGATCCCGACCCGATCGCCGGCGTTCCAGCCTCGCACGTCAGAACCGACCTCGTCCACGACGCCCGCGATCTCGTGGCCGGGCACGCGCGGATACTCGATCCCGGGCCAATACCCTTCTTTCGTCAGAGCGTCGCTGTGACAGACCCCGCAGGCCTCGACGCGTACACGCACGAAGCCGGGGCCGGGCGCCGGAACGTCACGCTCGACCGCCTCGAGAGGTCCTTTGGGTCCCGGGACCTGGACCGCACGCATCTTTTTCACGACAGCCTCTATCCGCTGCGCCAGGCGTTGAGCGCAGGTATTGCCAAGTCTTACCCAGTCGGGCGGGCAAGAGAAGGATTCAAGCGCGTGAAGCGCCCGAAAACGGGATGCAGGTTCCAGGAAAAGGCGCCCCGAAGCGGGTCGCCGCGACGAAGGGCTCCGGGGCGCGGCCGGTCAGCGGCCGGGCTGAAAGAGCTCGACCGGGTTGCCGGAGGGATCGTCCAACAGGATCTCCGATCCGCCGGGCCCCGTGAGGATGTCGCTTCGAAAATGCAGGCCCGCCTTGCGCAACCGGTCGACCTCGGAGGGGAGGTCGTTGACGTTGAGGATGATCCGGTTCCAGCCGCCAGGCTCCGCCTTCCGGCCGTCGAGCATCGGCTTGGCCGCTCCGCCCGGCCCGAACGGTGTGCTCAGGACGAGCTGCAGGTTGCCACGGGAGAGCATCGCGAAATTGGGCGTCGAGCCCGGCTTGAGCTGGAAGCCGAGGTATTTCGTGTAGAAGGAAACGGCCGGTTCGACCGCCTTGACCATGTACCGAACTCGAACCGCGCCCGGACTCGCCTGCGGCTGGGCCGTAGCCGCCAGGCTCACGACGAAAAGGCTAAGCACTGCTGTGATCAAAATCCTGATAGCCATAACCATCTCCCTTTGAGTGCCCTACCGTTCGGCGCACCCGCGCCTCCTGCCGTGATCCCGGCGACGTCACTAAACGTCCCCTGAAGAGAACAGGCAGTGATTCACCCTCGAATTCAAAGGCAAGCAATTCGGGGGCCAGAGTCTCCGGCCTTCCCGAGGCCGAGGGCCGCGGGCGAATCGCCTTAGGATGGGCCGTTCGGAGGTGGTCTCATGCCTGTGTCGGCGGCCTTCGCGGAGAGCAATCGTTCGCAGAGGGAGCGCCTGCGCGCGCTGGTCGGGCGCATGGACTCGGACATGATGGCCGTGTCGCTCCCCAACGGCTGGACTGTCGCGGGCGCGCTCGCGCACGTAGCGTTCTGGGACCGCCAGCGCCTCTGCCTGATGCGCCGGTGGGCCGCCGGCGACATGTGCAGCGACGTCTATCACGGGTGCGCCGACAAGTATCACGGGGACCTCTACAACGACGCGATGCAGCCGCTCTTGGAGCTGATCCCTGCGGAGCGGGCCGCGGCGGCGGCGGTGCGGGCCGCCGAGGAGGTCGATGCGTTCCTCCTGGAAGTCTCCGACGAAGTCGTGGAGAAGGCCCTGGCGCACCCGGACGCGCCGAACCTGGACAGGGGCTCGCACCGCGTGCACCACCTCGACGCGGTGGAGAAAGCTCTCGAGAAGGCGGGCTACGGCGACCGCCTGCGTTGAGCCCTGCCTCTAGCAGGCTGCTGAAAAATGGATGCGAGCGTCGCGTCTGGGCTTTTGCATTTTGCGACGCTCAACCGTCTCTCCCGAAAGAGAAGAATCGTCGTGCCAGAGCGTCGCGAGCAAGGCCCAGCCACCGCAAGCGGTTGCGGCGGCGCGGAGCCGTCTGCGGCGTCGCCGCTCCTCCCCGATGGGCAAAGACCGACGGGGGACCGTGTGGTCCCCCGCGCCCCCCGGGGACGGTCGCCTTCGTCGCGGCTCCTTGCATCCGACCCCGCGGCGCTCGCAACGCCGCCCACATCCTTTTTCAGCAACCTGCTATCGCGGCACGGCGACGATCCGAAATCCGATGCTCCGCGAGGAGTGGTCCTCGAGATCTCGATTTCTCCGAGCGGCGCGCTCGTGAACCGCATCGCAATAGAAGCATCCGCCCCGGGTGACGCGCCTGTCGCCTTGCGCCGCTCCCTGCGGGTCGGTCGAGGGTTCGCTGGAATAGGGACCGAACCGGTCCTGGCACCACTGCCAGACGTTCCCCAGCATGTCGTAGAGGCCGAAAGCGTTGGGCCGTTTCTTCCCCACGGGATGGGTCGCACCCGACCCGTTCGCGCGATACCAGGCGATCTCATCGAGCGGCCCGTAGGTCTCGCCCGTCGTTCCCGCCCTCGCCGCGTACTCCCATTCGGCTTCCGTGGGCAGCCGAACGATCCACTGGTCTTGCGCCGCGTTCAGCTTAGCGATGAACGCCTGAACATCGCGCCAGCTGACCCGTTCCACCGGGGCATCCAGGCCGGCTGACTTGCCGTACGAGGGATTGTTGCCCATGAGTTCCTGCCACTGCCCCTGCGTGACGTCGAACTGGCCCATCCAGAAATCCTTTGTGATCGTCACCTGATGGACGGGTCGCTCCACATCATTCCTCGGAGGGCATGAGGAACAGGCTTTCCAGGAGTCATCCGCCCGGATCACCTGGTCGCTTCCCATCCGGAACGTGCCGGACGGGATGCGCACGACCGCCAGCCGGAGCTTGCCAAGCCTGACGTAGTCCGTTTGCACGTT
>JAWOLE010000319.1:0-4371 GCA_033853815.1 Thermoanaerobaculia bacterium
GAGGTCATGTCGAAGAGGGTCTTCGCCTGCGGGCCCGACGAGGACATCGCGGACGCTCTCCAGACGATGAGAGACAAGAAGGTGCGGCGTCTGCCCGTCGTCGACGACAAGGGGAGGCTCGTCGGGATCCTCTCGATGGACGACGTCGTGCTTCACGCGGAAGCCCGGAAGACCGACAGGATCCCGAAGAAACTCGGGCTCGGTTACGGGCAGGCGGTCGACACGCTCAAAGCGATCTACAAGCGCCCCGGAGCCGGGAAGGAACTCATCGCTCATCCATAGAACTGTTGGGAATGACACCCGAGGAAGCACCGGCGCGCGGCTCGGATGCGTGCCCGTCCGCGCGCCGGATTCCCTCGTTCCGCCTCCGTTTCCCCGGCGCCGCCTAGCGGGAGATGAGCTTCTTGTAGCGCTCCCAGGTCAGGGCGGCCCAGGTTTCCGTCTGGGCGTGGCCGAGCGAGCGGACGATCATCGAGACTTTCGCGGCGGCGGCCTCGTCCGGGGCCTCGAAGATGTCGAGGTAATCGTGGGGCCCGAGCAGCGCCAGGTTGGCTTTCCATTTGACCTCGGGGCACTCCTGCCGGATGCGCCGGTCCACGGCCGCTTCCAGGCGTTTGACGTCGGCCGGTGACTTGGCCGCTTCGGCGGCGAGCCGGGTCAGCATGACGAAGGTGGCCATGGGTCCTCCTTTTCTCCCGTTCGGCGTCCGACGGAACGAGGCCCGGCGTCAGACCTCCGAGCCGTCGGAGCGGCCGGTCTGTTTCACCTCGATTCTCAGGAAATAGCTCAGGACCGTCCGGATCGCGACGATCGCCGCCAGAAGTCCGACCTTTTCCCAGCTCGGGCTGACAACCGAGCTGATGATGTCTCCCGCGATGAAGACCTCCAGCCCGAGGAGGAGGTAGGCGCCGAGACGCTGGCGGATCGCCTCGCTAGCGGTCATCTGGCTCGCGTCCGTCCCCCCGACCTTGAGCCGCAGGAAGCTCGCGACAGCCTCGATCACTCCCCACACGACGATCAGGCCGCCGAGCGCGGCGATCGCGGTCGAGACGAGGACGACGACCCTGTTGACCGTATCCATCAGGAGGCTTTCCTCAGACCCTGCACGCGTGCGGCTCGCAGCGGGCGAAATGCTCGTAATCCTGCGCGAGTTCTCCGGACCCCAGCCTCAGGACCTGGCTCTCCTTGCTTCCGTAGCGGTAGACCGTGATCCCCTTGACCTTCAGGGTCCACGCGCGCTCGTAGATCGCCCGCACCTCCTCCGGGGTGGCCGACTCCGGCAGGTTGACCGTCTTGGAGACCGCGTTGTCCACGTGCCGCTGGAAGGCCGCCTGGACGCGGAGATGATCCTCGGACGAGAGTTCCAGAGCGGTCCGGAACAGGGACCTGGTCTCCGGCGGGATTCCCGGAATGCCGGCGATCGAGCCGCGCGACGAGATCTCGGCCGCCAGCCGCTCCGGGTCCACGCCGGGAGAAAGGTGGCGCAGCAGCAGGGGATTGACCTCGGCCAGCGTCTGTCCCTCGAGGACGTTCTCGCGTCGATAGGCGAGAGCGAAGAGAGGCTCGATGCCCGCGGACGTGCCCGCGATGATGCTGATCGAGCCCGTCGGCGCGATCGAGGTCCGGGTCGCGTTGCGCACGCGCAGGCCGCGCGCGGCGTAGACGCTGCGGCCCCAGTTGGGGAACTCGCCGCGCTCCCGGGCGAGCTCCTCCGACGCCGCGAGCGCGCGCTCCGAGAGGAATTGCGCCAGTTCCTCCGCCAGCGATTCGGCTGCGTCGGAGCCGTAGGGAATGCCGAGCAACATCAGCATCTCGGCAAACCCCATGACTCCGAGTCCGATCTTGCGGTTCGACCGGCAGGTCGAGGCGATCTTCGGGGACGGCCAGTGGTTGACCTCGATCACGTCGTCGAGAAACCGGACGGCGAGCCTGACGGTCCGAGCGAACTTCTCCCAGTCGAGCGAGCTCGACCCGTTGCTCCGGACCATCCGGGCGAGGTTGATCGAGCCCAGGTTGCAGGCTTCGTAGGGGAGCAGCGGCACCTCGCCGCAGGGGTTCGTCGACTCGATCCGCCCCAGCCCGGGCGTCGGGTTGGATCGGTTGATCGCGTCGAGGAACACGATTCCGGGATCCCCGGTCCGCCAGGCCGCCTGCGCGATCTCTTCCAGGAGGAAGGGCGCCTCCACGGTCGCGACCGTGTGTCCCGTGCGGGGATGGCGCAGCGGGAAAGATCGGAAGCCGCGGGCGGCTTCCATGAACTCGTCGGTGATCCCGACGGACAGATTGAAGTTGGAGAAGCTCGTCCTGTCCGCCTTGGCCTGGAGGAACTCGTGGATGTCGGGATGATCGACCCGCAGGATCCCCATGTTGGCGCCCTGGCGCTTCCCCCCTTGCCGGATGTTCTCGGTCGCGCAATCGAAGATCCGAAGGAAGGAGACCGGGCCGGAGGAGGTTCCGCCCGTCGCCTCGAGCGGATCGCCGCGCGGCCTCAGGCGGGAGAAGGAGAAGCCGGTCCCGCCTCCGGACTGCTGGATGAGCGCCATGAGCTTCAAGGACTCGAAGATCTCCTCCAGGCTGTCCTCGACGGGCAGCACGAAGCAGGCGGCCAGCTGCCCGGACGGCCTTCCGGCGTTCATCAGGGTTGGGGAGTTCGGCAGGAACTCGAGTCCGGCGAGGAGCTCGAAGAACTCGTCGGCCCGTTTCGCCGCGTCTCCCGGGCTCCCGAAGTGGTTCTCCGCGCCCGCAACGGTCCTCGCGACGCGTTCAAAGAGCGCGCCGGGCGTCTCGAGGACTCTGCCGCCGCGATCCTTCCGGAGGTAGCGGGCCTCGAGAACTCGTCGGGCGTTTTCCGTCAGGTCGATCCTCACGCCGCACACCCTTCCGGGTCCCCGTGTCTAGGCTCTCTCCGACCGGGCCCGAGCCGCATGATCCGGATGGATCATCCGGCGGTCGCGGGGGAGCGCGGGCCTGACGCGGAGCCGATTCGAGGCTGGCCGCGTCTCTTCTGCGACGGGAGGGCGTGGCGCGCCGCCTCCTCGGGAAGCAGCTGGATTGATGCATTTGGATCGGGCCTCCCGGGGGCGTCGGTCGTAACGTGTGGGGCGTACGCGGAAGGGCGGAGCGGAGGACCGTCGCCGCCCGGGAAAGGAGCGTTTCGATGAACACCCTTTGGATCGTACTCATCGCGGTGGTCGTCATCTCGACGGTCTACAACCTCTACGCCAAACGCGTTGACCGCAACGTCATCCGGTCCGACGCCAAGAGGGCCACGCCCGCCACGATGTACATGGACGGCGTCGACTTCATGCCGACCAGCAAGAACGTGCTCTACGGCTACCACTTCAAGTCGATCGCAGCGGCGGGCCCGATTGTCGGCCCGATCGTTGCCGCAAACCTCTGGGGCTGGCTGCCGGCGCTGCTCTGGCTGGTCGTCGGCGTCACGTTTGTCGGCTGGGCCAGCGACTACTCGGCGATCATGGTCGCGGTCCGCAACGACGGGAACAGCCTGAGCGCCATTTCGCACAAGCTGATCGCCCCGCGCACGCGAACGATCCTCTTCGTCTTCATCTTCTTCTACCTGATGCTGCTCGCCGGAGCCTTCGTGGGCATTCTGGCCGCGATCCTCTCGGCCCGCCCCGACGTGCCCTTCGGCATCATCATGCTGGCGCTGATGGGCCTGCTCGCCGGTCAGATGATGTACCGATGGAAGATGGACCTGATCGCCGTGACCGCGATCGTCGTCATCGTGACGATCGCCGCCATGGCCCTGGGTCCGATGGGCCAGCACAAGGACGCCACGGGCAAGGCGATACCGGGCCCTATCGCGGGGGCCGTGACCTCGCTCAACAAGGCCGTGGACTCGCTCGGCGGCGGCAAGCCGCTGTTGAGCGTCACCGACCCGACCGCCTCCGACCCGCGGATCCCGGTTCCCGGCAAGGACGGCAAGCGCCCCGCGACCGCCGCTTACGATCCCGAGACCGGGCTCGTTCGGACACTGCCGAACTACCTGCTCTGGATGCTGTTCCTGTTCCTCTTCTCCTACCTCGGCGCCAACCTGCCGATCTGGCGCTTCGCTCAGCCCGTCAACTACATCGGTTTCTGGATCATGCTGATCACGATCGTCTTGAGCGCCATCGGGGGTCTGCTGGCGCCGCTGACCGGCGTCCAGGACAGCGCCGGGAACCCGATCGGCGCCTTCGCGCTGGCGGCCGTCAAGGACCTCGGCTTCTCGGCTCAAGCCGGCGCAGCCTGGCAGCCGCTGTGGCCGATGCTTTTCGTCACGATCGCCTGCGGCGCGATCTCCGGCTGGCACGCGCTGGTCGGGTCGATCGGCACGGCGCGGCAGCTCCAGTACGAGACCGACGGCCTGCC
>JAWOLE010000320.1:0-3719 GCA_033853815.1 Thermoanaerobaculia bacterium
AGGGCCCCGAGCGGCAGGGTGAGGTAGGGGTTGACGCCCTGGAGCGCCAGCAGCCCCGTCGTGTAGGCGCCGATGCCGATGAAGGCGGAATAGCCGATCGAGATCTGTCCCGCGAAACCGCCCAGCAGGTTCCACGCCGAAGCCAGGACGACGGCGAAGGCGACGTTCCAGAGGTCGTTCAACGTCCCGCGTTCCAGGAACTTCGGCGCCGCGAGCAGGAGGATGAGGGCGCCGACCGCCATCGCGGCCCGCCGGAGGCCCCGCCTCACGAGAGCCTCCGCCGGCGCAGGGCGGAACGGCCGAACGCTCCCAGCAGGCCCTGCGGAAAGACGACGAGCGCAACGACCAGGAGCAGGAAGGAGAGAGCGTCCTGGAAGGACGTCGGGATGGAGGTGTAGCCGCCGACGACGTTCTCCAGCAGGGCGAGGAGGAAGGCTCCCGCCGCCACCCCGGCCACGCTCTCCATGCCGGCCAGCACGATGATGCAGAAAGATTTCAGGAGGAAGCTGCGGCCAAAATCGGGAGTGAAGGCATACATCGTCGCCAACAGCGAGCCGGCGGCTCCGGCGAAGGCCGTTCCGATGCCGAAGGCGACGGCCGAGATCCGGTCCGCGTTGACGCCGGCGATGAGGGCGGCGTCCCGGTTCTGGGTGACGGCCCGGATGGCCCGTCCCAGGTAGGTGCGCCGCAAGATGACCTGCAGGACGAGGAGCGAGGCGGCGCTGACCGCGAAAACGGCCACCGTCGGGACTCCGACGCGGACTCCCAGCAGCGCGACCGACCGCATCGTGTAGCCCGTCAGGATCGACTGCGTGTCCCCGCTCCAGATCACGTAGGCCAGATTCTGGAGAACGAGCCAGACGCCGAAGAGGAGCAGGAGCGATTCGATCGACGCCCCGGACTGCGAGCGCGGGAGGCGCCGGACCATCGTCAGATAGAGAACGACGCCGAAAAGGAAGAAGACGGGGATCACCACGACGAGCGAGAGGAAGGGGTCGAGCCCAAAGCGGGTGTTCAACGTGAAGGTCGCGTAGGCGCCGAGCATGAGGACGCCCGCGTGCGCCAGGTTGATGATGCGCATGACCCCGTAGATCACCGCGAGGCCGTAGGACATCGTGGCGTACAGCCCCGCCGCCAGGAGCGAATTGACGAGGATGGCGGTCAGCGTCTTCACGGCCTCACGCCCTGGTCTTCCGCTAAAGGGACCGACTGGGAGACTGGGAGTCTGGGAGACTGGGAGAAGGACGCGATCGAAATTCCCCCAGTCACCCAGTCCCCCAGTCCCCCAGTCTGCGAGTGCTTCGAAGGCGTCCCTTCTAGCTGCGCGGGACCGGAGCGACCGGATCGCCCGTCTTGGACGAAAGCGGCCAGACGATGTCCACTTTGTCGCCCGGCTTGTTCTGCGTCACGACGAAGGGGAGGATCGCCTGACCCGAAGGGCTGAACTTGAGCACGCCGCCCGGCAGGATCGAGTCCTTCAGATCCACCGAGGCGAGCGCGCTTCGGATGGCGTCCGGCTTCAACGAGCCCGCCTTGCCGAGCGCGGCGACCAGGGCCCGCACGGTCTCGTAGGCGCACGCGTGGTACCACTGCGGCTCGCCGCCCGTCGCCGCCTTCCACTTGGCGTTGAACGCCTTGACCTGGGGATAGGGCAGCAGGTCCGACCACCAGCCGCTGGCGAAGATGTAGTCGGTGGCGGCCCCGAGCGCCTTTCGCCCGGCGACATCGGCGCCCCGCGCTCCGTAGGTGATCATCTGGTGGCGCAGGCCCATCTGCGTGTACGTCCGGTGCATCGCGATGAAATCCTCCAGGTGCGCGTCGGCCATGAAAATGTCCGCCTTCGCCGCCGCCACGCGAGTTAGCAGAGGCTTGAAGTCCGGCGTGTACATCTCGAAGCTTTCCTCGACCGCGATCGAGAAAGTGCCCGGGTGGGCCTTCAAATAATCGTGGACCCCCAGGGCGTAGTCCTTGCCGTGGCCGGTGTTCTCGGTGATCAGGGCGATCTTCAGCGGCTTCTTCAGCTTGCCCGCCGCCACGAGCGAAGCGAGGAACTCCATCTGGGTCCCGGAGAGCACGTCCACGGGCGAGAGAGTGCCGAACACCCATTTGCTGCGTCCGTAGATTCTGCGGTCCCCCGCCCCTCCCGAGACGTAGGGCACGCCGTAGCGCTCCGGAACGACGCTCTGCGCCTCGACGAGCTGCGAGCCGTAGCCTCCGATGACGGCGTTGACCTTCTGCTGGGTGATGAGCTCCTCGACCAGCTGAGCGCTCTTGGCGGCGTCGGAGGTGTCGTCCAACAGCGTCAGCTCGATCTTCATCGGCTTGCCGCCGATTCTCACTCCGCCAGCGTCGTTGACCTCCTTGATCGCGTATTCCGTCGCCTGTTTGTAGGCCCCTCCGATCTTGGATTCCTTGCCGGTGACCGGCAGGACGGCGCCGATCTTGATGGTGCCGTCGGCGGCCCGGAGCGCTCCCGGGGCAGTCGCCGCGATGACTCCCGCGAGAAGGAACCGCAACGTCCTGGAGTTTCCGTTCATGGCTTCGCCTCCTCCTTGCGAGCGACGCATGAAACCGTCGCCGCGGACACGTGGATGATCATCTTGCTCCGCGAAGGATATATCGACCTGACTCCGGCCTTCCGAGTCTCGAGTCCCGGGTTCCGAGTCCCGGCGCCATTCACCCGCACAGGATCCCGTCCGCCAGGAGGCCCGCCACGAGCGCGGCGGCGCAGGCGGAGGCGACCCCGGGCCATCCCCAGGCCTGCCAGGCGTATCCGGGAAGAAGCGATCCCAGGCTCGCGCCGACGTAGTAGAACGTCACGTAGAGCGCCCCGGCGGCCCCCTTGGCTCCCTGGGCGTTCGCGTTGACGAAAGCCGGCGCGGTCGACTGAACGGTGAACATCCCGACGCAGAGGACGATGAGCGAGAGGACCACGGCCGCCAGGGAGTGCGTCAGCGTCCCCAGGACGCCCGCGAAGGCGATCGCGAGACCCACGGCCATGACCGCGCGCCGCCCGACGCGCCGGGAGAGCTGCCCGGAGACGAGCGAAGTGAACACTCCCGCGACGTACACCAGATACACGGAGGACACGAGCGCCGTGGACAGCCGGAAGGGAGGGGCGGTCAGGTAGTACGGCAGGTACGTGAAGATCCCGATGAAACAGAAGAAGACGGCCCCGCCGATCAGAAAGGCCCCGATCAGCCGGCGGTTGCGAAAGTGGAGGAACATTCCGCGGTAGGCGCTGCCCAGACGGGCTCCGCCCGAAGCGCACGGAGCCTGGCCCGAAGGAAGGCCGCGCCCGATCGCCGCGGCGCCGACCAGGGTCAGGACCCCGAAGAAGAGGAAAGGCACCCGCCAGCTCGTCCCCGCGGCGAGGAGGCCCGAGAGCACGCGGCCGGTCAGTCCGCCCGCGACCGAGGCGGCGATCCATCCCCCGACCCTGGGACCCAGATCCGCCTCTCCAAAGGAATCCCCGATGTAGGCCACGGCCACGGCGGTGACGCCCGGCATCAGCAAGCCCTGAAGGGCGCGAAAGGCGAGCAGCGTGTGGAACGAAGAGACGAGCGCGCACAGGAGGGTGGGCACGGCCAGCAGCAGGCAGCTCGTCACCATGACGGGCTTGCGCCCGACCGAGTCGGAGAGGGTGCCCCACGCCGAGGACGCGAGCGCGATCATCAGGACGACGACGGAGACCGTCATCCCCGCGGTCGGCGCGGAGA
>JAWOLE010000321.1:0-5962 GCA_033853815.1 Thermoanaerobaculia bacterium
GCCCGAACCTGGCAGGCGCGCGCCGCGGACACGTGGACGTCCGGATCCCACCGCGTCTCCGCGTTCGCGTCCTGGGAGCGCTGGCAGGTGGACGACCGGAACAGCTTCGGCGTCACGCTCGCGGGCAACCGCTCGACGCTCTGGGGCGGGGGACTGCAGGACTCCGTCTCTTTCGGGTCCGCCTGGGTCGCCACGGCCGGCCTGCGTTACGACCGGCATTCCGAATTCGGCGACGCCTGGAGCCCGCGCGGCACGCTCGCCTGGCTCTCCCCGGGCGGGGGCTGGAAGCTGCGCGCCTCGGCCGGGAGCGCCTTCCGCGCCCCTTCCGTTGGCGAGCTCGACTATCCCTTCAGCGGGAATCCGAACCTGAAGCCCGAGCGGTCGGCCTCTTACGAGATCGGCGCTGAGCGCTACGTCTCGGGCGGTCGCCTGGAGGCTTCCCTCTTCTGGAACGACTACCGGGACCTGATCGTCTTCGACTTCACGACCCAGAAGAACCAGAACATCGGAAGAGCCCGCGCGCGCGGGGTCGAGCTCGCGTGGCGGCAAACCCTCTCGAGCCGGGTCGAAGCGGACGCCGGTTACACGTACCTCGACGGCGAGGACCGCACCGCGGGGCAGCCGCTCCTGCGCCGGCCCCGGCACCGCGCCTTCCTCTCGGCCTCGTGGCGCCCGGCGTCGGCCCTGACCGTCACCCCTCGGGCGACGTTCGTCGGGCGGCGAGACGACGTGGACCCGATCTCCTTCGCGCGCGTCTCGGATCCCGCCTTTCTCCGGTACGATCTCTTCGTGCGCTACGAGATGGCCCACCTCGCGCCCTACGGGCGCCTGGAGAACGCGTCGGACAAACGTTACGAGGAGGTCCGCGGGTACCCCGCTCCGCGCCGCCGCTTCGCGCTCGGCCTCGAAGCGAGGTTCTGATGCCTCGAATCACCCGGGTCTACACGCGCACGGGGGATGACGGGACGACGAGCCTCGGCGCCGGGGGGCGCGTCGCCAAGGACTCGCCGCGGGTGGAGGCCTACGGAACGGTGGACGAGTTGAACAGCCAGATCGGCCTCGCGCTCGCTCTCGGCGTCAACGAGGCCATCGCACCCGTGTTGCGCTCGATCCAGAACGACCTCTTCCATCTGGGCTCGGACCTCTGCGTCCTCGAGGAGGAGAAGGAGACACGGCCCGTCCCCCGAATCGAGGAGCGCCACGTCACGGCGCTCGAAGACCTGATGGACCGGTTGTCCGAGGAGCTGCCGCCTCTGGAGAACTTCGTTCTGCCTGGAGGGTCGCCCGGCGCGGCGCAGCTTCACCTGGCGCGAGCCGTCTGCCGGCGCGCCGAACGTCTGCTCGTCGCGCTCGCCCGCCGCGAACGGATCGGACCCCACACCCTCCCGTACCTGAACCGCCTTTCCGATGCCCTGTTCGTGCTGGCCCGGCACGAGAACAAGCGCCGGGGCATGCCCGACGTGCTCTGGGACAGCCGCGCCTAGCTCCGGCTACGCGATGGATCTGCGCCCTGCCGGGCGCACCGGGGCGCGGCTCGCCCAAATGCGGGGGAGGAGCCGCGACCGGCGCCGAGAGTTTTCAGCCACAAGGGCTGGGACCCCGGCGAGAAGCCGTCGGCCTTGATCCAGGGGCTCTTGATCCCGGGGTTGCCTTTTTGGTGACAGAATAGGCACCACAGTCTTAGGAGGAAACCCATGAAGCGACGGCTTTGGATGCTGCTTTTCGGCGTCAGTTTGACGGTTGCCGCGTGCAAGAGCGCAGGGCCCAAGGCGGCGCCGCCGGCCTCGCCGCCCGCTCAGCCGGCTGAGGCAGCGCCGGCAGGTCCGCCGCCCGCTCAGCCGGCCGCGCCGGGAGCCCCGCCGGTCGCTTCACCGGCTCCGGCGCCCGCCGAAGTCGCTCCGGCGACGCAAACGGGCGCCTCTGCCGCCACCGCTCCCGCCGCCGTGCCGCAGGCCGCCGGCGTACCCGCGCAGCCCGCCGTCCCGGCGGCTCCTCCTCGGCCCTATCAGGACATCCTGAAGTTGAAGCAGGCCGGGCTCTCCGACGAATTCCTCCTGAACAAGATTCACGCCGACAACGTGCCCTACCAACTGACGACCTCCGAGATCGTCGAGTTGCGCGCCGCTGGAGTCTCCGAGACCGTGCTCCAGGCCATGATGCGCTCGGGGCAGCCTGAAGTCTCGACGACGGGAAAAGAGGTCGCGCGCAAGGCCGAGTTCTCGGGGCTCGCCCGCGTCGGCAAGGGCTTTCTCGTCTTCGGCACGTCCGCGAAGAAGACCGGCCGCCTCGTCGTGGACGGAGAGAACGTCTCCTGGTTCGACGCCGAGGATCCGAAAAAGAACTTCTCGATCTACGCGCGCAGCATCAAGGAGGTCTTCAACACTTGCCTCCTGCGCCCGGGACAGAACCTTTGCCTCGAATTCGGGTTCGTGACCCATACGGGCGAGGAATACCGCTTCCGCGACCCCGGCTGGAAGAACGGCGACAACAAGCTCGTCACGGACGTGACGGCGTTTTTCCGGCAGGCATTCCCGAATCTTTTCTTCTCACAGAGGGCCGTCAGCGAGATGTAGCCGGGAGGCCATGGCCCGCCGCCGCCCGGGGGCGGAATGGCCGCCAGGAGACCCACCGCTAGCGGGTGACCGCCTGAGCCGGAGCGTGTGTCCGCCGCTTCCACCAGAGGGTGAGGAGCCAGATCGTGGGGACGATCGCCAGCGAATAGGCGAGCAGATGGCCGATCCTGCCGTCGGGTCCGAGGATCTCCGTCGCGTTGTGGATCGTCTCGGAGGCGGGCAGGACGCGCGCTTCGGACAGCTCGTGCACGCCATAGAGGAGAAGCTGAACCACGAAAATCGAAAGGAAGACCGCCAGCACGTTCAGAAGCGCCTTCAGATCCACGCCGCGCCCGAGGCGCGTCCAGGCGAGCCCGATCCCGATGGCGGCGGCGAGGCCCAGGCCGAGCCCCGCGGACACCGCGGCCGAGCGCATCTGGAACAACGCGGTCGAGATCAGCAACGCCGTCTCCATCCCTTCGCGCGTGATCATCAGGAGCGTGAAGGCGAAGACTCCCCAGAAGGCCCGCGCGGCCGACGCGGAACGGGCGCTCGCCTCGACCCGGTTTTCGATTTCTCCCTTGAGGCGGGACGACATGCGCTTCATGTAGACGAGCAGGCTCGCCACCAGCACGGCGGCCGTGAGCGCAAGGAGGCCCTCCCAGAGGGAGCGGTTGGCGGCGCGGCGGAACAGGAGAAACGCGCCGAAACAGGAGGCGAGCGACACGGCCGTCGCCGTGTAGACGGCCCGGGCGAGCCTCCGCCGCCCCGTGCGCGCAAGGTAGGAGAGAATCAGGGCGACGATCAGGAACATCTCGATCCCTTCGCGCAACGCGATCGTGAATCCCTGCCACACGGTTTACGGGCCTCCCGCCCCGGCGGGGCTTGACAGCGCCCCGGCAAGAGCGGAACAATATAGCAACTGAGACTCAGTCGCAATCGCATGAAAACCCGAGAGCGCGAGATCTTCCGCAAGTACCTGGAACGGAGTGGTTTGAAGCTGACCGCCGAGCGGCAGGCCGTGTTCGACGAGCTCTTCGCGCGGCACGAGCATTTCGAAGCGGACGAGCTGCTCGTGCGCCTGCGGGCCAAGCACAAGAAGATCTCGCGGGCGACGATCTACCGCACCCTCGACCTGCTCGTGGACTCCGGAATCGTGGGGCGGGTGCGGATCCGGGAGTCGGGCTACCGCTACGAGCGGCTGCGGGCGGGGGAGCATCACGACCACCTGATCTGCAACGAGTGCGGGAAGGTCCTCGAGTTCTTCGAGCCCCGGATCGAGAGCCTCCAGGACGAAGTCTGCGAACGATACGGATTCCTGCCGCTCTCCCACAGCCATCAGATGCGCGGCATCTGCCGCCAGTGCCGTCCCCGGGTCAAGGGGACTTCAGGCGCCGCCTCCCGTCACGCCGGCCGGCTGCGCGCCGTTCCGCCGCACTGAGGCCGTCTCGCACCGTCGCCTCCTGCCCGGCTCACGTCCTCCAGACGAGGCGGCGGAAACGCCTCCCGAGACGCAGCGTCGTCTCCCGTGATGTGTCGAGGCGTTCGTCGGGGTCCCGGACGACGCGTGGCGACCCGCCTTCGTAAATGACCAGCGCTCCCTCGGCGATCTTGCGGCGGGCCTCGCGAACCGACGATGCCAGCTTCGCCGCCACGAGCGCTCGGGCCGCGGCGGGCTCGGCGGCCGAGAGCTGCGACTCCTCGATCTCCTCGGGCAGCTCTCCTCGGGAGAAAGCGCGCCGAAAATCCTCCTCCGCGCGCGCGGCGGCGTCCTCTCCGTGGAACTGCGCGGTCACGTTCCTGGCCAGGTCGGCCTTGGCGTCTCTGGGATTCTCCCGCCCGGCCTCGACCGAGCGCCGCCGCGCGGCGATCTCGTCCGCGGGCACGTCGGTCAGCAGCTCGCAATAGTTCCAGAGGAGCGCGTCCGGGATGGACATGAGCTTGCCGTAGATCTCGGCAGGAGGCTCCCGGATGCCGATCGCGTTGCCGAGAGATTTCGACATCTTCTCGACGCCGTCGGTGCCGACGAGAAGCGGCAGCGTCATGACGACCTGAGGCTCGAGTCCCTCCTCCCGCATCAGGTCGCGACCGACGAGGAGGTTGAAGAGCTGGTCCGTGCCGCCCAGCTCCACGTCCGCCCTCAAGGCGACCGAGTCGTAGGCCTGGGCGAGAGGGTAGAAGAGCTCGTGGAGAGCGATCGGCTGGCGCGCCGCCCAGCGCTTCTGGAAGTCGTCGCGCTCGAGGATCCGGGCGACGGTGGTTTTCGACGCCAGTCGGATGAACCCCTCCGCGCCCAGCGGCGACAACCAGCGGCTGTTGAACTCGATCGCCGTCTTCTTCTCGTCGAGAACGTGGAAGGCCTGATCCGTGTAGGTCTTCGCGTTGGCCTCGACCTCGGCCCGCGTCAGCTGCGGGCGCGTGGACTTCTTTCCGGAGGGATCGCCGATCATCGCGGTGAAATCTCCGACGACGAAGACCACCCGATGTCCGAGGTCCTGAAAGTGGCGCATCTTGCGCAGGACGACCGTGTGGCCGAGGTGGATGTCCGGAGCCGACGGGTCGAAACCGACCTTGACCGTCAGGGGCCCCCGGGCGAGCTTGCGGACAAGGTCTTTCTCCTCGATCAGGTCCACGACGCCGCGGCGGAGGATCTCGAGGTCGGCGGGGCGGGGAGTCACGGCGGGCGGGGATTATACGTGTCGCACAGGAGACGAGATCTAAGGGAGAGATGAAACGGGATTTAACGGAAGATGAAACGGGAATCTCGGCTCGAAGAGCTGACATAGGTTCCTTCATGATGAGCTCGAACGCGAAAGATTTCCGGTTCGCTCCCCGGGCGTGGGCTGTCGGCGTCCTCCTGTTGTTCGCCTCGTCGCTCCTCGCCGGTGAGACGGTGACGTTGCCGGTGGCGGCGTCGGTCTCCGGGGTCGGGGGCGTGCCGTTCGTTTCCGACGTGAGAGTGTTCAACACGTCGTACACGGACGTGCTGACGGTGACGGCGGTGTACCGGTTCAACGGGGCGACGCAGGCGTTTCAACTGGCGCCGCGGGAGGCGAAGTCGTTCGACGACATCTGCGCGAGTCTGTTCGGGTCGCCGGGGAGTCTGGGAGCGGTGGACTTCACGACCGGAGTGAGCGGTGACTTGGTAGTTTCGTCACAGTTAAGGTCGCCGGTGTCGGGGGGAGGGTTTGTGGGGATGTTCATCCCGGGGCTTCCGTCGTCGGCGGCTCAGGCGGTGACGGTGCTGACGGGGCTCGCCAACGGGGATTCGCGGACGAACATCGGCGTCTACAACCCCAACGAGAACGGCGTGACGGCGACGATACGGTTGTTCGACGGCCCGGTGTTGCTGGGGACGACGAGTGTCGCGCTCTCCGCGCACGCGGTGACGCAGGTCAACAACATTTACG
>JAWOLE010000322.1:0-7752 GCA_033853815.1 Thermoanaerobaculia bacterium
GGGGCGACGCGCGCCTTCTCTCCCACCGCAACACGATGGACGTTTTCGAGCGCGCGATCCGCGCCGCGGGGCTTCCCGCCCGCTACTCGGAGGGATTCAACCCGCACATGAGGCTCTCGATGGGGCCCGCGCTCCCGCTCGGCCTCGAGAGCCGGCACGAGGTTTTCGACGTCGATGGCGTGGCCCCCTTCGGCCCCGACGCCGAAGCGCGCATCAACGAGAAGCTTCCCGCCGGGATGACGGTACTCGAAGTCCGCGAGCTTTCCGCGGTCGAGCCTTCGCTGTCGAAGGCCGTCAAGTCCGCGCGCTACACGGTGCGCCTGGACTCCTCCGACCACGTCGCGCGAGCCGGCGAGGCGATCGCCAACGGATGGCGCGATGCGCTGCCGGCGGTCAAAGCCCTCGCGCTCGAGGCGGACCGGGCCGGAGCGCGCCTTCTCTTCGAGGTGAATCTCGATCAGGCCTCGGGGCCGACCTCGACCCCCAGGAAGGTCCTCGAGAGCCTTCTCGCCATCCCGCCCGAGGCGCAGGCAGCCCTGTCCGTGACCCGGGAGGCCACCGTCCTCGGCTGAAAGCGGACAGCGGAGAGCCGAGAGTCTCATGCCTTATCGCGTGACCGTCACAGCCCGGTTCGAGGCGGCCCACAACCTGATCGACTACGCGGGCGGCCCGGAGCCGCTGCACGGCCACTCCTACAAGGTTGAAGCCGTTCTCGAGTCGAAGGACCTGCAGCAGTACGAGCTGGCCCTGGACTTCGGGGCCGCCAGGTCAGCCCTCGAAACGATCGCGAAGGAGTTCGACTACAGGTACATCAACGAGCACCCGGCGTTTGCCGGGCGCAACACCTCCGCCGAGAACCTCGCCCGCTACTTCGCCGAGCGGCTGGAGACTTCCGGCGCCCTCGGCTGGACCCGGGTGGCCGAAGTGACGGTCTGGGAAGGCCCCGAGAACCGCGCGACCTACGTCCCTCGAAGCACCTGAGAGCCCTGCGGTCCGGTCTTTTCTTGTTGACTTCGGCTTTGAGAGGGACTTAACGTCTGCGCAGAACCAGACCCACGCCGGCTTCTTTTCGGGAGGGAAGGGTAGCGATGGCCGTGAGTCCAAACTCCAGCTCTCCTCGCACATTTCTTCCGGGAGCGCTCGCCGTCGCCTTCCTTGCCCTGGGAGGGGTTTCCTTCGCCGCCACCATCAACGTCACCGGCACTGGCGATTCGGTCGCCGTGGATGGGGTCGTGACGCTGCGCGAGGCGATCCAATCGATCAACGCCGGCGCGAACGTCAACGCGGACGTCGTCGCGGTCGGGACCTACGGAACCAGCGACACGATCAACTTCGCCATCCCGGGATCCGGGCTGCACACGATCGTGCTCGTCAGCGTGCCGCTCGACACGATCACCGTTCCGGTCGTGATCAACGGCTTCTCGCAGTCCGGGTCTTTCGCGAACAGCAACGCCACCGGCGCGCTCAACGCCACGTACACGATTGAAATCGACGGAAGCGGGGCGGGAGCGGGCGCCGGAGGAATTTTCAACATCCAGGGAGGATCCACGACGATCCGGGGCCTGGTCGTCAACCGCGGGGGCGGGGGGCTTAACGCCGGCATTCGGATCGTCAGCTCGAACAACCACATCGAGGGCAACTACATCGGAACCGATCCGACCGGCACGCTCAATCGAGGCAACGCCAGCCACGGGGTCCTGATCGCAGGCGGCTCCGGCAACGTCATCGGCGGCACGACACCGGACAGGCGAAACCTGATCTCGGGATTGAACGGCGGAGACGGCATCGATATCGACAGCGCGTCGAACACCACGATCCAGGGCAACCTGATCGGGACCAATGCCGCCGGAACCGGGGCTCTGGGAAACACGCTGAGCGGGATCGAGCTTCAGCTCGCGCCCAACACCACGGTCGGAGGGACCGCGGCGGGAGCGGGCAACGTCATCTCCGCCAACGGTTCTTTCGGGATTTTCATGTCCGGTTACCTGACGACAGGAACGACCATCCAGGGCAATCTCATCGGGACCAACGCTGCGGGAACGGCCGCTCTCGCCAACGCGAATGGGGGGATCGATCAACGAAACGCCGCCGCCAGCAGCGTCATCGGCGGGACGACGGCCGCGGCGCGCAACGTCATCTCGGGCAACGGAGGGTTCGGAATTCAGCTTCTGGATGTCGACGTGAACGGAAACACGATTCAGGGCAACTTCATCGGCACCGACATCAACGGGACGGGTTCCCTCGGGAATTCGGGCTTCGGGATTCTGGCCTCGTTCTCGAGTTCCAACACGATCGGGGGAACGGCGGCAGGAGCGGGAAACACCATCGCCTTCAATACGGGTGAGGGGGTCGCGATCGGGGGTACCGCCAGCAACGTTCAAAACGCGATCCTGGGCAACTCGATCTTCTCCAACGGCAGCTACGGCATCGCTCTGAGCGGCAACCCGCCGACTGCGAACGACCATTGCGACGGGGACACGGGCTCCAACAATCTCCAGAACTATCCGGTCATCAACTCGGTGACTCCCTCGGTCGGCTCGACAAACATCCAGGGGACGTTCGACAGCACGGCGAGCTCGGGCCCCTTCCGAATCGAGTTCTTTTCGAGCCCATCCTGCGACCCTTCGGGATTCGGCCAGGGGAAGGTCTTCCTCGGCGCGGACAGCGTCTCGACCAACGCCAGTTGCGCCGCCTCCTTCAACACGACGCTCCCCGTCACCGTCTCCGCGGGCAACGCCATCACGGCCACGGCGACGGATCCCAACAACAACACCTCCGAGTTTTCTCAGTGCTTCATCGTTGGCGTTGTTCCGACCAACACTCCAACCAATACGCCGACCAACACGCCGGGCGGACCGACCAACACCCCGACCAATACCCCGACGCGCACCCCGACCCACACGCCAACAATGAGTGCGACTCAGACGCCGACCAACACGCCGACGAATACTCCGACCGTCACGCCGAGCCGGACACCGACGAACACCCCTGGCAGTCCGACCAGCACGTCGACCAACACTCCGACGACTACTGTCACTCCGACCAACACGCTGACCAATACCCCGACCATCACTCCGACCGCGACCAACACCCCGACGATCACTCCGACTGCGACCAACACCCCGACGAACACTCCGACGAACACTCCGACGAGCATTCCGTTGGTTTCTCCGACGCCGACCCAGCTGGCGGGCGTGACTGTTCCGGCGCTCTCCCCTCCGATGCTCGGCCTGCTCGCCCTCGCGCTCGCCCTGGCGGCCCTCTTGCTGATTCGGAAACATTAGCGTCTCGCCCCCTCAACCCCCGGCCTGCGCGGCGCGTCCTACGGGGGAGAATGGAGGGGATGCCGGCGCGCCAGGGAAGCGACTCGGACAGCTCCTCGGCGAAGGCTGACGCGCCGGCGACGGGCCGCGTGGCGGCGATCGCCCTCGCGGTCCTGACCCTAATCAACCTCTTCAACTACCTCGACCGCTACGTCGTCGCGTCGCTCGTCGAGAGCCTCAAGAAGTCGGAGCTCGCTCTCTCCGATGAGCAGGCCGGTCTATTGATGACCGGTTTCGTGATCGTGTACATGCTGACCTCTCCGATCTTCGGAACGCTCGGCGACCGCCGGGGAAGGCCGGGGCTGCTGGCTCTGGGCGTCGGGATCTGGAGCATCGCGACTGCGCTCGGAGGTCTCGCACGGTCCTTCGTTGGGCTCTTCGCGGCGCGCGCGACCGTCGGCGTGGGCGAGGCCGCCTACGGGACGATCGCCCCGGCGATGCTCGCCGATTACTTCCCCAAGGAGAAGCGCGGGCGGGTCTTCGCGATCTTCTTCGCCGCGATCCCGATCGGCTCCGCGGCGGGCTACGCCCTCGGAGGGTTGATCGACATCAAGTTCGGCTGGCGCGCCGCCTTCTACATCGCGGGGCTGCCGGGTCTCGCGCTCGCCCTGATGTGCCTGAAGCTGAAGGATCCGCCGCGCGGAGCGCAGGACGAGGAAGATAGCCGGCCGCAGTCCTCCCCTCACCCCGCCCCTCTCCCGGGAAGAGAGGGTGTCCTGCGTTCCTACGCGCGGCTCCTCCGCAACGCGCCCTACCGGCGGACCGTCGCGGGATATGCCGCTTACACGTTCGCGCTGGGCGGCCTCGCGTTCTGGGCGCCGGCGTTTCTCGAACGCGTCCGCGGCATGTCCAAGGCCGAAGCGACTGTTCAGTTCGGAGTGATCGTCGTAGCGACCGGGTTCGCCGGGACGTTCGCCGGAGGCTGGGTGGGAGACTATTTTCTCAAGCGCACGCGGAAGTCTTACCTTCTGGTCTCGGGCTGGGCGACGCTCGCCGCTGCGCCGGCGGCCCTGGTTGCTTTCGTTTCACCGAACCGGGCCGTCTACATGTCCGCGATCGTCGTGACGGAGCTCCTGCTCTTCGCCTCAACGGGGCCGATCAACTCCGCCATCGTCAACGTCGTCGCTCCCGGAGAGAGAGCGACCGCCGTGGCCCTCTCGATCCTCGGCATCCACCTGTTCGGCGACGTCCCGTCCCCTCCCCTGATCGGCGCGCTGTCGGACGCGACCTCCCTGGGAACGGCCTTCCTGGCGCTGCCGGCGGTCATCGCGCTCGCCGGAGCGATCTGGCTCTACGCAGCCAGGCGATTCTGAACTTGGTTCGTCGGCTCACGACGGCGGTCCTGCGCGCGGTCCTGCGGATCTTCTTCCGGCGCATCGAGATCGCCGGTGAAGAACGCATCCCTTCCTCCGGCCCCGTCATCTTCGTCCTCAACCACCCGAACGGCCTCGTTGATCCGCTCTTCCTCCTCTGCTTCTCCCGACGGCCTGTCTTTTTTCTCGCGAAGGCGCCGCTCTTCCGAATGCCGGGGGTCGGCTCCTTCGTACGAGCCTTTCAGTCGATTCCCGTGTACCGCCGGCAGGACCCGGAAAGCGACGTCTCCCGAAACCGCGAGACGTTTGCTCGGGCTCGGGAGCTCCTCTCGCGCGGAGGAGCGCTCGCGCTCTTTCCCGAAGGCGCCTCGCACGACGATCCGAAACTCCGGCAACTGAAGACCGGCGCGGCTCGCATCGCGCTGGGAGTGGCCGCCGAGGGGCTCCGGATCGTTCCCGCCGGCCTCTACTACACCTGGAAGACAACGTTCCGGTCGAGCGCCCTCCTTTTCTTCGGAGACGCGCTCGCCGTCGAGCCGGTGGTCCCGGACGAGCGCGGCGAGCCGCCCCCGGTTCCGACGCGCGAGCTCACGACACGGATCGAAGCCGCCCTCTCGGAGCTGACCCTGCAGGCGGAGAGCCGGGAGACGCTCGACCTCGTCGGCCGGGCCGAGCGGATCTTTTCCGTGGAAGCCGGCGGATCCGGGATGTCTCTCGCCGAGGAGCTCGATCTTCGCCGCAGGTTCGCGGCCGGCGCGGCCCTTCTTCAGAAGCGGGACCCGGCCCTCTTTGTCCGGCTACGGGCGCGCATCCTTCGGTTCGACACGGAGAGGGAGGAAGCCGGACTTTCGCTCAAGCACCTGGCGCCCGCAAGCCTGACCGCGCGGGCGTTTGCCCGACTCGCCGCCGAAAACCTCGGAGCGCTCCTCCTTCTTCCGTTCGCGGCGCTCGGCGCGTTCCTTCATTACCCCGCCTATCGCCTCGCGGGCTTGCTGGCCGACAGGTTTTCCGGCGGACACGAAGACCTGCTGGCGACGATCAAGGCCGGATCCTCGCTGATCCTTTTTCCGGCGACCTGGGCCCTGTGCGCCGCGGCCGCGGACATTCTCTTCGGCAGGCGGGCGGCCCTGGTTACTGCTTTTCTGGCGCCGCTCTCCGGCTACGCCGCGCTGCGAACGGGCGAGGCCCTGGATGTCCTCGTCGGCAGGGCTCGGGCGCTCCTCCATGCCTTCTCGCGCGACTCGGCGGCGCGTCGTCTCTCTTCCGAGCGGCAGGCCATCCGAGAGGAAATCCTGAAGGCGGCTTCGGAACTGGAGTCCCCCGCGACGATGTCTCCTCCGGAGTGACGTGCTCTGGCGCCGTAGGGGCGGGGCCTGTCCCCGCCCGCCTCACGTGGCCCTATCACTCCGGGGAATTCGATCGAGATCCGCCGAGGCGTCCGAGATTAGTCGTCCTTCCAGACGTCTCGGCTTCACCCACAGAGGCGGGCGGCCGCAAGGGCCCCCCTACGGCACCAAGGGCACGACCGGAGTCAACCTTTCGCTCTTCGCAGGCTGACGTTGAGGCTAACTTTCGTCGCGGGATCTCTCGGCGCCAGCCGCGCGTTTTCGGCGGCTGTGGTCGAGGATGCGCTTGCGGACGCGGATGGCGGCGGGAGTCACCTCGACCAGCTCATCGTCGTTGATCCACTCGATCGCCTGCTCGATGTTGAGCTCCCTCGGCGGGGTCAGCCGCACGGCGATGTCCGAGGTCGAGGCGCGCATGTTGGTCAGGTGCTTCTTCTCGCACGGCTGCACGACCATGTCGGCTTCCTTGGCCTGCTCGCCGACGATCTGGCCGCCGTAGACCTTCTCGACCGGCTTGACGAAGAAGACGCCGCGGTCCGCCAGACGGTCGAGCGCGTAGGCCGTGACCTCCCCCGGCTCCTTGGCGATCATCGCCCCCTTCGACCGGTTGGGCAGCGGCCCGCGGTGGGGCCCGTATCGATCGAAGAGATGGTGGATCAGGCCCGTGCCCTTGGTCAGCGTCAGGAACTCCATCCGGAAGCCGAGCAGGCCGCGGGACGGGATCGTGAACTCCAGCCGCATCCGGTCGCCGTGCTTGCCCATGTGCTTCAACTCGCCCTTGCGCTCGCCGACCGCCGAGATGACGGAGCCCGAGAACTCCTCGGCGCAGTCGATGACGAGCTCCTCGTAGGGCTCGGAGAGCTCCCCGTCGCCGTCCCGATGGAGGATGACCTGCGGGCGCCCGAGCGCGAATTCGTATCCTTCGCGCCGCATCGTTTCGGCGAGGATGGCGAGCGACAATTCCCCGCGGCCGAGCACCAGGAAGGAGTCCGGCTCGGGCCGCCTCTCCATCCGCAGGCCGACGTTCTTCTCGAGCTCCTTCTCGAGGCGCTCGAGCAGGTGCCGGCTCGTCACGTACCGTCCCGACTGCCCCGCCATGGGCGAGTCGTTGACGCGGAACTCCATCGAGAGCGTGGGCTCGTCGACCCGGATGCCCGGCAGCGGCGCCGGATCCGTCAGGTCCAGGATCGTGTCGCCGATCTCGATGCCGGGGAACCCCGAGATCATGCAGATGTCGCCGGCCGAAGCGTCGGTCACTTCGACCCGCTCGATCCCCTCGAACAGGAAGATCTTCCCCGCCTTCCCCTTCTCGACGACGGCGCCGTCGGGGCGCACGGCCGCCAGCTCCGTCGCCCGCGAGAGAACGCCCGAGTGGACCCGGCCGATCGCCATTCGCCCCAGGTAATCGGAGTAGTCAATGTTGGCGACGATCATCTTGAAGGGGGCGTCGCCCACGACGGGCGCCGGGATGTGCTCGAGGATCGTGTCGAGCAGGGGCTTCAGGTCGCCGGACTTCGCGTTCGGGTCCCGCGACGCGAAGCCCAGGCGCCCGGAACCGTAGAGGATCGGGAAGTCGAGGTGCTCCTCGTCGGTCGCGAGCGAGAGGAAGAGATCCAGGATCTCGCCCTCGACCTCCAGCGTCCGCGCGTCGGCGCGGTCGATCTTGTTGATCAGGACGATCGGGCGCTTGCCTCCCTCGAGGGCCTTCTTCAGGACGAAGCGGGTCTGAGGCAGCGGCCCCTCCGAGGCGTCCACGAGCAGCAGCACGCC
>JAWOLE010000323.1:0-35447 GCA_033853815.1 Thermoanaerobaculia bacterium
GCCGGCCGCTTCGCGGCCCCTTTCGCGATCTGGTGGCTCGTCGGCCGCGGCGAGCCGGAGGAGAAGCCCGAAGCTCCCCGCCGCCGCAAAAAGAAACGGACCTAACTCAGTTAAGGCGGCGCAGCCCCCTTTTCGCTCGCGGCGCGCGTAGTCTCCCGACGAAGGAGGGAGGAGGCGCGCGCCGCGGGAGCGAAGTGCCGGAGCGGGATGAGCCCGAAGGGCGATATCTCCGCGGAGGCGCGGAGCGACGGTCTAGGTGCGGCGCGTGCGCTCGCGGCGCAGGTACCGGTAGTCGGGGATCTGGTATTCCTTCAGCTTGGCGATGAGCGAGCCGCGCGAGATGTTCAGGACCGAGGCGGCGCGGCTCTGATTGCCCTCGACGCGGCGCCTCGCGCGATCGATGACCTCCCGCGTCACCGTGTCCATGATCTTTTTCAGATCGTCGGTCTCCCGCAGCGCCAGCTCCGCTTCGCTCAGTGGATCCGGATGCGGCGTGATCTGGACCGGCACCGGCCGTCCTGCCGGCTCGAGCTCCGTTTCGCCCCACGCGGCCGCCGCGATCGCGACCCCCGCGACTTGAACGATCTCCTCCAGCAGGAGGATCGCCCGCGCCGGAAGGCGCGGGTTCTCCCGCACGACGAGCGCCAGCGAGGGTCGGCCCGGGCGTGGCGGCTCGGACACGAGCGTCAGCAACCCCGTGACCGTTTCGGCCCGCGCGACGCGCTCGCCCGCCTGCACGTCTTCGAGAATGCGCGGCGGCAGCGCCGGGCTCTCGAGAAAAGTCGAGGCGAGCAGGCGGAACCCCGTCTCGGGCGCGAGTTCCCCGATGGCCCACTCGGAGGGCGCGAGCTCTCGATCGAGGAAGTCCACGAGATTGACGGCGAGGTGTTCGGCGGAGCGCGCCTCGCGGCAGAGGCGGTAGAGCGTCAGCCGCAGGCCGCGGTATTCCACTTCGGTCGCCGAAACGGCCTGGGCCGCGGGAGGCGTGGCGGTGTCGCCCGCGCGCACCTCCTGAACCGGCGTCTGACGCAACGGAGGACGCGAGGGAACGATCGTGATCGTCGCCTCGCCGATCGTGATGTGATCTCCCGGCGAAATCGGTCCCCCGAGAAACGCCTCCCCGTTGACCGAAATCGCGTCCACGCCTTTGTAGAGATCGAGGTAGTACGAGCCGTCCTTCTCGAAGATGCGCACGTGCCGGCCGGCGACGCCGCGCGCGCGCACGACGACCTCGTTTCCGGAGGACGCGCCCACGGTGATCGCGTCCCCGTTGATGCGATGCATCTCCGCCCCACCCGTCTTCTTACGGACTTCGAGATTCAGCATGGATGTGTCTCTGCGCTGTAAGCTGCGAACTCAATCTACACTCCTTGAATGATTAGCGCAAGATGGAGACGCGTCTCAGGACACACTCAAGGAACATAGCCCTCCTGCAATACAGGTTCCAATGCCCTGTCCGGTATGCCGCGGAAAGCCGACGGCAAGATCTTGGGGCACTGAGTCTGCAAACCACAATATTTTGTAGAAGTTACGGCGCCGATTTGTTAAATTAGGCGACAGGCCATGCTCAAGCTCCAACGGGTCGAGATTCTCGGATTCAAGTCCTTCTATGAAAAGGTAGATCTGGCCTTTCCGGGGGCGGTGACGGCCGTCGTCGGCCCCAACGGCTGCGGGAAATCGAACATCTGCGACGCGGTCGCCTGGGCATTGGGCGAACAGAGCGCCAGGCTCCTGCGCGGCGAGCGGATGGACGACGTGATCTTCAACGGATCGGCCGCGCGCCGTCCGCTCGGCATGGCGGAAGTGACCGTCACGCTTTCCGCGACCGGTAACGGCAACGGCAATGGCAACGGCGGCGGCTCCGAGCCCGAGCTCCTGCGCATCGGCCGCCGCGTCTATCGCGAGGGGCACGGCGAGTATTTCCTGAACGACAAGCAGGTCCGTCTCAAAGACATCCAGGACCGTCTCCTCGGAACAGGGCTCGGCGTGCGGGCATACTCGGTCATCGAGCAGGGTCGCATCGACCAGGTTCTCTCGACAAAACCCCAGGACCGGCGGCGCCTGATCGAGGAGGCCGCGGGGATCACGCGCTACAAGCTGAAGAAGAGGCTCGCCGAGGCGAAGCTCGAGGAGACGAGGGGCAACCTGCTGCGCATCTCCGACATAGTCGCGGAGATCGAGCGCAACTGCTCCTCCTTGAAGCGCCAGGCCTCTCGAGCCGCGCGCTACAAGGAAAAGTCGGAGGCTCTGCGCCAGCGGAAAGCGTCTCTGGCGCGGGTCCGCCACGACAGCCTTCTCGCTGCGGCACAAGAGGCCGGGAAACTTCACGAAGAGAGGCAGGACGGCGAGGCGAAGGCCGCCGCGGCTCTCGCCCGGGCCGAAGCGGAACTCGCCTCCGCGCGTCAGGCCGAGGCCGCCGCCGTCGCCGAGCGCGACCGCGCGCGCGACGCCGTGACCGCCCTGGAGTCCGCGATCCAGCGCGACGACGTCCTGCTCGAAGCCGGCCGCCGGTCGCTCGAGGAGCTGCTAGCGCGCCTGGAAGCTCTCGAGCGCGAGGGACGCGAGTTCCTTGTCGAGAAGGCGAACGCCGCACGAGAGCTGGCGGAGTTCGAGGAGCGACTGGAGAGAACCGTGGCCGAGGCGAGGACCCGCTCGCTCGCGCGCGAGGAGAGCGACCAGAGGGCTTCGGCGGCGGCGGCGGCCCTGGCGTCCCTCGAAACGGAACTGGAGGCCGCCCGGTCGGAGGCCCTGTCCGCCGCGGGAGAACGCGTCCTCGCGCGCAACGCCCGCCACGAGGTGGATCTGGAGAGCTCCCGGGTGGCGGCTTCGCTCGCGCGCCTGGCCGATTCCCGCTCCCGGATCTCCGAAGTCCTCGCGGCGCGCGACGCGGAGATCGAAAGCGGCCGACAGGAGGAAGAGCAGTCCACGCGCGAGCTGCGCGCGGCCGAGCTCGAGATCGAAGAAAGGGAGAGGGAGCTCGGACGGCTCTCCGAGGCGCTGGCCGAGGCCGAGGCCGGACGCGGGGCGGCGCGCGAGGCGGCGGGATCCCTCGAACACCGTCTCGCGGCTCTCCGCGAGGTTCTCCGCAGCCGAGAGGGCAACGTCGCCGCGGCCGGCTCGGCGCTGTCCGCGGCGGGCGTCGTCGAACGCGGAGCTCTGTCTCGTCGGGTTCGTCCGGCGCCGGGATGGGAGGGCGCCGTCGATCTGCTGCTCGGAGAAGACTGGGACGCACTGCTCGCTTCCGGCGACGCCGGACGCGCTCTCCAGGCGCTGTCGCACCTTCCCGCCGCGCGGCTGGTTCGCATGGACTGGGACGGTCCGGCGTCTCCGGAGGCGCCGCCCGGCTCGGTCGGGGGGTGGGAGATCGCGCTCTCCAACTTCGCCGATCTTTCCGCCGCGGAACGGGCTGCGCTTCCGGCGGCCGCGTTCGTGCGGACCCTGGAGGAGGCCCTCCGCCTGGCCGAGCGGTTCCCCGCCGTGGTGTTCGCGACCCCTTGCCGGGAGATCGTGCGCGGCTCTCTCGTGCGCGCCGTTTCAGCCGCGCCCGAGGCCTCCGGACCCTTCCTGCTCGCCCGCGAGATTGCGTCCCTCGAGCAGCAGGCCGCCCGCGCGCGCGATGCCCTGGCGGAGCTCGACGAGTCGCTCGCCGGACTGCGCCGCGCCCGTCAGGACCGCGAATCCGAGATGCCGGACGCGCGTGAGCGGCAGCGCGGGGCAAGCGCCCGCCTCTCCGGGATCCGGGCTCGTTTCGAAGAGCGCCGCGCCGACCGGGACCGCCTCGCGCTCGAAGAGGCCACCCTGGAAGCCGAGGCGGAAGCCTTTACTCGGGAGGCCGGAGAGCTGGCCACCCGGCGCGAGGCCCTGGACGCGCGGGAGCGCGAGCTCGCGGACCGGGAGATGCAGATCCGATCTCGTGCCGACGCTCTGGCGGCCGCTCTGCCGGAAGCCCGAGCCGCCGCCACGTCAACCGCCGAAGAACTCGCGCACCGCCGCACCGAGGCCGAGGTGGCGGCCGAGCGACGCCGCTCGACCGAGGCGGCCCGGCAGAGGCTGCTCGAATCCGCGGGAGCCCTGGACCGGCGCGCCACGGAGGCGCTGGAAGAAGGCCAGCGGCTGTCCGCGCGGCGCGAGGAGCTTCTGGAAGAAGAGGCGGAGGCTCGGACGCGGCGAAAGGACAACCTGGACGCCCGCGAGGCCGCGCGCGCCGAGCTCGAAACCGCGACCGCGGCGGCCGCCGGGTCCGCGGCGCGCACGGCCGGCGCCGAGGAGGCGACGCGCGTCGTTCGCTCGGACCTGGACGCGGCGCGGCAGGCGCGGTTCGAGGCCGAGGTCGCCGAGACGCGCGTGCGCTCGGACCTCGAGCACGTCGAGGCGCAGACCCGGGAGGAGTTCGGCGTAAACCCCGTCGAGCTGCCGCCGCCGGCCGACACCTCCCCGGACGCCCTGGCCGCCCTCGAATCCGAAGCGGCGGAGCTCGAGGCCGCGATCGAGAGGCTCGGGCCCGTCAACGTTCTCGCCCTCGACGAATACAACGAGGAGTCCAAGAGGCTCGAGTTCCTTTCGACGCAGCGAGACGACCTCGTCCGGTCCATCGAAGACCTCCAGGATTCGATCCGCAAGATCAACGCGACCTCCTCCACGCGATTCCAGGAAGCCTTCGCCGCGATCAACCAGAACTTCGTCGCGATGTTTACGCGCCTCTTCCGGGGGGGGACCGCGGAAATGCGGCTCCTGGACGAAAACGACCCGCTCGAGACGGGCGTCGAGATCGTCGCGCAGCCGCCGGGCAAGCGCAACCAGTCGATCCTCCTGCTTTCCGGCGGAGAGAAGGCCCTGACCGCGATCGCGCTGCTCATGGCGATCTTCCGCTACATGCCCTCTCCCTTCTGCATCCTCGACGAGGTCGACGCTCCTCTGGACGAAGCCAACATCGACCGCTTCACGCGCCTGCTGCGCGAGATGACCGAGGAGACCCAGTTCATCGCCATCACCCACAACAAGCGCACCATGGAGACGGCCGACGTCATGTACGGCGTGACCATGGAGGAGCCTGGCTGTTCGAAGATCGTCTCGGTGAAATTCAATTGAACACCTCCTTCGCGCGGGAGCCGGCGTCAGAGGGCTCGTTGACGGAAAGACTTCGTTTCCGTAAGATCGCCCGTCTCTCTCAGCGATGCCGACGTAGCTCAGTCGGTAGAGCAGCGGTTTCGTAAACCGCAGGTCGCCGGTTCAAGTCCGGCCGTCGGCTCCATCGGAGCGATCACCCAGGTCGCGTAGAATTTTCGTCCGATGCCTCGGGCGGGAGGTATCCATCGCTCGCAGACTCGGAAATGGGAGCTTCGCGCCCCCTTTTCCTGTCGTGATCGTGTGCGAATTCTCGATTCCAAATACAGAGGAGGTGTGCCGTGTCTCTTCGCAAGGTGTCGTTGCTTGGTCTGATCTCTGCTCTCCTGACCGGTCTGGCTCTCGGGAGTGAGGCGATCCCCAACTGGCCGGCGCCGGCCACCTGGTCTCCGCCCAGGTCTCGCGGGGTCTCGACCCTCTCCGAGACCAACCCTCTGCCCTTCCAGGCCGTGACCCCCTGCCGGGTGGCCGACACGCGGGGCAACGGCTTCACCGGGCAGTACGGCCCGCCCTCTCTCGCTGCCAACGCGACCCGCAGCTTCACGATCACCGGGGTGTGCGGCATCCCCGCCTCCGCCGCCGCGGTGTCATTCAACTTCGCCGCGCTCAACGTCGGGGGGGCGGGCGACCTTCGCGTCTTCCCGGCGGGCGGAAGCGTCCCTCTCGTCTCCACTCTGAACTACAACGGGAACACTCCCAACATCGCCAACGCCGCCGTCGTTCCCCTGGGCACGGGGGGAGCGATCACGGTGCAGGCCGACGCGATCTCCATCGACCTGATCATCGACGTCAACGGGTACTACTACGGCGGGTCGGCCTCTCTGGCTTCCGGAGAGACGTTCACTCTGGTCGGAGACGTCGCGGGAGCGGGTACGGGGGTCCTCTCGGTCCACAACACCGAGACTTCCTTCGGTCAGGTGCGCGCGGGCTACTTTCTGGCGGATTCCTCGGGATTCGGCTCGGTGGCCGTTGCCGCGTACGAGTCGGCGGCGAGTGGTCTGACCTCCGGTGTTTACGGGCAGGCAAGCTCCAGCACGGCCTTCGCGGCGGGTGTCATCGGTGCCGAGACAGCGACAACGGGACAAGTCTACGGGGTCAGCGGCTCGTCCTCCAGCTCCTCCCTCAACGCCGCGGGTGTCCTGGGTACCGAGTCGGCTGGGAGTGGTCTGACCTCCGGTGTTTATGGGCAGGCAAGCTCCAGCACGGCCTTCTCGGCGGGTGTCACGGGGGCCGCAATAGCGACAGCGGGACAAGTCTATGGACTCCGCGGCCTGTCCAGTAGCGCCTGGAACGATTCGGCCGGTGTGCTTGGAGTCACCACCTCTGGCGCCACCGCAAGTGTTGGTTTCCCCAGAGCGGGTGTCCGCGGGCAGAGTGCGTCCGGATACGGTGTGCTGGGGCTCACGAGCGACGGCCAATGCTGCGGCGTCGCGGGCTTCATATTCGACTCCGCGGGAACCACGGTCGCGCAGGGATACCTGGGGTACAACGGCGCGTTCCCATACGGCGTGTACGCCCAAGCTGGCACGATTGGGTGCACCGGGTGCACGAAGCAGTTCGTCGAGCCGCATCCCGCGAATCCCACGAAGTCCATCCACTACGTTTCGCTCGAAGGCAACGAGGCGGGGACGTACTTTCGAGGCACGGCGCGGACCGTCAACGGACAGGCGGTCATTACGGTCCCGGAGGACTTTCGCATCGTGACCGATCCCGAGGGGCTCACCGTGCAGTTGACTCCGGTCGGCGGGCCGGCCTCGATGTACGTCGAAGACGAGGACTTGAACCAGATCGTCGTCCATTCCTCCAGGGACGTCACGTTTCACTACCTCGTTCAGGGAATCCGCCCGGACTACAAGAACTTCAAGCCGATCGTGGATGGCACGGACTTCATGCCTGACGGCCCGGACGCGATCATGCTGGCGGCCTGGCCGGAGAAGGTCAAGAGAGCGCTGATCAGCAACGGGACTTACAACCCGGACGGGACGGTCAACATGGAGACGGCCGAGCGGCTCGGCTGGACAAAAATCTGGGCCGATCGGGAGGCTCAGGCCAGGGACGCAGCGGCACACGCCCCAATGATGGGTGAGAGAAGGTAGAGAAGAAGTAGAGCCCTCTTCTGTCCGTGCATTGTCCGTGGACCGGTGCGGCCGGGACCCGACTCCTGCGCGGGTCAGGTCCGCTAAAGCTCTGATTCAGATGAATGAGTCGGGGCGGGGCGGCGGAAGGAGCTCCGGAACCTGCCTGAAAACCGCAGTCCCGGAGACGGTACCCGGGGTTCAGATCCCTCCTCCGCCGCCGGTAACTCTCAGTCACAGAGAGGCAGAATAGAATCCGCCTCAGATGCTCCCTGGGCGGGAGGAGCTTTTGGCGTGCTGTCGTTCCAGCCTGAGACCCTTCGGTCAATCTCTCGGGTGTCGGTCCTCTGCGATTTGTCTCTCGTTCTCGACTTCATAGGGGGTGCTCCGTGTCCATCCGCAGGGCGTCACTTCTCGGCATGATCTGGGGTTCCCTGACCAGCCTGGTTCTCGGGAGCGAGGCGATTCCCAACTGGGCGGCGCCGGCCACCTGGTCTCCGCCCAGGTCTCGCGGGGTCTCGACCTTCTCCGAGACCAACCCTCTGCCCTTCCAGGCCGTGACCCCCTGCCGGGTGGCCGACACGCGGGGCAACGGCTTCACAGGGCAGTACGGTCCGCCCTCCCTCGCTGCCAACGCGACCCGCAGCTTCACGATCACCGGGGTGTGCGGCATCCCCGCCTCCGCCGCCGCGGTGTCATTCAACTTCGCCGCGCTCAACGTCGGGGGCGCGGGCGACCTTCGCGTCTTCCCGGCGGGCGGAAGTGTCCCTCTCGTCTCCACTCTGAACTACAACGGGAACACTCCCAACATCGCCAACGCAGCCGTCGTGCCGCTGGGCACGGGCGGAGCGATCACGGTCCAGGCGGACGCGGTCTCGATTGACTTGATCATCGACGTCAACGGGTACTACTACGGTGGGTCGGCCTCTCTGGCTACCGGGGAGACGTTCACTCTGGTAGGAGATGTCGCAGGAGGTAGTACCGGGGTCCTCTCGGTCCATAACACCGAAACCGTCCTCGGTCAGGTGCGGGCGGGCTACTTTCTGGCCGATTCCGATGGATTCGGCTCGGTGGCCGTTGCCGGATACGAGTCGGCAGGCGGTGGCGTGACCTCCGGCGTTTACGGGCAGGCAAGCTCCACCACGAGCTTCTCGGCGGGTGTCACGGGTGCCGCAGTAGCGACGACGGGACAAGTCTACGGAGTCCGCGGCTTGTCCAGTAGCTTAGGGAATGATGCGGCCGGTGTGGTTGGAGTCTCCGGCGGCGCCGCCAATGGTGTTGCCGCCAGGGCGGGTGTCCGCGGGGAGAGTGAGTTTGGCTACGGTGTGCTGGGGCTCAATAGCAGCAACGGTTGCTGCGGCGTCGCGGGCTTCTTAAACGACTCCACGGGAGCGACCGTCGCGTTGGGATTCCTGGGGTACAACAACGCGGGCGCATACGGCGTATACGCCTATACCGGTACGATTGCGTGCAATGGTTGCGCGAAGCAGTTCGTCGAGCCGCATCCCGCGGATCCCATGAAGTCCATTCACTACGTCTCGCTGGAAGGCAACGAGGCGGGGACGTACTTTCGAGGCACGGCGCGGACTGTCAACGGACAGGCTGTCATTGAGGTTCCCGAAGACTTTCGCATCGTGACCGATCCCGAGGGGCTCACCGTCCAGTTGACCCCGGTCGGCGGGCCGGCCTCGATGTACGTCGAGGACGAAGATTTGAACCAGATCGTCGTCCATTCCTCCAGGGACGTCACCTTTCACTACCTCGTTCAGGGAATCCGCCCGGACTACAAGAATTTCAAGCCGATCATGGATCGCACGGACTACATGCCTGACGGCCCGGATGCGGTCATGCCGGCGGCCTGGCCGGAGAAGGTCAAGCGAGCGTTGATCAGCAACGGGACTTACAACCAGGACGGGACGGTCAACATGGAAACGGCCGAGCGGGTCGGGTGGGTCAAGAAATGGAGAGACCGGGAGAACCGGGCCAAAGCCATGGCGGCGGCGAACGCAGGGCAGGCGAGATGACGGCTGAGAAAAAGTAGGGCAGGTCCGCCTGCCCGATCTCGAAATCAGGCGGCCCTTCCCGCGCCGATTGGCACGGTTTCCGCAAAAACAGGGGCAGGCGCGGCCGCGGTCGCGCACGGAGGGCTCTATGGGACTGATACTTCTGATCATTCTGATCGTGCTCCTGCTGGGCGCGATTCCCGCTTGGCCGTACAGCCGCGGCTGGGGATACTGGCCGAGCGGGACACTCGGACTCGTCGTCCTGGTCATCGTCATCCTGCTGCTCACCGGGAATCTCTGAGACGTTTCGCAGCCTGCCTTCGCGCGATCGCCCGCCGAAATAGAGCCCCGGAACCCGGGCAAGACTCCGCCGCCGCGGCGAATGGACCTCGGGGGGACTTTTCGACATAATCTCCCCCGCTCCATGCAATTGACGACGAAAGACGACGGACATGTCACGATCCTGACCGTGGACGGCGACCTCGTCATCGGCGAGTCGGAGTCCCTCTTCAAGCGGACGGTCACGCGGCTTCTGGAGGAGGGAAAGGTCAACCTGCTCGTCGATCTGAGGAAGGTCGGCTTCCTGGACAGCTCGGGGCTGGGGGCCCTGGTGCGGGCGATGACGAGCTCCCAGAAGGAGGGGGGGCAGACCAAGCTCCTCGGGGCCGGCCCGCAGATCCGGAAGTTGCTGGAGATGACGAAGCTCGACTCGGTCCTGGAGAACTTCACCGACATGGAGACGGCGGTCTCGAGCTTCTGATCCATGGACGAGCAACGCGCGGGAGCGAGCAGGACGGAAGCTTCGGCCCTGGCGGAGCTCGCGCTCTGTGAGAACCTGGCCCAGACCTCGGGCTGGGCGGCCAAGTGGAGCGCCCAGGTCTCGGAAGCCGACGGGGCTTTTCTCTGGGCGCCCGACACGGTCCAGCCCGTTTTTCTCTGCATCGCGGCCGAGGGCGAAGGCCTGCGTCCCTTCCTGAGGCGGTCGGCCTCGCGCGAGACCGGCGTCGTCCACGACCTGATCCGCGACAAGCGGCCGATCACCGTCGAGCGAAAGAACTTCGCGCCACAGGACCCCTGGTTCAAGGGGATGCCCACTGCGATCCAGGCTTGCCTTGCGGTTCCGCTCGAAGCGGAGGGAATTCAGGTCGGGATGCTGGGTCTCCTCTTCAAGCAGGTTCCCAGAACCGAACAGAAGCTCGCCGCGCTGAAGTCGTTTCTGCAGCACGCCGTCCCCGCCCTGGCGCGCGCCCTGCGCTCTGAGCGCAAGACCGTCGGGATGCTCCATGCGATCGAACGCCTGACGAACCTCTATGATCTCTCCAAGGCCTTCGGCTCGACGATCGATCTCGGGGAACTGAACCAGGTGATCGTGCGGAAGGCCGTGGACTTCGGAGTCGCCGAGGTGGCCTCCTTCTGGCTCCTGGAGGCCGAAACCTCCGATGTCGTGCTCGCCGCCACGGCCGTCAATGAGAACTACGACGTCGAAAACGCGCCCGAGGCCGTCGGCGGCTCCATCGTCGGGGACCTGCTCGTCACACAGCGGGTGATCCGAGACAACGACGTTCCGCCGACGGCCGGACTGGCGAAGGAAAATGAGGGCTACCCGGTTCATTCCGTCATCGCCTTCCCGCTGATCGAGGAACACAAGCCCATCGGGGCGCTCGTCCTCGTCAACAAGCGCGGACGCGTGCCGCAGTTCACGCCCGAAGACCAGGAGCTGCTGCAGGACCTCTCAAGGCAGGCCGTCCGAGCCCATCGCAACGCCCGTCAGTACGAGGCGGAAAAGAAGGTGGAAGAGCTCGACGCTCTGCTCGCCGTCAGCCGGGAGATCACGGCGACGCTCGATCTCGACAAGGTCATGCAGAAGATCGTCAACGCGAGCGCGGCGCTCATCGCCTACGACCAGTGCGCCATCGCCATCATGGACCGAGGGAACCTGCGCCTCGGCGCCGTGTCGGGCAAGGTCGAGATCGACAAGCGGGACCCGAAGATCCGGGCCCTGGGGGATCTGCTCGAGTGGGCGTACTTCTCCGGCAGCGACGTCGCCGTCTCGCAGGACGACGACGGCAGGATCCAGACCGATCGCCCCGAGACCGAGGAAAAGTTTCGAACGTTCTTCCAGGCGACGGAGTTTCGCTCCTTTAACGCCCTCATCCTGAACGACGAGGAGGGCAAGCTCGGCATCCTGGCCTTCCTCCGCAGGAAGCCGCTCGTCCTGGACGAGGACACCCGGGATCTGCTCGCCATCCTGGTGAACCAGGCCACGGTCGCCGTCCGCAACGCGCAGCTCTACAGGCAGGTTCCCCTGCCGGGATTCCTGAAGCCGATCGCCGAGAAGCGCCGCCAGTTCATGGAAATCCCGAGGAAGCGGCGCCTGACCTGGACGGCCGCGACCCTCGTCGTCCTGATCCTCCTGGTCGCCGTTCCGTGGCGCCTGCGGGTCGCCGGAGGTGCGCGCATCCTGCCGGGACGCAGGTCCTCCGTGTCCGCCGGCGTGGACGGCACCGTCAACGCGGTTCTTCACCGCGAGGGAGACACGGTCCAGACCGGCGACGTCATCGCCACGCTCGACCCGGAGGTCTACCAGGCCTCCCTGGCGGACGCGCGCGCGGCCTACGCGATCGCGTCGAGCGACGTCGCCCGATACCAGGAGGCGGCCGACTCGGCGAAGATGTTCGAAGCCCAGTCGAAACGGGACGAGCTGAAGGCGCGAATCGCCCTCGAGGAGGACCGACTCGCACGGACGAGCCTGAAGGCGCCGGCGGCCGGCGTCATCGTGACTCCCCGCGTCGAGGAGCGCGTCGGTCAGTTCCTGGCCAAGGGCACGGAGCTCTGCGTCCTCGCCGACATCGGCTCGGGAGTGCTCGCCGAGGTGGCCGTCCCCGAGGCGGACGTGTCCCTCGTCCGCGCCGGAGAGAGGGTCGCCCTGAAACTGAATCCCTATCCCACGCGGCTGTTCCACGGCACGGTGACGCGGCCCGGGGCCTACGTCCGCGAGGGCGAGAAGGAACGCTTCCTGGTGGCCGAGGTTCAGATCGAGGATTCCGCGGGCCTGCTCAAGACCGGGATGCAGGGCGAGGCCAAGATCTCGACCGAGCGCGTTCCCCTGATCGCGGCGATCCTCCGCACTCCCGTCCGCTGGCTCTGGAACAAGGTCTGGCCCATTCTTCCTTGAGCACCCTCGCCCGCTCGAGAAAACTCGTCGCGGCGGCCCGCCCCGAGGAGACCGCCCGGGCGCTCGCCGCCAAACACGGTCCCCCCGACGAGCGCCCCGCCCTCCGCAAGGACCTGGCCACCCTCCGCCAGGTCCAGATGGGCGAGGTGATGTGGATCGTCAAGAACCCGGCCACGAGCAAGTACTTTCAATTCCGCGAGCCGATGTGGCAGGTGATCCGCCTGTTCGACGGCACGAGGACCAGGAACGAGATCCTGGAAACGATCAACCGTCATAGGCCGACACACCCCCTCGGAATCGAGTTCGTCCTCGAGTACGAAGAGTTCCTGCGCAGCCGGGAGCTGATCGAACTGACGCCGGCCGAGCTCTCGCTCACGCTGCTGGACAAATTCCGGAGCCTGCGGGACAAGAAGGTCGAGGAAAAGGAAGAGGGTTTCAACATCTTCTTCATCATGTTCCACGTCCTCGACCCGGACCGGTTCCTCGACAGGACGGCCAGATACTTCCGCTGGCTCTGGAGCCCGCCGGTCGCGATCGCGACGGTCGTCGCGTCTGCGTGGACCGCCTTCATCTTCTCCCAGCACTGGACCCAGATCTGGACGCAGACGATGGATCTCTACCACTTCCTCGGAAAACCTCTGCCGGACATCCTCCAGTTCTTCTTCATCCTCTGCATCATCGGCGGCATCCACGAGTTCGCCCACGCTTATGCCTGCAAGATCTACGGCGGCGAGGTCCACGACATCGGGCTCGCGCTCTTCTACTTCACCCCGGCGTTCTATTGCGACACTTCGGACTCCTTCCTGTTCGCCAACCGGTTCAAGCGCCTCTGGGTGACGGTGGCCGGCGTGTACAGCGAGGTGATGATCTGCTCGGTCGCCACGGCGCTCTGGGTGGCTTCCTACCCCGACACGCTGCTCCACCAGCTCGCCTACAAGACGATGCTCTTCACGGGTGTGTCCGCCGTCTTCTTCAACATCAATCCGCTGATCAAGGTGGACGGCTACTACGCTCTCTCGAGTCTCCTGAAGATGCCGGAGTTGCGCGAGGCCGCGTGGCACGAGGTCGGGGCCTGGTTTCAGAAGCACATCCTGAGGCTCCCCGTGGAGGTTCCCGTCACGACGCGCCGCAAGCGGCGGATCTACTGGATCTACGGTCTCCTCTCGATGGGCTACACGGCCACCGTCATGCTCTTCATCTACAGGCTGTTCGACAACTTCTACACGAAGTACTTCCCCGACGTGGGAATCGTCTTCCTGATCGTGACCCTGTATTTCGTCTTCCGGAAGAAGGCGCGAACGCTCATGCGGGTCTCCAAGATGGCCTGGCTCGACAAGAAGGAGTTGCTCATGTCGCCCCGAAGCCGGTTGCCGCTCGCCATCACGGCCGCGGTGATTCTCCTCATCATCGCCGTCCCCTGGACCAGACGGACGATCTCGGCGGACGCCGCGCTCAAGCCGGCCGAGGAAGTCACTCTCCAGGCGCCGGAGGACGGCGTCGTGACCGACGTCCTGGTCCATGAAGGAGACGCCGTCCAGCCCGGGCAGCCTCTCCTGCGCGTCGCGAGTCCGATGCTCGAGGCGGAAGTGGAGCGGTCCGCGCGAGAGGAGGACCTCCAGACGAAGAAAGCCGGTACGCAGCGCGCAACCTCGGACGCGGCGAAGACCTACGAGTCGGAACGCCTCGCCTCGGCGGCCAGGACCGCTCTGGAGACCACGGAGAGCCGGCTGGGCTTTCTGACGATCCGGAGCCCCATAAGGGGGAAAGTCCTCACCTCTCGCGTCGAAGACCTCGCCGGGCGCAACATCGCGGCTTCGTTCCCTCTGATCCGGATCGGGGACACCCGGAAGATGGTGGCGGAGGTCGCCGTTTCCGAGCGGCTCTTCGAATACCTCTCCCCGGGTTCGGGCGTGACGGCAAAGGTCGGGACTCGACCCCTCAAATCGTACACGGGAACGGTGGCGTCGATCTCTCCGGCCACGCTCGAACAGCCGGCGACGGCGTCCGCTGGCAGGGACCCGGCTGTTCCGTCCACGGCTCCCGACCGCTTCGTCGCGCTGGCGGTCTTCGACAACCCGGACGGTTCGCTCCTGCCGGGGGCGGAGGCGAAGGTCAAGATCCACGCCCGGCACGAGTCCTACTTCTCCCGCGCCTTCAGCGTCGTGTGGCGCTGGCTCCGCTCGATCCTCTGGTAAAAGAAAAGCCCCGCCGGAGCGGGGCTTCTCGTCTCAAGACAGGGGATTATCAGTCGCCCGAGTTGCGGAGACCCACGTTGTTCGAAAGATCCGCCGAGTTGGACAGGTCCGCCGAATTGGCCAGGTCCGCCGAATTCGCGAGATCCGCCGAGTTCGCCAGGTCCGCCGAGTTGGCCAGATCCGCCGAATTCGCGAGGTCCGCCGAATTGGCCAGATCCGCCGAATTGGCCAGATCCGCCGAATTGGCCAGGTCCGCCGAATTGGCCAGGTCCGCCGAGTTCGCGAGGTCAGCCGAATTCGCGAGGTCGGCCGAGTTGCTCAAGTCCGTGGCGTTGGCCATCGTCGTCTTCTGGCCGGGCGTCGCCGCCAGGTTCTTGCCAACCGTCGAAACCCGAATCTCGCTCATGCTCTTGCCCGTCGCCGCCTTGATCTTCGCCTTCTGAACATCGGTCAAAGTGATCCGAACTTCTTTTGCCATGTTTTGTTCCTCCCTTTCGCCCGCCTTTGTTCGCAAGACCGACGCCAGCCGCCTAGTCCTCAACGGCTTTTTCCTATGTCCTTTTGAGGGAACGACTTGAGAAATCTTCAACACAAGCGGAATGCCATCGCCGCAGGTCAAAATCGCACCCGTGGTTGAAATTCCCACCCTAACTGGCTACTGGCTAATCGCGCTCTCGGATCCGTGGGGCCGCCCGCAGTCAAACAAAAAGCCCCGCCGAAGCGGGGCTTGAGCGAACGACCCGGTCGTCTCTTTAGCTGTCCTGGCCCGAGTTGCTCAGGTCCACGTTGGAGTCGAGGTCCACGCTGGTGTCCAGATCTACGCTGGTGTCCAGGTCCGTAGCCGCAGCGATGTCCATGTCCGTGGCAGCCGCAATGTCCATGTCGGTCGCAGCGGCGATGTCCATGTCCGTCGCAGCCGCGATGTCCATGTCCGTGGCGGCCGCGATGTCCATGTCGGTCGCAGCCGCGATGTCCGTGTCTCGCGCGTTGCTCAAGTCGGTCGCCGCAGCCATGCTGGTCCTCTGCCCCGGAACGTCCCGCCCGATGTCCGCCGCCCTTTCCGAGTCGGTGGTCGCCTTGATCTTCGCCTTTTGGGCTTCCGTCAACGGAATCCTGACTTCCTTCGACATCCTCCACCCCCCTTTCCTTCCGTAGCCCAGCGCAAGAACGAAGCCAGAGGCGCTCCGAGCCCTCCCTTCCTTCTGACTGAAACACTTAGGCCCCGAGATCGGAGGATGGGCCACCCGATATTGCGGAACTTTTGCAACCGAGGTTGAAAACGTCACCGTAAGACACCGCTCAAGAACGAGCTGGCGTCTTGGACTAGATCCCGTACTTGCGGCAGAGATACTTGATCTGATTGCTGTCGAGGCCGAGACGTCTCGCGGCTTCGGCTTTGACGCCTCCGGACTCGGCGATAGCGTCGGTCAGGAGCTTGCGTTCGAAATCCTCCACGGCCCTGGCGAAGGACAGCGGACCCGCGGGCTTCGCTGTCCCGGCGGAACCTTTCCGGAGGACCCGGGGAAGGTCTTCTTCGCCGATGGTTTCGCCGTCAGAGAAGAGGACGAGCATCTCGATGACGTGCTCGAGCTCGCGGACGTTGCCCTTCCAAGGATGGGCGCGGAGACGATCCAGGACGCCGTCGGAGAGTCTGCGGCGTGACTTCTTGTGGCGGGCCAGGAACCTTTCCAGAAAGTGCTCCGCCAGAAGCGGAATGTCGTCGGCCCGCTCGCGTAGCGGGGGAATCCGGATCGGGATCGTGTTGATGCGGTAGAAGAGGTCTTCGCGGAAGGTCCCCCCGGCGACGCGCGCTTCGAGGTCCTCGTTGGTCGCGCTGACGAGCCGGAAGTCCACGGGGGTGCTCCGCCGCCCGCCCACTCGTTCGACCGCATGGGACTCGAGCACCCTCAGGAGCTTGGACTGAACGGCGGCCGTGAGCGTGCCGATCTCGTCGAGGAACAGGGTCCCGCCGTGCGCCAGCTCGAAACGGCCGGGCCTGGAGGCCACGGCGCCCGTGAAGGCGCCCTTCTCATGGCCGAACAGCTCCGACTCGGCAAGCGACTCCGGAAGGGCTGCGGCGTTGACGGCGATGAAGGGATGATTCTTGCGCCGGCTGCGCTCGTGGATGGAGTGCGCGACCAGATCCTTGCCCGTTCCGCTCTCGCCGACCAACAGGACGCTGGCGTCGGAGGGCGCGACTTTCTCGATGTCCGCGAAGAGACGCCGCATCTCCGGGGTCGAGCCGATCAGCTGATCGAAGCTCGCGCCGTTCCTCGCCTCCTCCCGGAGCTCCCGGTTCTCCTGGACCAGACGCTTGCGCTCCAGGGCGCGCTTCAAGACGAGAACCATCTCCTTCGGTTCCACGGGTTTGCTGAAGAAATCGAAGGCGCCGAGCTCGATCGAACGAAGAACCGCCTGGCGGTCCTTCTCGCCCGACATCATCACGACCGTCGCCTCGGGATCGCGGCGGCGGACGTCCTGGAGGAGGTTCAGGCCTTCCTCGACGGTGCCCGAAGGAGGCAGGCGCAGGTCGAAGAGATAGAGGTCGGGGTCGGTCTCGCAGAGAGCGCGCCCCTGCGAAGCGTCCCGGGCGCCACGCACCTCGAAGAGACCCTTCAGGGACCAGGTGAGCTGGTCGAGCAACTGCGCGTCGTCCTCGACGATGACGATCGTCCCGGGAGGTCGCGACTCCGGGCTCACGCGGACCTCGGGGCCTGCGCCGGACCCGCCGGCCCGCCCGGCTCCGGCGGCTCCGGGGCGATGCCCGGAAAGATGAGGCGGACGACCGTCCCGCCGGGCCTTCCCGCCTGGCTCAAGACGTTGATGGCGCCGTCATGGAAGCGGACGATCTCGGCGGCCGTCGAAAGCCCCAGCCCCACGCCCTGGGGCTTGGTCGTCTGGAACGGCTTGAACAGCCTGTCGCGCAAGAACTCCTGGGTCATCCCGGAGCCCGTGTCGATGATCTCGATGACGGCGCGCTCCGGCTTGCGGGAGACGTCGGTAAAGCTCCGGACGAGGACTTTTCCCCCGGCGGGCGTCGCTTCGATCGCGTTGTCGATCAGGCTCCAGAGAGCGTCGCGCAGATAGTAGGGATCGCCCCAGACCTCGGGGATCGCACCCAGGGCGAGCGACAGCGTGGGCGAAGCTGCGGGGGCGCATTCCGGGACGCGCCCGCTCCGGGTCGTGCCCGAGGCGACCTCGCGGATGATGGCGTTCAGATCGAGGGCGACCTTGATCAGGAGCGAGTCCTCGTGCGCCGAGAACCGCTGCACCATGCCGTCGAGGCGCTCGACGGTCGTGCGCAGCAACTCCTGCACCGAGCGCTTGAATTCGGGATCGCCGTAGTGCTCGTCGAGATTCGAGAGCAGCATCTGCAGCCGGAATCCCATGTTCTTGATGTCGTGAACCAGGACGCGGTCGAGGGCGGAGCGCAGGAGGTGGGACGACGCGGGCGGCTTGTCGCTCATGGCTTTCGGCCGCTAACGGCGGGTATTCACGAAACGCACCTTCACCGCCACGCCCGGGCGCAGGGCCGGCTGCGACCGTTCGCGACGGACGGCGACGACGACCTGGAACGTGCCGCTCGCCGGGTCCACCGACGGGCTGATGAACTGGACCGATCCCGTGGTCCGCGCCTGCGGAAAGTTGTCCGGAACGACTTCGACCCGGTCTCCGAGATGGACCTTCAGCAGGTCCTGCTCCTTGACGTAGATGCGCGCCAGGAGGGGCTCCGTCGCGGTGATTTTGAAGAGGGGCTGGGACTGGACGTCCACGCATTTCTGGCCGAGCCGCGCGTATTTCTCGGCGACGACGCCAGCGAAAGGCGCCCGGATGACCGCATATTCGCGGACCGCTTTGGCCTTCTCCCAGTTGGCCACGGCCACCGCGTACTGAGCCTGGGCCGTATCGAGGTCCGCCTTGCTCATGATGCTGTCGGCCGACAGGGCCTTCGCGCGGTCGAGCTGCGCCTTGGCGAGCTCCATGTTCTCCTTGGTCTGCTTGACGTCGGCGTCGAACTCGCCCAGACGGAACGTCGCGAGCGGCTGCCCCTTGGCCACCACGCTTCCCCGGTCCACGTGGATGACGTCGATGACGCCTGTGATCTGGCAGGAGACCGTCACGTCCTGGTCCACCATCAGATTGGAGGGATAAGACTCTCCGGCCGGCGAGGCCGGCGACGGTCCCGCAAGCAGGACTCGCAAGAGAGCAGTAACGAGAAGGACTTTCATCTTGACACTCGATTTGGCCGGAATGGTATCGTAATTTCAAAGAATGCCAATTCAGCTGGCGAGCGAGAAGCCGGAGGTCCAGCAGAAGGGATCCCGGGCGAACTTTCGCTGGTCCCTGACGGAGGCTTGGGACGAACGCCGCCTGGCAGCCTTCCTGATGACGAAGCACCGCAGGAACGACGCCGACTGGACGCGCCGCGCCTCCCCCTTCTACGCGGCGCTGGGGATGGCGGCCGTCGAGTGCTCGGTGCCCGTGGCCGGTCCCGGCGCGCTCGCCGGTCTGGAGGCGGTGCTGACCTCGGAATTGAAAGGGATACTCGCCGGCGCCAGCCACGTCCACGACGAGATGGTCCGGAAGAAGGACTGGCGCGCCGTCACGCCCCCCTGAACGTCGCTCCGCCCGCTGCGCCTGGATTTCGCCCTTCGGGCTCATCGGCTCCGGGGCTTCGCTCCCGCGGCGCGTGCCTCCTCCCTGCTCCGTCGGGAGACTACGCGCGCCGCGAACGGAACAGAAGATTTGTGGCTGACAACTGATAACTGAAAACTCTTCAACGAATTAGGACGATTTGGGCTGTCCCGTATAATCCGCTGCGACGTAAAGGGGGTCGAGGATGCTGTCCGTTCCCTCGCTCCGGCTGAACCAGTTCGGCGTGCGGTTCTACGAGGCGCTGCTTTCGGGCGCCGACCTCCAGTCGCTCGTCGGTTTCGAGGTCCTTTCGTTCGGCCCCGGCAGCCAGACGACGCGGGGAAAGAAGAAGAAGACCTCCGCCCGCGTCAACTGGGAATTCCTGGAGAAGAAGATCGCCGCTTCGGAACGGGCCTTCCAGCGGCCGATCATCCAGAGGAAGATCGAGGAGTTGGTCGCGTATTACCTCCAGTGCGCGGATTCCGGCACCCTGCCGGCCATCCCGGGCAGCGTTCTCCTGGTCTCCGATCGGAGGCTGGAGTTCACGCCGGCCTCGGGACGCGCGGATTCGGGATCGCTGAAGCTGCCGGAGGAATCCGGCATTCTGAGGGCCCTGGACGGGCAGCACCGCCTCCTCGCGCTGCACCAGCTCGCCGAGAAGCACAACCTGAAGGACTTCCAGGTGCCGGCGGTCGTCTTCGACAACCTGACCGCCGACCAGGTTGTCGAGCTTTTCGTCACGATCAACAGCAAGCACACGAAGCTGAACCCTTCCCACCTGATCTCGCTCTCGGGCCGGCGCCTCTACCGGGACGAGAACCTCGCGGCCGCCCACGACGTGATCCGGGCGCTGAACGAGGACGAATATTCCCCCTTGAAGGGGCAGATCAAGGTCCTGGGAATCGGCCGGGGCTCCGTGACGCAGGCTTCGCTCGCCGACGAGCTGCGCGACGTGTTCGCCTCGATGGACGCGGCCGGGGGGCGCATCTCCAAGGAGTTCCGCGAAAACGCGCGCCGCTTTTTCCTGAACTACTTCAAGGCCGCGGCCCGTGCCTTCCCGGTCGCCTTCGCCGGCCGCAAGTACTCGATCCGGACGGCCACCTCGCTGCGCGCCTTCATTCGCATCGTCCCCTACGTCATCGCCATGATCCGCACCCGTGGCGGAGACGTCTGGTCAGCGGGAGAGCTCGACGCGGCGCTGCGCCCGTGGTCGGAGGCGATCGGCGACCGGCGTTTCGAGACCGAGACGGTCTGGAAGGAGAAACTCACGGGAGGCACACGGTCCGCGGTCGAGATCCTGGCGCGCGAGCTGCGACAGGGATTGAACGCCTGACGAGGCGTAAAACGTCAAGGCGTGAAACGTAAAACGTGGCTCCGTTTGACGTTTTACGTTTAACGTTTTACGAGAGGATCTCAGAGAGAGGGTTGAACTTTTCGCCTGAGTTCTCGTAAGAAGAGACAGAGGAGACTGAAGGGAAATGGCCGCCATCGGAGGGTGTTTTTTCTTCGTCATCGCAGCCGCGTTCATCGCGGTGCTCTGGGCCGTCTGGCGGTACAACAACCTGATCGCGCTAAAAAACCAGGTGCTCAACGGCTGGAAGCAGATCGACGTGCAATTGAAGCGCCGGCACGATCTGATCCCGAATCTCATCGCCTCCGTCAAAGGCGAGATGCAGTTCGAGCAGGACACGCTGGAAAAGGTCATCACGGCGCGCAACAGCGCGGTCGCGGCGCGCGGCGTCGCCGACGCGGCCGAGAAGGAGAACGTGCTGACGCAGACGCTCTCGCGCCTCTTCGCCCTGGCGGAGAACTACCCGAACCTCAAGGCGAACGAGAGCGTGAAGGCGCTCATGGAGGAGCTGACCTCCACGGAGAACAAGATCGGGTTCGCCCGGCAGTTCTACAACGACATCGCGACGCGCTTCAACATCGCCCAGCAGGTCTTTCCCGACAGCCTCATCGCGCAGGCGTTCAAGTTCCAGCCGGTCGAGCTCTTCGAGATCAAGGAGCCCGCCGACCGCGAAGCGCCGCAGGTGGACCTGAGTCTAAGGCCGAAGTAGGTTTCAGGTTGGAGGTGTCAGGGAAGATGCAGGTGCCAGGTTTCAGGTGTCAGGTTTCAGGTGAAGATCAAATCCCTGGACCCTGACACCTGGCACCCGACACCTGAAACCTGCATTTCCCCTGAAACCTCTTAACCTGACACCTCATGAACCCCACCAACCTCTACGACCAGCAGAAGCGAAACATCGGCCGCACGCGGGTCGTTCTCGCAGGATTCGTCGTTTTTCTCGCGCTCCTCGGGCTGGGGGCCGACGCCTTCCTCTACGGATCGGGCTCCGGCCCGGGGTTCCCGATCGCCACGCTCGGCGCGCTCTGCCTGGGAGCCTTCTCGGCCTGGTGGGCGCTCGCCGGAGGCGACAGGGCGGTGCTCGAGTCCGCGCACGCGGTTCCGATCGACCTCCGCGACCCGAAGCAGAAGATGCTCGATGACGTCGTCGAGGAGATGGCGATCGCGGCGGGGGTCCCCAAGCCCGCTGTCTACGTGATTCCCGATCCCGATCCCAACGCCTTCGCGACAGGACGAGGGCCTCAGAAGTCCTCGATCGCGGTCACCGCCGGGCTCCTGCAGGCTCTCGATCGCGAGGAGATCCAGGGAGTCGTCTCCCACGAGATGTCCCACGTGCGCAACTACGACGTCCGCCTGATGACCGTCGTCGCCGCGCTCGTCGGCTCGGTCCTGCTGCTCTCCGACTGGGGGCGCCGGGGGCTCTGGTGGGGCGGCGGACGCAGGCGTTCCTCGGACGAGCGGGGAGGCGGAGGGCCCGTCGCCCTGGTCTTCTTCGTCCTCTGGGTGATCTCTCTCATCCTCGCCCCGATCATCGCGCAGCTCGTCGCGATGGCGGTTTCGCGCGAGCGCGAGTACCTGGCGGACGCCTCGGGCGCGGAATTGACGCGCAACCCGCTGGAGCTCGCCTCGGCCCTCGAGAAGATCGACGCGGCCGCCGCTCCGACCGAATCCATCAAACAGGGGGTGGCGCATCTCTGCATCGAGGACCCCCGCGGCCGGGCGGTCAACGATCGCGAGGGCGCCTGGGCCAACCTCTTCGCGACCCACCCGCCCATCGCCAGGCGGATCGCCCTCTTGAAGGAGATGGCCTACCAGTCGGCCGGCGCGAAACCGTAGAGCCAGGCCAGCCCAGATCGTAAGTACTAAATATTCATACCGGACGTCCGGGTCACGGCTTCGGCGGGATCACCTTCCCGGTGGCGCGATCGAGGGGATAGACGAGGACGTGCCGTCCATTCTGGATCTGGAAGAGGCCGACCTCGTAGAAGAGCGGATCCCCGTGCCCGTCAAACCGGAGGTGCTCGAGCGGAAGCTTCAAGTCGGTCGCCGAGAGCGCGGCTCGCACCGCCTCGGGGGTAGGCGGCGCCGAAGGCCCCGAGGCCTTCGCAAGCGCCGCCAGCACCGCACGCGCCGCCGTGTAGCCGTACATGGACAGAGGCGCCGGGGTGTGGCCGAATCTCTTCGCGAATCCGGTCTCGTAGGCCCGACTCCCCTCCAGGTCCCCGGAGAGAGACATTCCCGGCTCCCAGACGATCGCTCCCATCGCTCCTTCACCGAGCGGCCCGAGCTGCTCGATCAGGGCGGGAAATTCCATCCCGAACGCGCCGACGACCGGAAGGCCCGGCCCCTTCTGTCCGCCGAGCTGGCGCAGGAGAACGAGGTTGTCCCCGAAGAAGCCGTCCATGAGCAGCAGCCGCGCCCCGCTCGACTTCGCGCGGCTGACGAGCGGAAGGAAGTCCGGAGTCCCTGTCTGGAAGTTCTCGAAGGCCGAGACCTTGACGCCCTTCGCCTCCAGCCGTTCCCTTTGAAGCCGCGCGAGCTGCGTGGCCCCGGGGGTCGCCGAGAAGAGGATCGCCACGTCCCTGGTCGGCAGGAGCTCGAGCGGGGCGGCCGTCGTGGCCGCGACGAAAGGCTCCAGGCGGCTGATGCGGAAGAAGTAGGCGTTGCCCCGCTGCGTCAGACGCTGGTCGAGAGAAGAGCTCGCGACATACGGGACGCGCTCGCGCCCGGCGACCTGCGCCACGGGGCCGACGATCGAGTCCACGTACCCGCCGACGAGCGCGCGCACCCTCTGCCGGACGATCAGATCGGAGGCGGCGGTCGCCGCTTCATCGGGCCGGCTGGCGTCGTCTCTCGTCACGAGCTTGACGGTCGTTCCGCCGATCCCGCCGCGGCCGTTGACTTCCGAGACGGCGTAGACGATCCCCTCGTGCACGGCCGTTCCCTGCGCCGCGAGAACGCCGCTCAAGGAGTCGATCTCCCCGATGGGAATCTCGGCCGGCTTAGGGACGCGAGCGGGAGCCTGCGCCGCGAGAAGCCCGAGGGCGCAGATGGAGACAAGCGCCAGACGCGCCGGACGGCTCAATTTCGTCCGGAGCGACGACGCCGAAAACGACGCCTCGCAACTCAAGGCCATGACCCGCAACTCGCTCGGTGTTTGGAATTCTCGGCCGCCGTTCGCGGAGCGAACGCCTGCGACCGAAAGTCATCCCGCGTAAACAGGCAGCCGCGCCTCCGCGAGCAGGCGGCGGGTCCCGTCGGATCGGGCACTGTCCCGCTCCGACTGGATGCCAGCCAGGCGCGACTGCCAGGGCCGGAGGTCGAAGGCCTCGCCCTTGGGAGCGGCGAGGCAGGCGTCGATCAGGTCCCTGTAGAACCGCACCATGCGCTCGACGAGGGGCACGGGATACTCGCGGCCCTGAACCTTCAGGCAATGAACCCCCAGGTCGATCAGGTGCGGGATGTCCTCGAGGAGGAAGAAGGCGTCGTTCTTGAGAGCTACGCTCTTCTCCCACGGCTCCTCGCCGCAATAGAGCTCCCAGGATTCCAGGCAGACGCGGTAGTCGAGGCCCCCCCGGTTCGGGCTCCCTTTGAACAGGTCCTTCCCGAAGTCGTCGGTGCCGCGCTCGAGCCGGTGATAGGGGGACATCCAGCATTTCCCGAGGTAGGTGTAGCACTTGTTCGCGTGGATCAGGATCTCGATCCCGACGTCGATCCGCTCCTTGCGGGAGGCGAGTTCCTTCAGGGTCAATTTCGTGTCGGCCACCACCTGCGAGACGCCGATCGAGCGGTAGAAGGCCACGTCCTCGTCGTTCAGGATGTTCGCGCCGATCGAGGCGTGGATCGTCAGCCCGGGAAAGTTGCGGTGGACTTCGGCGATGGCGCCGACGTCCGTCATGATCGCTCCATCCACACCGCGGGCGACGAAGCCCTCCATCTTGCGGAGCATCGGCGCGATCTCGCGGGACTGCATGTTGGTGTTGAACGCCACGCGCAGCTTCGCTCCTCCCGCGTGGGCGATCCCGATCGCCGCGTGGACGTCCTCGTCGGACAGCTCGTACCGGTCGCGCCGCCGGCTCCAGCCGCGAGGCCCCACGTAGATGGCGTTCGCCCCCGCGGAAACCGCCGCCTCGACCATCGGAAGATTGCCCGCCGGCGCCAGAAGCTCGACCATGGATGCACCTCTCCCCAATTCGAAAACGACTACGATTCCACCCGGGAAAACCCAAGGAACGATCCGAGAGCCTCGGGCCGGATGCCCGCGTAGTCCATTCCGGACCTGCCGAAGTAGAAGCCGTTGCACAGGCCGATCCGGGAATGGCGGCGGATCGCCTCCCACCAGCTCTCCTCCACCACGTCGTCGCCGGCGGCGGCCCTCTCGAGCGCCGCGCGGTATGACGCGGCGACCTCGCGCCGGTAGGCGGGGCTTTCCGAAACGGTCTCGATGCGGAAATGCCTGTGGCCGCCGGAGAAGAGGCGCGGCAGGTGCTCCAGCATGCAGACGTCCTTGCCGCTCAGGATCCCCTTCCCGACCGACTTCATCGCCCAGTCCCCCTGCTTGAGGAACAGCTCCTTGCGGCAGAGGTCCGGGCACCGGACCCCCCACTTCTCCTCGTATTCCAGCAGGAAACAGTAATCCGAGATGCCCAGCGGCATCTTGCCGTGCACGAGGAGCTCCATCGGCCCCCCGCCGGCGGCCGTGATCTCCTCGATCTCGTCGAGGCTCAGCTCGTAGTTGGGGGTGAACCTCACGGCCCCGAACGAGCGCAGCACCTCGACGCCGGCCGCCGTGTACACGTTGGCGAAGCCCCCGACGTGCACCGGCAGCTCCGGAAACTCGTCGTGCGCGATCTTGAGGACCCCCAGGTTGTGGATCTCGACCGCGTCGGCGCCCGCGGCCGCCGAGGCTTCGAGGACCTGCCGGACCCTGGGCAGGAAGTCGTTGCGCGGCGCCGCGTAGGTCGTCACGTATGCCCTCTTCCCCTCGCCGCGAAGGATCCGCAGCCCCTCCTGGAGATCGCCGAGGTGCTCGAGGAAGTTGGCCTCGTAGACGCGGCAGTAGATGTCCCCCAGGTAGACCCCGTCGTAGCTGGAGAGATCCGACTCGCGCAGGTCGCGCAGGTTCGGGATCGCGGTGTTCAGTTCGAAAGCATTCATGGATTTCCTTACGGTTAACGTCCCACCACGGCCCAGGTAGCCGGCAGGACGGCCGGAAGCGCCACACCGGAGAAGCCGGTATCCCGAGCGTCGATCGCGTCCCGGTAGCGCCGCACGAGGGGAGCGAGCAGCTCCACCGGGAGGCTTCGCCCCTGAAGCTTCAGGACGTCCACACCTGCCACGGCGTAGGCCTGGACGTCCTCGACGCGGCTGATCTGGCGGCCGGGATGGAGCCGCGAATCCACCCGCCGTCCGTCCGCGAAGAGCTCCCAGGTCTGCTGGCAGATGCGGAAGCAGGCGCCCACGCCGCCTCGTTTCATGCTCCCGGTCTGTCTCATCCCCCGGTGCGTGCCCTCCGGCTGGTCGCCCACGCCGCCAGGCGTCCGCGCGAAGCCGGCAACCCTCGACGAGGACGGCGCGTCGAGGGGGGACGGCTTGAGATGCACGTAGCTCGGCATCCAGCATTTCCCGAGGAGGATGAACTCCTCGACCATGTGAACCATGATCTCGACGGCGATCCCTTCGACGGTCTTGATCTCGCGCGCCTCCTCGGGACTCACGGTTCCCGGCAGGACGACGGCGTGAGCGCCGAGATCGCGAAAGAAGGCGACGTCGGCGGCCGTCTGCGCCCCGCAGCCGATCCCGGCGGTCAGCCGGAGATCCGTGAAGCGCCGCCGCAAGGCCACCAGGATCCCGACGTCGTTGACGATGACCTCGTTGATCCCGAGGTCGGTCAGGGCGGCGACCCGATCGAAGAGCTCCGCGCGCTCCCGCGGCTTCGGAATCGTGTTGATCGCGACCTGAATCCTTCGCCCGGCCGAGGCGGCCTCGCGCCGCGCCGATCCGAGCTCCTCCCAGTCGAGCTCGCGGCGCGCCCCGCCGCGGCTCCAGCCCCTCAAGCCCACGTACACGGCGTCCGCTCCGGCCTCGAGCGCGGCCGTGACGGCCGGGCGGCTTCCGGCGGGTGCGAGCAGGACGGGCGCGCGCATCACCGGCAACGCCGTAGCCCGCGAGCGAAACGGGATCCCGATATCACGTGCCGTGGACTGTTCATGGCGTGGAGTAATTCTAGGCGGGAAACGCGACCCCGAGTCAAGGTGATTCTCGATCACCTCTCTATAATGTCCGGCAAATGGCCCCGCGCCAGCGGCTTCAGGAGACCTACCGCACGATGGCCCACCTGCGGCGCTTCTTCGAGTCGGTACGCAGGACGATCACCGCAGAGCCGGCGCGGGGGGGATTGACCCCGGCGCAGCAGTTCGCCCTCCTGACGCTCGCGGGAAATCCCTCGGACGAGCCCATGACGATGGGAGACCTCGCGCGCCAGACTTTCGCCACGATGAACACGACCTCGGGCCTCGTCCGTCGGATGGAGCGCGCCGGCCTGGTGCGCACGAAGCGCTCCTCCAGGGACCGGCGTTTCGTCTACGTCACGCTGACGCCGCTCGGGGAACGACGCCTGCGTCCCTCGACCGCCGCCGTGGCCGAGGCGCTGCGCGCGGCCGCCGACGAGCAGGGGCGAACCCAGCTGCGTGCCGCGTTCGAAACCTGGTTCGACAACTGGGGCGCCGTGGTTAAGGCGTTAGCGTCGGGGGGTCGCCGAAACGGGTAAGGTGCCAGGGAGCAGGTGTCAGGGGAAATGCAGGTGTGGACCCTGACACCTCTAACCTGAGACCTGTTACTTCCTCTTGTCGCTGACCTGCACGAGCAGGGAGTCGGACACGTGCGTCACCAGGCCGTGGAAGACGTTCTTGGCCCTCCGGAAGCCCCGGTCCGCAAAGATCTTCTCGAGCGCCGCGAGGCTCGCGAGATCCACCTGAACCACTCGCTGCGGCGAGGACCCGCCGAGCATGCTCTTGTAGGTGCGGACCGCCCGGACGCCGGGAAACCGGAGCCAGATGTTCTTGCCCGTGCCCGCGACATATTTCTCGTAAGCGCTGAGCTTCCCGGGAAGGACATCGAACCGGTACTCGAAGGTCACCATTCCATCGCTCCTTTCTCGATCAGCCCGCCGGGCTGACGTTTCCGCGAGGCGGACCTAATGTCCGCAGTGTTGCGGGTAGTACTCCCCGTTTCCGTTCTCCGAGGGAAAGGGAGCACGCATCTCCGACAGACAGTGGAAGTCGGCGTCGAACTCGAGGGCAACGACACGCTGGTCCTGCCCGTCGTAGTAGCGGAAGACGTAGCGTCCCTCGGGCAGCTCGCGCGCGTCGATCGCACGGCTGTCGTCGAAGTTGAGCGCCATGCGGACCAGAAGATCGGAAACGGAGTACACGGTGCCCCGGATCCTCAGGCTCTGCGTCCCGCTGCCGAGCGGGCCGTAGCGGCTCTCGATCAGCGCCGCGTCTCTGGCGCCCGTCATGACCCGATCAGGCCTCTTGCAGGGAGGGCACGGGCCGCTTGAAGATCAGGTGCAGGCCGATCGTTCCGTAGGCCACGCCATCCTTGTTCGGAGCGATCAAGGGAGCCGAGGAAACCAGCTCCCAGCCCTCCGCGCCGACGCCGTTGATCCACGCATCGAGGCCGCTCACCAGGCCCCCTCCCTCTTCGTCGTTGAAGATGACCATCCTGTCGAAGTACTCCCACTGCATTCTTTTTCTCCGTTCTTCCGGCCGAGACTAGCAGATTCCAGATTCCAGGTTCCAGATTGCAGGAAATCATTCCCCGAACCTGGAAAGCGCAGCTACGCGGCGAGATGGTCGGCGAGCCAGGCGGCGGCGGTCTGGCAGGCGGAGAGGTTGAAACGCAGCTCCAGGTGGTTGAACCAGCGGGGAAAGAAGCGGATCAGGCCGCTCTCGTGCTCGACGTCCGGGCGGATCCTGGCGGAGACCAGACGCTTCTCGGAGGACGGCAGCAGAGCCTGCAGGTCCGCGGCTCCGTCCAGGAGCGCCTTCAGGTCCCGCTCGGAGTAGAGCAGCAGGCAGGGGCGACCGTGCGAGGGGACCGGGCCGAGTTTCTCGAGCAACTCGATGACGTAACCGGAGTAGGGCTCGCGCACTCCCGGGCTCGGGAGGTTCTCGAACATCCACTTGCCCTGCGGCGACATCTGCGTCATGACGGAGGGCGCCATCGCCACCATCACGTCCGCCGACGACATGAGAGCGAGCCTACCTCCGAGGCTGTGGCCGACGACGGCCGTCTTGCCGAAACGCCGGACGAAGGAGAGCGCCGCTTCCAGCTCCTCCCGCATGGCCGGCCCGATCGGCGCCGTGTTCTCGCCGTGCCCGCACAGATCGATGGCGAGCGCGGCCACTCCGTTCTCGGCGACGGCCAGGGCCACTCCCAGCATCTCCTCCTTCGACCCGCCGTAGCCGTGGCACACGACCGCGCCACCGCGGGGCGACGCCGGCCGAAAGAGCAGGGCGGGAATGGAATGGCCGTCCGGGGCGGTCAGATCGCTCACGCGTTGAAAGTCCATGCCCCCCTCCACAGAGATATACTGACCGGCATCACTCCGCAGGCTTCGGCTCGAGCAGGCGATTCGCCGCCGCTTCTCTGAAGATCCATGCGCAAACTCCGGATCGGCATCATAGACCTCGTCACCAAGGGTCCGACGAAAGACCTTTACCCCCGCCTGATGAGCGCCAACTTCGCCAGCATCATGCCCCAGGCCGTCGCCGTCTGGTGCGCGGACGCCGGGCACGACGTGGCTCTCGTCTGCTACACCGGCACCGAGAACCTCCTTGCGGAGCTGCCCGAGGACGCCGATCTCATCTTCATCAGCGCCTTCACGGAGGCCGCTCAAGCCGCCTACGCCCTGAGCGCGCTCTTCCGCCGGCGCGGCGCCGTGACGGCCCTGGGCGGCCCGCACGCGCGCTGCTATCCGGAGGACGCGGCGCGGTATTTCGACTATGTCTTCGGGTTCACGGACAGGCCGCTCGTCGACGACGTCCTCCGCGACTGCTCGCAACACCGGCCCCGCGGCGTCGCCCTGGGGGCTCCGCGGCAGCCGGCGGCGCTGCCCGGCGTCCGCGAGCGATGGCGCTTCATCGAGCCGACCCTTCGGAAGGCGCCCGTGCTGAAGGTCATCCCGATGCTTGCGAGCCTCGGATGCCCCTACACCTGTAGCTTCTGCATCGATTCCACCGTGCCCTATCAGGCGTTCGATGCCGACGCAATGAGAGAGGACTTCGCGTTTCTCACCGCCAAGTTCCGGCGCTCGCGGGTGGGCTGGCATGACCCGAATTTCGGCGTGCGCTTCGACGACATCATGAACGCGATCGAAGAGACCGTGCCGCCCGGCCGAATCGATTTCATCGCGGAGGCCAGTCTGTCTCTCCTGTCGGAGCAGCGGTTGGGGCGGCTCCAGCGCAACGGGTTCAAGGCGCTGCTGCCGGGAATCGAGTCGTGGTACGCGATGGGCGAGAAGTCGCGGACCGGCAGCGCGGTGGGGATGGACAAGGTCCGGCGGGTCGCCGAGCACGTCAACACGATCCTGCGCTACGTCCCCTACGTCCAGACCAACTTCGTGTTCGGCCTGGACGTCGACGAGGGCGCCGAGCCGTTCGAGCTGACGAAGAGGTTCGTGGACCTGGTGCCCGCTGCCTACCCTTCCCCTCAGCTCCTGACCGCCTTCGGGCAAGCCGCCCCGGCCAACCTCGAATACCAGCGCGCCAACCGGGTGACCCCCTTGCCGTTCCACTTCCTCAACAACAGCCGAGGCGCCAACGTGAAGCCGAAGAACTACACGTGGCCGGACTTCTACGATCGGGTCCTCGACCTCGGAAGATACGTCTTCTCGTGGAGATCCATCGGAAAGCGCCTTCGGGCGGCGAAATCGCTCGCGCCTCGGTGGCTACACCTCGTGCGGGCGGTGTCCTACGGAGGGCGCGGATGGGTGCGGTACTGCGCCGAGCTCCGCCGGCGGCTCGACGCGGACTCGCATCTGCGAGCGTTCTTCGACCGGGAGGACGCGGCGCTCCCGCGGTTCTTCGAAGAGGAGGTGCGGAGAGACCTGGGGTCGCTCTGGGACGTGCTTCCCGCGGGAGCCCTGACCCACGACCCCAACGGCTGGCTCAAGGCGCAGGAGGCGGCAGGATAGGAAGTCGCGGCTCCGGGGCACGGACGGGAGCAAAGCGTCAGGGCCGCGAACCCTCCCATTTTCCAGGAGCGAGGAGCGAGCGCAGGCGCAGGGGATTGGCGACCCGCTGGCCCCTCATCAGGGCCTCCGCTTCCGCGACGAGCCTCTCCCCTTCCGATCCGCCCAGGAGCTCTCCGCGGCGGCAGCGCGCGACGGCGCGGTAGAGGTCCGCGTCCGTGGTCTCGAAGCCGCCCTCGGCAGAGGCGAGAAGGCCGATCGCGGCCTCCGTGTCCCCGCGAAACGCCGCGATCGAGGCGCGAATGAGCTGCGCGAACGGGTCGCTCCAGGCCATCCTCCCGCGCTCGATGCGGCGGGCGTCGCGCTCGGCAAGCTTCAAGCCGGCCTCGGAGAGCTTTCCGGCCGCGACAGCCGCCAGCACGGTGCGCGCGTGCAGCGAGCTCGATTCGAGGTGCACGAGCTGGACGCGCCGCAGAAGCGACCGGCGAAACGCGGGCCAGGCCGAGACGATCCTCTGCCAGGCTGTCTCGACGTCGCCCTCGTAGAGATCCACCTCCGTCTGGGCGAACAGGTCGAAGTAGTGCTGTACGTAGTAGCCGCGGTGCGACCAGCGCGCCAGGGCCTCCCGGATTTCCTGGCGGGCCGTCTGGGGCTTGTCCAGGGCGAGCAACAGCGTGTAGGAGACCCGCGTCCGCAGATTGGTTTCCTCGTAGAGGTCGCCGCGCAGGCGAGCGTCCTTGACGTACGCGGGGAGCCGCCGGGAGAGCTCCTCGAAGCGCCCCATGAACGTGAGGGATCGCAGCGCGTAGAAGCGCGCGTTCGCCAGCTCCCAGGCCACCCCGGTGCAGCGTTCGAGGATCTCCTGGGCCCGGTCGCAGAGCTCCAGGGCTGTCTTCCAGCGCCCCTCCAGGAAGGCCGCCAGACCCGCCGCCCAGGTGGCCAATCCCACCGTCCGCGGGTCGTCGAGTCGCGTCACCAGCGATGACGCGACTCTCCGGACTCTCTCGGTCCGCTTCCGGTTTGCCCCGCCGCCGGTCGCGCTGTAGGCGACCTCCGAGGCGAGCGCGCGGGCCACGCGATTCAGCTCGCCGGCTCGAAGTGCCAGGAGGAGATGGCGGGCCTGGAAATCGCTGCCCCGGATAGTGTCGATCACGGCGAGGCCCGCCGTGACGGACCAGCATACGTCGATCTTCATCAGACGTTCGGCGGGGACCTGGGAGGCGTCGCGTTCGCGAAACCCGAGGCCGCGGATCCGTATCCAGGCCCTCCGGAGGAGGAGCGACAGGAGCGCTTCCCGGGGCCCCTCGGGCAGTTCCATTCCGACCGCGTGGAGGACATCCCGGGTCGCCGCGAGTCCTCGATCGACATGCCCGGTGCGCAGGAGTTGCTCCGCGGCGCGCCTGCGAAGCTCCAGGCTGTCCGTGGCGTTGGCGCCCTGGGCCGCCCGGGTATAGGCGTCCGCCGCCTCGGCGCCGCGTCCGGCGTTGGCGAGGGCATCGCCAAGGTGGATGCGGAGCGATCGGGATTCGGCCTCTCCCCTCCCGAGGTTCAGGGCAAGGACATAGAGCCGGGCGGCGCGGTCGAAGGCGAGCGCGTCGGAAGCCTGGCGAGCGGCCTGCTCCACGTACCCGGCCGCGGTGTCCGGCTCTTCCGCGGCCTGGAAGTGAATGGCCAGTGCCTCGGGATCGGCCTGTCCCCACGCCTCCAGGGCGCGCGCCAGGCGGCGGTGGTGGCTCTTCGCCGTCTCGGCCGAAAGGGCTCGCGTGACGGTCTCCCGGACGTGGTCGTGCGCGGTTTCCAGCGCGTCCCGGCCCTTCATGCGATGAGAACGGATGAGCCGGTTCGCCTGCAAGAGCGAGATGGTCTCGGCCGCCCGCGCGTCGAGTCCCGCCGCTTCCAGGGCCACGGTTCGCTCCACCGGCTCGCCCGCGACGGCCACGACCTCCAGGAGCCGGCGCGCCTCGTCGGGGAGGCGCGAGACGCGGCTTTCGATGAGTTCCTGAAGCGTCAGGGAACCCGCAGGACGCCCCGGTTCCACGCTCGCCGAGGCCAGGGCGAGCTCGTTCAAGAAGAGAGGATTGCCCCGCGACTCGACGGCGATCGTATGCGCCGCCTCGGGGGCGCTCTCGCCGCCTAGAAGCCCCCGCGCGAGCTCCTCGGCCTGCTCCTCGGTGAGCTGGTCGAGGAGAAGCTCCTCCGGACTCGCGAGGGGATCGTCTTCCAGAGCCGGTGCCTGAGTCGGAAGGAACGAGCCGGATTCCTCGGTGCGCGTGCACCCGAGCAGCAGCAGCGGCGGCGGCTCGGGGGGCCGGAGGATCGCCGAGAGCAGCGCGGCGCTGTCCGCGTCCCCCCACTGCAGGTCGTCGACGAAGAGGACGACCGAGACCCTGTCGGCCAGGCGGGTGAACAGTTCCCTCAGAGCCGTGACCGCGCGGCGCCGCAGCTCCTGCGAGTCCGGGACCTCGGGGCCTCGACGCCGCGCCCGGGAGACCGCTTCCACCCGCTTGAGCACCGGGAAGACCCGTGCCAGCGTGAGGACGTCGTGGGGAAGGAGCGCCTCGGCTTCGTGCTGCGGAAGCGCTCTCAGGTACTGGGTCAGGGCGTCGATCAGGCTATCGAGCGCCTTGTAGGGCATGGACTCCCGCTCGTAACAGCGCCCGGAAAGGATGATGCACGCGGGTTCGCGTACGGCGAGCTCCTTCAGAAAATGCCGGACGAGCGCGCTCTTGCCGATGCCGGATCGCCCCCGCACGATGATCGCGGCGACGCGCCCCTCCTTGGTCCTGGCGAATGCCTCCCGCAGCGCCGCGAGGTGTTCTTCGCGCCCGACGAAAAGACCCGCCCGCGAGCGCGTGGATCGCGCCGTGACCGAAGGCGGGCTCGTAGGCTCGCCGCCCCGCAGCAGCCGGATGATCTCCGCCCCCGAAGGGCGTTCCTCCGGGGCCGGCCGGAGGAGCTGGCGGCAGAGCCGGTCGAGGTCTTCGGGGACGCCGGGGACGCGCACGCCCGGCGGAACCGGCTCGTCGCGCAACTTGCTCGTCAGGACCTCGATCGTCTCGCCTTCGAAGGGCAGAACGCCGGTCAGCGCCTCGTAGAGGATGACGCCGACGCTGTACCAGTCGCTCGCCTCGCCGACCGCGATGCCGCGGGCCTGCTCCGGCGACATGTAGGCGGGGGTGCCCACGGCGTGGAGCCCGGAGCTGCGATCCAGGCGCGGCGGCGCCAGCTCGGCGACCAGACCGAAGTCGAGGACGACGACGCGGCCGTTGCGCGTCACCAGGACGTTGTGCGGCTTGATGTCGCGGTGGACGCACCCGGCCGCGTGCAGCGCGGCGACCCCCTCGGCCAGTTGCAGGAAGAGGGCGCGAAGCTTTCCCCAGTCGGGAGGCGGTCCGGGGCCCGCCCTCGCCGGCTGGACCTCGACCCTGATCGTGTCGGTCGCGCTCACCTTGGCCTCGAGGGGGTAGGCGATCGTGCTCCCGTCCGGCAAGGCGGCCGCCCCTCCCCGGATGTACTGCAGGAAGGGAACGCCGTCGACCAGCTCCATGGTGAAGAACAGCCGCGTTCCCTCGCTGATCAGCTCGTAGAGCTCGACGAGGTTCGGATGGGTGACGTCGGCCAAGGCGCGAAACTCTTTCTTGAAACGGTAGATCGCCGCCGCGTCGGACTGCTTGAGCACCTTGAGGGCGACGGAGGCTCCGCGCTGGCGGTCGAAGACTTCGTAGACAGTGCCGAACGAGCCCGCGCCGAGGCGCCGCTGGACTCGGAACCGGGCCGTCCCCTCGAAAGCGTCAGCCTCGAGGTCCGGTTTCATCGGATCTCACCGCGTTTCTCCGCCGCAGCGGTCCCGGATCGCAGCGGGCGTCGCGTGAGACGGCCGGACGCTTCAACCCGTCTTGCCAGCCTCGACCGTCCTCGCCTCGAGCGCCGCAAGGCGCGACCTCAGCTCTTTCTGCTGCTGCCACCGCGCCGTCACGTCCTGGACCATCGCGACGGCGCCCTGGAGCCGTCCGTCCGGCGAGCGCAGCAAGAGGATGTAGAACTCGATGGAGATCCGCGTACCGTCCTTCCTCATGGCCGGTACCGCCAGAACGTCGTTGCCGTACTTGGTGACGCCGGTTTCCATGACCCTGTTCCAGCCTTCCCAGTGCCGGGGCCTCTGCTTTTCGGGAACGATGAGGTCGAGCGACTGCCCGATCGCTTCCTGCGCAGTGTGCCCGAAGATGAGCTCGGCTCCCCTGTTCCAAAACCGGATCCGCCCTTCGTGATCCGCGTAGAGGATCCCGATGGGGCTGTCCTCGACGATCCTCCGATACAGCCAGGCGGAATCGGTGTTATCCGTCATCACGTCTTCCTTTGCAGAAAACGCTACTCTACTTGATCTCCGCCGCGCTCGCGGGGGCCGGCGTCGTGTAGCGGACGGCCTGTCCTTTGCCCGGCGGCGCTACGCGAATCCGCGCATCGGCCAGGCGGCAGCCTTCGCCCGGAGGCCCCACGAAGATCGGGCTCAACTCGAGCTCCGCGATATCGGGCACCTCCTCGACCAGGCGCGAGACGCGCAGAAGCAGGTCCTGGATCGCCGGGACATCCGCGGAGGGGTGGCCGCGGTACCCCTCGAGCAGCGGATAGCCGCGGATCTGCCGCACCATGGCGGCCGCCGCGCGGTCGGTCAGGGGCGTCACGCGCACGGAGACGTC
>JAWOLE010000324.1:0-8460 GCA_033853815.1 Thermoanaerobaculia bacterium
GGAGGGACGAGCACGCGATGCTCGATCGAGGGGGTCTCGCGCAGGAGCCCGAGGACCGCCCCCGGCGCGATCGGGTCGCCCGCGTGGACGCTCGGCGAAAAGTCCCAGAGGCGGTCCCTGTCGAGGGCGGGCATGCGGCGCCCGCGGCCGAGAAAATCCCCGTCCCGCGCGGCCAGCTGCTCGAGCGGCCTCTGGATGCCGTCGAAGACTCCGCCGAGGAGGCCGGGCCCCAGCTCCACCGTCAGCGGCGCGCCCTCGGCGAAGAACGGATCGCCCGGAGCGAGCCCCTCGGTCTCCTCGTACACCTGAACGGTGGCCTGCCGTCCCTCGAGCGCGATCACCTCGGCGAGAAGCCTCGCCTCCCCCACGCGGGCCACCTCGCCGAGCGAGACGGGCCCGTCGAATTCGGCGCGCACGATGGCGCCGGAGACTCCGGTCACCCGGCCGATGGGACGCGCGCCGTCCGTCATGCGCCGTAGATCTCGGCCAGAGCCGCCCGCCAGGCGGCCGCGAAACGCCGGCCCCGCGCTTCCAGCCCGTTGTCGAAGGAGGCCTTGCCCTCGACGGCCCGGACGAGGCAGGCGCCGGAAGCGGAGGAGGCATCCGCCCGGACGGCGATCGCGCCCTTGCCGCAGGTCGCGGCGAGTCTGCGGCATGCCTCCTCGTCGAGGAGCCCTGCGTCGGCCTCGGCAACCGAGACCTCGAAGCTCTCTCCGGGCAGCTTCTCGAGCGCCTCGCCCACGAAACGCGCGAGCAACTCCCGGCGCTCCGGCGCGGCCTCCGGACGTCGGAGCGCCGCCAGCCCCTCCTCCGCGGCCCTCGCCATCCATTCCTCTCGCTCCTCGAGGGCGGCCCTGCGGTCCGCCCAATCCTCGCGCGCCAGCAGCTCCGCGGCTTCGCGCCGCGCGGATTCCAGACGCGTCTCGCGGTCCGGGATTCCGGCGGGCTCCCCCTGGCCGGAGCGGCGCAGCCGTTCGGCCTCCGTCTCGGCTTCCTGTCGGATGCGCGAGGCCTCGTCTTCGGCGTCCTGCCGCACGGCTTCCACGAGCGAGGCGACGCTGCCGAGAACCTTCATGCCATCCCCCCGCTCTCGGGCAGGCGGACCACGATCGGAGGTCCCGCGCGCCGGGCGCGCTCGCCCGGCTCAGCCGCGGCCTCCCGCCCGGCCGGCCCGGAGAGGACGAGCAGGCCGACCTCCGTCCCCGGGCCGCCGGCCAGGATCTCGCGCAGCAAATCGCGCGCCTCCTCCGGCGTTTCGCAGGCCCGTCCCTCCACTCCGGCGAGCGCGAAGCCGAGGACGTCCCGCGGAGTTCCCACGACGAGGATCCTCACGGCAGGCGTCCCAGGATCATGATCGCGATGATCAGGCCGTAGATCGCGATGCCTTCGGCCAGCCCCACGAAGATCAGCGCGCGCCCCGCCGTCTCGGGCTTCTCGGCGACCGCGCCCATGGCCGCGGCCCCGACGACCGCGACCGCGATCGCGGCTCCGATCGCGCAGAGGCCCGTCACGAGCGCGGCCGCGATGAAGGCCCACTTGACGACCTCCGGCGAGACCGGCGCGGCGGCCGGGGCGTCCGCGGGCGGCAGGCCGCGCGCGGGGAAGACCAGCAGCAGAAGAAGCCCGGTGATGGGAAGGAGAGCCAGCAGGAAGATCCGGCGTTTCATCGAATCTCTCCTTTCGCCGCGCTCGCGCGCAGCATCAAAGGCCGATAGGGCTCGCCCCCGCCCCGGAAGAACTTTCCGAAGAACTCGTAGTACTCCAGGCGCAGCACCTGCACCGAGACGGTCAGCCCCTCCAGGAAGATCATCACGATGTTGCCCGCCACGAGGGCCAGGATCGAGAGGGGCCCGCCCGCCTTGAGGCGCGAGAGCGTGTCGGCGAGCGCGAAGAGCGCCAGGAACGCCCCGGCATGAACCATGGCGAACGCGGCGACGCGCAGGAACGAGATCGTGTTGGCGAAGAAGGAGACGATCGTGTCCACGAGCTCGACGGAGCCTTCCAGCGCCGAGAGCCAGCCCGGAGTCCCCTGGGCCGCCGGCCGCCGGGAGGACGTCCTCTTCTCCAGGAGTCTCACGATCGGCCGCTTGAAGGCGAGCAGAACGAGCGGGACGACCAGGAGGAGGAGGATCAGCCAGAGAGGGAGGCTCGCGTCTTCCGCGATCAAAGCGCGAGCCGCGAGCGCAGCGAACACCCAGTAGCCGAAGGCCCCGAAGAGACCGCGCGGCCCGAAGAGCGCCAGCGACCGTTGCCCGGCCCGCCACGTGTTGATCACGTTTAAGACGAGGCCAAGGCTCACGAGGCCGATTCCGAGGCCGACCGCCAGAAGGAGGAATCGCGGCAGATCCTTCAAGGGGGACATCCAGAGGGCGGGCAGGAGGTCCTCGATGCCGAAGAGGCTCCCGTAGAGGACGCCGAAGAGCGTGGCGGCCGTGCCCCCCTCCATCAGGAGGATGCCGTAGTCGAGGTAGCGGGGGATGTAGCGGAAGATCAGGTAGCCGGCCAGGAACAGGACCAGGCCGTGGCCGATGTCCCCGAACATCAGGCCGAACATCAGGAGGAAGCTCGCCGCGAAGAAGGCCGTCGGCTGCACCTCCCCGTAGGAAGGCGTTCCGTAGAGGCCGATCAGCTTCTCGAAGGGGCGCAGGAGGAGCGGATTGCGGTGCAGGATCGGAACCCGAAGGGCTCCGGAAGAGACCTCCGGCAGGTCCTCGGGCTCCTCGATCTCGACGACCGCGCGACCGCCGCTCTCGGCCAGCAGCGCCCGGCGCATCTTCTCCGCGCTCTCCCGCGGCACCCATCCGGAGATCACGACGAAGCGTCCCGCGGTGGCGAAGAAGGCCTGGGCCTGGAGAAGCAGCACGCCGATCCGCGCCCGGCGCGAGAGCTCCGCAAGCGAAGGACCGGCGGCCTCGACTTGCTCGACGAGCTCCCGGGCGAGACGCGATTCCTCCTCCCGCGCCTCACGCGACCGCCGCTCGAGCTCTTCGCAATCGCGCTCCGTCGGATCCTGGGGAACCGAGACGGAGGCGAACGACACGATGCGGCACGCTTCCTCCAGGCGCGCCCGGTCGGCCGCCGCGACGGCGACCGCGACGAGCGTCGAGGCCGACTCCGGCTCGAGCGGAAGGATCGCGAAAGGAGCGGGCTCGAGCAGGGCCGCGAGCGTCCCCATCTCCTCGGCGGGAAGAGTACCGAACCTGAGAGACAGGAAGCGGGGGCTCGCGCCCCGGGCAAGGTCCACGCCGGCGCGCTGGATCCTCCGCAGCCACCCCAGGGACTCCTCCGCCCGCGCGGCGCGATCGGAGGCCGCGGCTCGGTCCCGCCATTTCTTCTCGAGCGCCTCTTCGAGCGGCGCGATCTCGGATTCGAGGATCCCCCGCTCTCTGGCGAGGTCGTCGCCTTCGCCGGCCGGCAGGCTCCCCTCCAATTCCGGAAGCGGGATGCCGGCTCTCTCGGCCAGACGCTCCACGCGCCGCGCCAGGTCCCGGAACGCCGGCAGAAGTTCCTGTTCCGGACCCCCCGGCCCAGCGGTCGGGATCCGCCCGTGAGCCAGATCCACCAGATGCAGCAGGCCCTCGCTCGCGATCCGGCGGGTGACCGCGGAGGCTTCGCGGCTCCCGACCTGGATCCGCATGTGCACCATGGGAACGGGACGCAGCATCGTCTCAGCCCGCATCCATCGCCGAAGCGGCGAGGACACGATCCAGCGCGGGATTGGGCTCGGGCATGCCGCGCGACTCGGCGAGCGCCCGAAGGCTCGACACCTCCGCCTCGCGCAGTAGCAGATACGCCACGGGCGGCGCCAGCCGGAAGGGATAGCCGCGAAACGCCCGAAGGCACTGCCGGCGCCGCTCTCGCCTCAAAGCGGAGAGGAACTCGTCCCAGTCCGAGAAGGCGACGGCCTCCAGGCGCCGCGAGACGGATCGCGGCAGATCTCGGGCGAGCGGTCCGGAGGCGGGAGACCAGGCGGCCAGGCGGCGAAGTTGCTCGGCGTCCGTCTCCTCGCGCAGCAGGACCGTGGCCGCCGCGGCGGCTTCGGCCGAGAAGCCGAAGGAAATCGGGGCGCGGCGCAGCAGGTCGAAGTCCCGTTCCCGCACTCGAGAAAGGAGGAGGTCGGCCGCGCCGGATTCCCGATGGGGCAGGCGCCGGGCCTGCGCGAGAAGACCGCTCCAAGCCCACCGGTCGAAAGCCAGCTGCGCCGCGGCTCCGTCCTCCCCGTGCGCACGAAAGACTTCCGCGGCGATCCTCTCGTAGGGAGTGCCACGCGCCGCGGCGACCAGGCCTCGAAGCGACGCGGCGTCGCGAACCCGAGCGAGCGGGAGAGTTTCCAGAGCGCCGAGCGCCTTCCAGAGATGCATCCATCGCGAGGCGGGAAGGGCTCGCGCGCAGGCGCTCCAGGCGAGCTTCAGGTTGTCGACCTCGTGAAGATCCAGGAGAGCCCGGAAGAGGGGCGCTCCCGCGGAGTAAGCGTCGACCAGGTTGCGGTAGTCGGCGAGCAGGTCCGCGAACGGGACCCGCGCCAGGTCTTCGGGCCGGCGCGGCGGCTCGACTCCCGCGGCGGCCGCCAGAGCGGACGGGCTCGCGGCGGCGCGGAAGATCCGCAGATCCTCGCCGGTGCGCAGCCTCGACTTCATCGCGCGCACGCGGGCGTTGCCGAATGCGTACGCGAAAGGCGCCCTCACGGCTTCCTCCGCGGCCCGTCGCGCACGATCGCGACGAACGCTTCCACGGCCCGCGGCAGCAGACGCTCCGCCCGGCGGCGATTCTCCTCGCCGTAGGCGGTCCGGCGTTCCCGCCTGCGCGCCGCCTCGCGGTTCGCCTCGGCCTGGATCGAGGCGATCTCGCCTTCGAGGGATCGCTCGAGCGCCCGGGTCTTCTCATGCCGCTCGCTTTCGAGCGCGGCGGTCAGCCCCTCCAGGCGCTCCCGCGCGGCGGCGCGGGCGGCCTCGATTCTCGCGCGCCCCTCTTCGTCGGCCGAGAGCAAGGCGTCGAGCTCGGGGATCATCCCCGCCCTCCGGGGCGCACCGCGGGCGGCTCCTCGCTTTTCATGTGGCCGGGCCTCGCGGCCCGAAATCGATGCTAGGCCCCGTCTTTCGGGGCTCCTAGATGCAGACACATCGCCTGGCGCGCCGCTGATGCAAATGCATCACAGGCGGCCTCCAGCCGTGGCTTACCGTCATTTCATGGTCAGGCGCCTCGAAAAGCCTCTCAGATTAAGAGAGCGATCCGCCCGAAACGCCCAAAGAGAGAAAAAGAACTCAGAATGATGAACACGCATCATTTCCAAACGAGCGGTCTCCTTTCAGATTGTCCCGACGAAACCGAAGGCCCGATCTGAAGGAGTACCCGAACCGCACACGCTGATGGAAAAGGCGACCGTGAAATCAACCGCTCTGTTCCCGCTCACCCCGGCGGCCTCGCGCTCCGCCCGGGCCCAGGGGCAGGACGGGATTCTGGCGTCCCGCGCGGACGCCGAGGAGGTCATCGTATGTTGAGGCGTGGTATTGCTCTGGCGATCACCGCCGGCTCGCTCGTCCTGACGAGCGGCCAGACGGGCTCGACACGCGTCGTGGCGCCGCGGGGCGGCGACGGCGGGCCACCACAGGCTCTCTACTCCGCGACGTCGAAGGAGTACTACCTCACGCAGGACCAGTTCGACTTCGCGCGCCCCGGCTATCACATCAAGGTCAACAGCGTGACGATCGGGGCCGACCGCAAGCCGGTCGTGGACGTGAGCCTGACGGACGACCTCGGCGCGCCGATCGACAGGGCCGGCGTCCAGACGCCGGGGACGGCCTCGACGAGCTTCGTGCTCTCCTGGTACAACCCGGCGACTCGCGACTACACGTCCTACTTCACCCGCACCGCGACGGGTGCCGCCGGCACCGTGACCCAGGCCACCGGCGACTCGGGCGGCAAGTTCAATGACATCGACGTCGGCCATTTCACCTACACGTTCAAGAACGCGTTGCCGGCCGGATTCGATCAGACCAGGACGCACACGCTCGGCATGTACGGCACGCGCACGATGCCGGCCGACCTGCCCGGTCTGGGCGGCAAGACCTACAACGCCAACACCGAATTCGACTTCCGGCCGGACGGCCAGGCGATCACCGACAAATGGGACCAGATCCGGGAGACGACCTCCTGCAATAACTGCCACGACCCGCTCATCGTCCATGGCCGCAGGCAGGACGCCAAGCTCTGCGTGCTCTGCCACCAGCCCCAGACGGCCGATGCGACGACCGGCAACGTTCTCGACTTCAGGATCATGATCCACAAGATCCACTCGGGACCGAATCTTCCGAGCGGCAACGCCTACCAGATCGGGAACAACAACTACGGCGATGTGACCTTCCCGCAGGACATCCGCAACTGCGCCAACTGCCACGCGGGCCGGACCGCGTCGAACACGCCGACTCAGTCGTTCACCTGGTACACGAACCCCTCCCGCGCCGCCTGCGGCTCCTGCCACGACGACATCAACTGGACGACGGGCGACAACCACCCGGCCGGAGCCCAGGCTGACGACAGCAAGTGCGCGAACTGCCATGCGCCGCAGGGCGACCACGAGTGGGATGCCGGGATCACGACCGCGCACACGGTGCCCGACAAGTCCAAGCAGCTGCCGGGTCTGAACGCGGCGATCCTGGGAGTCACTGGCACCGGCCCGGGTCAGAAGCCGACAGTGACCTTCAAGCTCACAAACGGCGACGGCACGATCGTGGACCCGGCGCACATCGGCGCGAGCGCGAGCCTCTCCCTCGTTCTGGCCGGTCCGACGACCGACTACGGCACCGGCCAGGCCGCTCCCGCGCAACCGATCAGTGAGAGCGCGACCGGCGCCAACTTCAACGGCAGCGTCGCGACCTACACGTTCAACAAACCGATTCCCGCCAGCGCCACGGGCACCTGGGCCGTCGCGGTCCAGACGCGGCGGACGATCACGTTGAACCCGGCGCCGCGGAAGGGCCCGAACACCTTCACCGAGGGCCCGGCCAATAATGCGGTGACCTACTTCGCCGTGACCGACGGAACGCCCGTCCCGCGGCGCACGGTGGTCGCCCTGGCCAACTGCAACGACTGCCACGACCGGCTGGCCACGACCTTCTCGCACGGCGGCCAGCGCATCTCGATCGAGTTCTGCGTCATGTGCCACAACCCCAACGCCGACGACACGCCGGGGCCGCGCCCGGCCTCGGCGAACCCGCCGGAGTCGATTAACTTCAAGCGGATGATCCACAGGATCCACACTGGCGAGAACCTCACCCAGGACTACACGATCTACGGCCACGGCGGCAACCCGGCCAACTTCAATGAGGTCACCTACCCGGGAGACAGACGGGATTGCCTGCAGTGCCACAGCGCGACGAACACGTACACGCTGCCGCTCGACACGGGGACGATCCCCACGATCACGCTGCGCGATTTCTTCACGCCGCAGGGCCCCGCGACGGCGGGATGCCTCGGCTGCCACGACAACGTGGACGCCGCCTCGCACGCGTACCTCAACACGGTCTTCACGCCCTTCTTCGGCGAAGCGTGCGCGACCTGCCACGGGACTGGAAAGGATTGGGACGTCGCCAAGGTCCACGCCCGGTAAACAGCCTGACGAGGGGGCGGCCGCTGTGGCCGCCCCCCTTCTCACGCACGCGAGGGCCGAATGAAAAGCCTTAAGAAGATGCTCGGGGCTGTCCCGGGTCTGGCCTTTGTGGGGATTCTCTGCTTCGGCGTCGCGAGCGGCCAGGCGCCGCCGGCCGGAGCTCCCGAGAAGAAAGCCGCAGGGGAGCAAACCGCGCTCTGCTCGGACTGCCACGAGGATCAGGCCAAGGCCTTCCCCGCCAACCCGCACGCCCGGATCCCCGAGAAGTGGCGGGCCAAGACCGGCTCGCCCAACGCGCTCTGCGAGAGCTGCCACGGCGACGGCGCGAAGCACATCGAGTCGAGCGGAGACAAGTCGCTGATCCGCGGCTTCCACGGCCGTGCGGGCGCCGAGTACTGCGTGACCTGCCACACGAGCGACAAGACGCACGCTTCGTATTCGGGCGGCATCCACGCCTCGACGGAGGCCGTCAACTGCCTCTCCTGCCACTCCGTTCACGCCTCGACGCCGAAGGCTCCGCACCTGCTCACGAAGACGCCTTCGGACCTCTGCGCCACGTGCCATCCGGCGCAAGCCTCTTCCTTCCGCAACAAGCCGTTCGCGCACCGGCTGGGGCGCGGAGGCATGGAGTGCACCTCCTGCCACGACCCGCACGGCCGCCCGATCGACAAGGGCCTGCGGTTGACGCGCGTCGGGGAGATGCCCTGCTTGAATTGCCACGCCGAGAAACGGGGTCCCTTCGTCTTCGAGCACGTCAACGGCGTCGTCGGGACCTGCACGACCTGCCACGAGGCGCACGGCTCTTCCAACAACAAGCGCCTGGTCCGCTCGCGGGTCCTCCAGCTCTGCCTGGA
>JAWOLE010000325.1:0-3341 GCA_033853815.1 Thermoanaerobaculia bacterium
ATCGGCTTCTCGCGCGCGACCCGGCGCGCGATCCGGGAGAACCGCGCCGGGTTTCCGAAGCTCTCGAGGTAGAGGAGGATGACGTCGGTGCGAGGGTCCTGCGCCCAGTACTGGATCAGGTCGTTGCCCGACACGTCCGCCTTGTTGCCCACCGAGACGAAGGTCGAGATCCCGAGGTTCAGCCGCGTCGCGTAGTCGAGGAGGGCGAGCCCCAGGGCCCCGCTCTGGGAGGATAGGGCAACCCGGCCCTCGGGCGGGTAGATGGGCGAGAAGGTAGCGTTCATGCGCACCCTGGGGTCGGTATTGAGGATCCCCAGGCAGTTGGGACCGACCATGCGGATCCCGGCCGCGCGGATCTTCTCCACGATCGCGGCCTCCCGCCGGCGCCCCTCCTCCCCCGTTTCGCTGAATCCCGCCGTGATGGTGACGATCGCGCGGACCCCCTTGGCGACGCAATCGTCGATCGCCGCTTCCACTCTCTCGGCGGGAATCACGAGGACGGCCAGATCCACCGGCCCCGGAACGTCCACGACCCTCGGGTAGCAGCGGACGCCTTCGACCTCGGAAGCCTTCGGGTTGACCGGCACGACGCTGCCCTGGAAGCCGGCCGCGACCAGATTGTGGAAGATCTCCGCTCCGATCTTCCCGCGTTCCCGGGCGGCGCCGACGACGGCCACCACCTTCGGCTCGAAAAGAAGCCTCATCGAAGCCGCCGCCGCGCTTTCCGACCGCTGCGCGGATTTCTCCTCGAATTGCGGCGTCGGCTCGAGAGAGAAGACCACCCTGCCGACGCCTCCCTCGAAGCGCTGCGTCAGCTCGAAGCCGCAGTTGCGGAAGACGCCGAGCATGCGCCGGTTGCCGGCGAGCACGTCCGCCTCGAAGACGCGGATCCCGCGGGCGCGCGCGATCTCGGCCAATCTTTCCAGCAAGCGCGTGCCGATGCCCTGCCCCTGCAGCGCGTCCTCGACGGTGAAGGCGGCCTCGGCGCGCTCGGGGTGCTCGCGGTTGCGGTAGTAGTGCGCGGCCGCGACGATACGGCCACCCATCTCGCCGACCAGCCCGAAGGTGTTCTGATAATCCACCTCACACACGCTTTCGGTCTTCCTCACGTTCAACCGGGGCACCGAGAAGAAACGGAAGTAGAGGCTGTCGGGGGACAGGCGCTTGTAGAACTCGAGAAGCGCCGGCGCGTCCTCCGGACGGATGGGGCGCAGGCGCAGCGTGCTCCCCGACTTCAGGACGACGTCGGACTCCTCGTGCGCCGGGTAGGCGGGCGCGGTCAACACCGCCCCGTACGAGACTTCGGATGGCATGGATGAACACCTCCACGCCTAGGGTTGCGCATTTCTCGCTCCGCTCCGTGATTCGAATTCATCATGCCCGCCGGCGACGCCGGGAAACCGCCGCGGCCTCACCTCATTGTCCTTGATGCAGGCGGATCTGGGCAGACGGGCTTTCCGAGGGGAGCATGCCCTCCGGAGGTGAGATGAGCGCACGGGTGCTCGCCCTGGCCGATCCCAGACATTCGCTCGGCGCGGGAATCTGGCGGCTGGCGGACCCGAAGATCTCGCTCGCCTCCCTGGCCTCGATGTTCCTCGGCGCTTGCGCGGCGGCTCGCGCCGGACCGATCGCGTGGGGATGGCTCGCGGCCACCGTCCTCGGGATCTTCGCGATCGAGGTAGCGAAGAACGCCTCCGGCGAGATCTTCGACTTCGATTCCGGCACCGATCTCGCGATCGCGCCGGAGGATCGCAGCCCGTTCTCCGGGGGAAAGCGCGTGCTGGTGGACGGTCTCCTGACCCGGGGAGAGACCGCGGCGATCGCGGCCTCGGGCTACGTCCTCGGCGGGGCCTGCGGCCTGGCGATCCTGTTCTGGCGCGAACCGAAGGTCCTCTGGCTCGGGGTCGCCGGGATGGCCTGCGCCTACTTCTACCACGCGCCTCCCGTCCGGCTCTCCTACCAGGGATTGGGCGAGGCCGCGGTCGCCCTCTGCTACGGCCCGTTGATCTGCTGCGGGACCTACCTGGTTCAGCGAGGCTCCGTCCCTCTCTCGATCGTCGCGCTCTCCGTTCCGCTCGGCATCCTGATCGCCGGATTCCTCTGGATCAACGAGTTCCCGGACTACCGCGCGGACCTTCTCGCGGGAAAGCGCACGCTCGTTGTCCGGCTCGGCCGCCGCGCCGCCAGTTCCGCCTTCGCCGGACTCATCGCCGCCGCGTTCGTCCTGCTGCTCCTCGAGCCTCTCTTCGGCCTCTCCGCGGGCGTCTGGCTCGGCGCGATCGCTTTCGTTCCCGCGTTCCTCGCCGCCCGCTCCCTCCGCCGCGACTCAGAGACCACCGCGCGGATCATTCCGGCCCAGAAGCAGACGCTCCTCGCGTTCCTCCTCCTGGCGATCGGATCCGGCCTGGGCTCCCTTTTCTAGTGGTGGTAACAATCGAATCGATAGTGGCGGAAACCCCGCCCCGGAGCCTGCGGCATTCCCTACGGGGCACGCTCGCGCAGGCCTTTGCTGGGAGAACCGGCGCTCGCTGAGGGTTCCTCGCACTCTCAGCGTGGTGCCGGCTGTCGCATCCCATGCTCGTCACCCATCACCCCATACGGGAACGCCTCCGGCTCCGGGGCTCCGACCGGGCGCATTGCCACGCTGGAGCCACGGCGGCGGCGGAGCCTTCGGAGGAGGCCATGAGCGAAGGAGCACACCGTAGACTCTCCCTCGCCTCGCTGTCTGTGCGACTGAGCGACGAGCGACGGCCTGGAACTCCTCTGTGCGGCCGGGCCGGCGCGTGCCGACGAGGGAGGCGCAGCCGACGCCGCGGCGGATTTGAAAGAAGGTTCATTTCCAAGACCGTATCGATTTGGCTGTTACACGGAATTAGCTACAAACCGCGGCGGGCGAAGAGACGTCGTTTGACGACCTCGACGAGGACGAGGTAGGTGGCGGTCACGCCCGCGAGGAACAGGAAGTAGGCCCCCGGCAGCGGCGTGAAGCCGAGACGCTCCGCGAGCGGGCTGTGCGGCAGCACCACCCCGACGGCGACGACGGCGATGGTCGTCAGGGCCAGCGGCAGGCTCGGGCGGCTCTTCAGCGGGTTGCCGGCCGTGCGGATCACGAAGAGGACGAGGGTCTGCGTCGCGAGCGACTCGACGAACCAGCCCGTGTGGAAGAGCGTCTCCCCGGCGTGGAAGAAGGAGAGCAGCGCCCAGAACGTCAGGAAGTCGTAGATCGAGCTGACCGGTCCGATGTAGATCATGAAGTCGCGGATCAACCGGATGTCCCAGTGGCGGGGGCGCCGCAGGAAGCTCGCGTCCACGTTGTCGGTCGGGATCGTGACCTGGGCCAG
>JAWOLE010000326.1:0-6544 GCA_033853815.1 Thermoanaerobaculia bacterium
ACCGGCGCTCGCTGAGGGTTCCTCGCAGTCTCAGCGTGGTGCCGGCTGCAGTCTTCCATGCTCGTCACCCATCACCCCGTACGGGAACGCCTCCGGCTCCGGGGCTCCGGTTCGGCGTATGCCACGCTGGAGCCACGGCGGCGGCGGAGCCTCCCGGAGGAGGCCATGAGCGAAGGAGCACACCAAGACTCTCGGTCGCCACGCTACCCGTGCGACTGAGCGACGAGCGACGGCTCGGAACTCCTCTGCGCGGCCGGGCCGGCGCGTGCCGACGAGGGAGGCGCAGCCGACGCCGTGGCGGATTGGAAGGAGTTCGGGAGTCAGTCCTGCCTTCGCCACGTCATTTCGACCCGCACCGGCATTGCGTTCTTCACCGGTATCGCCAGGAGCGTCGGCGGATCGATCTTGAAGGCGTCGAGCGTGGCGGGAATTGTCCCCGAGATGTGCGTCTCCCCTCCCCGGGTGGTCAGCTCGAAGGGCACCTGCGCGTACCGGACGGTCTGGCCGGCAAACTGAATTTCCAGGTCGGCGCGAATCATCGTGGACGCCGCGGCGCTCTCCGGGAGCCTCGTGCGCACGGTGACGACGGGGAACTCACCGCTTCGAGTCACCTGAAGCATGTGGAGATCGCGATTGCTGTCGCGGGAATCGAAGGACTTGACGGGGACCGCGATCAGGAAATCGCACTGCCCCTCGTGGCAGATGCCCTTGCCGCGCGCGGCGTGACTCACGCCGTCGGTGTCGTGCAGAGGGTGGGACACGTGGTAGGTGAGTGTGGACTGCTCCAGGACCCACTGGCTGTCGCCTCCCGCAAGGAACTGAAGCGCGAGAGCCGCGGCGAGAGCGAGCTTCGTCATCGCTCGGCTATTTCAGCACTTCGGTCAGGATCGCGGCGCCATAGGCCGCCAGAGTCGTGATGGCCACGGCACCGTGGGCGCTCGCGATCCCGTGAACTTTTTCGCCCCGGTGTCTCTGCTGGTACGCCAGATCGCCCAGGATCGGCGTCAGGATCATTCCCGTTCCGTGGACCCACGCCAGGGCCTTGTGCAGGCGGATGTTCCCGCGCGTGTACGTCCCTTCGATCCTGGGAGCGGCGAGGGCGTAGTACGCGCTGATCGAATACAGCGTCACCGACGTCAGGCCCAATGCGGCGTGCAGATCGCGGCCGCTCGAGCTCGTGTCCCTGCCGCCGGCGAAGCCGCCGGTCGCGGCCGTGACGGCCAGCGAAGCGGCGGCGAGCAGCCCGAACCGCTGGTGCAGCTTGAGCATGTGCGAGCGCTTGTCGAGCCTCGCCTGGTCCGCGACGCTCCCTTTGGTCTGTTCCGGAGAGAAGCCCAGGCTTTCCAGCGAAAGGACGCTCTGGAGGGTCACGTTCACAGTCTGGCGGCCGCTCGCCATGAGGGACGCCTTCGCCGCGGACGTGCGGAAGCCTTCCGCCGCGACGGAGACCTCGTAGTCGCCTGGCGCGAGATCCCGAGCCTCGTAATGGCCGGCGGAATCGGTCTGCGTCTCCGCCGGTTGCCCCGTGGCCAGGTTCCGGACCGTGACCCGGGCGCCGGCGACGGCCTTGCCAGAGGCGTCGGTGACGGTCCCGGAAAGGACCGCGCCGCCCACCTGCGCGCGCAGGGGGAGGGAGACGAAGAGGGAGAAAAAGAGGATTCCCGGCCGAAGGAAGAACCGTGCCGCTCTCCCTCTCATCGAAGATCTAACGTCCTGCGCAGGGCTGCCATTACGGAGATATGCCAATCCTGGCTTGTCACGTTTCCCGAGTTGCGGAGGCGCGAAGAACCCTCAGTTGTGGCGGTGCTGTTCTCTCCACTGGCGGTAGTCGTCGCCCTCGGTGAGTTTCTCATGGGACCAGTGCGGCGGCTCGTACCGGTAGGACTTCCCTTCGCGGACGTAGCGCGCGTTGACCCAGCGATGGCTCTGTCCCTCGGGGCGCTCCCAGCGGCCGTCGACCCAGTTCCAGCGATTCCCCTCCCAGTGCCAGTATCCCTTCTGCCAGACCGAGTCGCGGTCCGGTCGAGTCGGACGCCGCTCGTGTTTGGGGCGTGGCGGCGCCGTATTCGCGATGTGGATCTCAAGGTTCGAATGATACGGCTGCGCCATTGCCGGAGCCGCCAGGACGGCGGCGAGAACCGCGGGTCCGACCCATAGAAGAGTCCTTCTCAGCATAGGGCCTCCTTCGACCGGCACGTAGCAAGGGCCATGCCGGTCCGGTCCCGGTTTCAGAGCGTCGTTTGTCCAACGGCCCCGCCCGGCCTTTCAGGCCGTCTTCTGCAGCAGGGCGTTCACTTCGGGTCGCGTCGGCATGGCCGGGGCGGTCCCGTATCTCGTGACGGAGATTCCGGCCGCGGCGCATCCCAGGCGGGTCGCCTCCACGACGTCCAGACCTTCGCAGAGGCCAACCGCCATGGCTCCGTTGAAGGCGTCTCCGGCTCCCGTCGTCTCGACGACCGGGCCGGCGTCGAACGCGGGGACGTGCCGCGTGATGCTGGCGTTCCGGATCAGGGCACCCCGGGCGCCAAGGGTGATCACGACGTTTCCGACGCCCTTCGCGAGAAAGGCGTCGGCCGCGTCTCTGGCTCCCTCGATTCCGCGGACGGGCCGGCCGAGCAGGGCCGCGGCCTCGCTCTCGTTGGGTGTCAGGTAGTCGCAGAGGGCGTAGAGACGCTCGGGCAGCGGGACGGCCGGCGCTGGATTGAAGATCGTCAGCACTCCAAAACCGCGGGCCAGCTCCAGCCCGTGCTCGGCGACGGGGACGGGCACCTCGAGCTGGGTCACGAAGACGGCGGATTCTTCGATTCTGCCCGCCGCGCAATCCACGTCTTCGACCGTCAAGCGAAGGCCCGAGCCGGGAACCACCACGATCGCGTTCTCTCCCTTTACCGCGTGCACGACGATCGAGGAAGCGCCCGTCGCGCAATCGAGCGCCTCGAAGCAGAACTCGGCGTCGATCCCCTCCTGCCGGTACGTGTTCCGCGCGAGCTCGCCGAAGGCGTCACGGCCGAGCCTGGTGATGAAGGAGACGCTCGCGCCCAGACGCGCCGCCGCCACGGCCTGGTTCGATCCCTTGCCGCCCGGCCCCAGGCGGAACTCCGTTCCCAGGATCGTCTGCCCCCATGCGGGAAGTTCCCCTGCGCGGAACGCGAGGTCGGCGACGAACGTACCCAGGATCGTGATCCGGCCGCCCGGCATTTGCGGACAAGCCTACCCTCTCGGCGGCGCGTCGGTCAGGGTCTTACGTCCGCGCCGTGCGGACCTCGATCTGGCCGGCTCGGATGCGGGTCTCGAGGCACGGCTGCGGAAACGCCGCCGGGCCGTCGATCACCTCTCCCGTCTCCAGGTCGAACCGCGAGGCGTGCCAGGGGCAGACGATCGTCCGGCCTTCGAGCTTCCCCTCGGAGAGCGGCCCGCCCAGGTGCGCGCAGGTCTCCGCCAGGGCGAAGACGCGGGAGCCGCGGCGGACGAGAAGGAGCGGGGTCTCCTTGTAGAGAGCGCGCGCGGGCTTTCCCTCGGGGAGATCGGATTCGGCGAGCACCGCCGTGAACTTCTCCGGCAGCTCCCGACCCGAGCTGTGGTCCACTCCGATCTGCTCGTGATAGACGAGGTCTCCGCCGAGGTAGGCCGCGGCGACCATCGCAAGGTAGCCGAGAACGGCTGTCGAGCGCGCCGAGGCGCGCCTCCCCCGGCTGCGGCACACGAGAGACCCGGCGAAGAGGAGCGTCGCGGCCGCGTTCAGAGTCGCATGGGCGACGCCGAGGCGGCGCGGCCTGGCGTCCGTCTCGCTCCAGTCGGTCAGGCCCGTCACGGCGGAGCCCACGGCGCCCGCCAGCCCCAGGGCCACGCTCGCGTCGGCCGCTCGGGCGAGTCCCCGCCGCTCGCGGCATCCGTCCATCGCGTCGAGCAGGAGAGTCACGGTCCAGGCGCCCAGAGGCAGATCGGTCAGGACCGGGTGGAGGGGGTGGCCGAGCCAGGTGCCGTGAAGGAAGTTCTTGACCTCCCGCCTCGCCGGCCCCAGAGCGCCGAAGAAGCCCTTCACAGCCGGCTGGAGGACGTCGGCCGTGGATTCGAGCCACTTCTGTTCGTTGATCCAGTCCGTGAGAATTCGCAGGTTCACACCCTGCGCTGATGCACGAAACGCGCCCGGCGGGCGACGAGAATCAGCCTGCGGCTGTCCCGGCGAAAGGGGCGCCGCCGAAAGTCGCCCCAGCTTTCCTCGATCACGAGTCCGCAGGAGGCAAAGAGCGGCCGGATTCTCGCGGGGTCCCAGGCCCGGGCGACGAAGGAGGCCTCGAGCTCCCGCGCGGGCTCCCTCCGGCGCCGGTCGCGGTAGCTGTACGTCGCCCGCCAGAGGTCCCTTCCGATGGGCTCCCACTTTTCGGCGATGTCGAGAGAACCGCGCGGGCGCTGGACGCGGCGCTCGAAAGCCAGGACCCGACGGCCGGGCCTGTAGAGGCCGTCGAGCACGAAGCGGCCGCCCGGCGAGAGCAGGCGCGCGACGTTCGAGAGCGCCCGCCGCCGGTCCCGGATCTTCGTCCAGTGGCAGAAGGGGTCGCTCGGGGCGACGATCAGGTCGAACCGGCTGGAGAAAGAAGCGTCGCGCGCGTCGGCCGCGAGGAAACGGGCCCGCGATCGGCGCCCACGCGAAGAGGCCGCGAGCATATCGAGCGAGATGTCGATACCGACGGTCGACGCTTCGCCCGACATCGCGTCGCTGACGAAGCCGAGGCCGCTGCCGATCTCGAGGATCCGGCCGGGCCGCCACCGCCGGGCGAGCCCGCGCCAGAAGGAAGCGTGTGATCCGGCGCGCGCCTCCTCCTCGTAGAAGGGAAGGATCTTCGCGTAATACACCGCGACCTCTTCGAGGTCCCGCACGGCCGCCGGTGTATACCATGCCCGTGGCGCGCCTGCTCTTCGTCACCGGCACTCCGGCGGAAGTTCGGGGCGGCAGCGGCACGTTCGTGGGCATTTCAGTGCTGCGCCGCGCGCTCCAGGCCCTCGGCCACGAGGTCGACCTGCTGGCTCCGGAGCCGGGAAGCTCGCCGTCGCTCGCCGCCCGGCTCCTCTTCAACCTCCGGGCGAGAAGGGCTCCCGGGATCCGCCCGGAGATCGTCGTGGGGTTCGACCTGGACGGACTCTGGCTCGACGCCGGCGGTGCGCGCTCGATCGCCTCGATCAAGGGAGTCCTGGCGGACGAAGCCCGCTTCGAGCACGGTTCCGCGCGCGTCCGGCTGCGGGTCGAGTCCTTCTTCGAGTCGCTCCACGTCCGGCGGGTCGAACGGGTGCTCGTGCCGAGCGACTATTCCGCGGGCGTGATCGCGCGGGACTATCGGATACCGCGGATACCGGCCGGCCGCATCCGGGTCGTGCCGGAGCCGATCGACCTTGCAAACTGGAGGAAGGCGCTCGCCTCGGCCGAAGCCCTGCCCCGCGAGCCGCCTTCGATCCTCTGCGTCGCCCACCTCTACCCCAGGAAGGACGTCGCCACCCTGCTCGCCGCCGTGGCCCGCCTCGAAACCGACGCGGTCCTGCGGGTGGCCGGCGCCGGTCCCGAGCTCGCCCGGCTGCGCCGCCTTGCCGTCCGCCTCGGGCTCGGGAGCCGGGCGGAGTTCCTCGGCCACGTCCCGTTTGCGCGCCTGGCCACCGAGTATCGCCGGGCCCGCGTGTTCTGCCTGCCGTCGCGGCAGGAGGGATTCGGAATCGTGTTTCTCGAGGCGATGGCGGCGGGACTTCCCGTCGTCGCCGCCCGCGCGGCCGCCGTGCCGGAAGTCGTGGCCGACGGCGAGTGCGGGACGCTCGTGCCGCCGGGCGACATAGCCGCGCTCGCGGAAGTCCTCGGACGGATGCTGGGAGATCCCGCGCTGCGCGAGCGCCTGGGGGAGGTCGGCCGGCGGCGCGCGGAACGCTACGACGCGCCGCGCGTGGCCGGGGAATTTCTCCAGGCCATTGGACTCGCGTCTTGACCGGGACCGAGGGTTCGCTTACCGTCCGCGTGATCCGGTCGCAAGGAGGTCCGTCATGGGGAAATTCCTCCTGGGGTTGATCGTCGCCTTCGCCGCCGTCGTCGCCGGCGCCTACTGGTTCATCACGAGCGGGAGAATGCCGGCCGGGCAGGACGTCAAGCCGGGCGCGCTCGAGACGTGGGCGGCGAAGCACTCGCTCCAGGCGACGATGCGCCGCGAGGCGCGGGGGCTCCAGAGCCCGCTGCCGGCGACGGATGACAACCTCGCCGCGGGCATCGCTCTCTACGTGTCGCACTGCCAGGTCTGTCACGGAGGCCCCGACGCGGCGGCCTCCCCGATCGCCAAAGGCCTCTCCCCGAACGCGCCGCAACTCGCGAAGGACGGAGTCGAGGACGATCCCGAGGGCGTGACCTACTGGAAGGTCGCGCACGGGATTCGATTCACCGGAATGCCGTCCTTCCGCCAGAGCCTCTCGGAGAAGGAGATGTGGCAGATCGCGCTCTTCGCCAAGCGCATGGACAAGTTGTCCCCGGGGCTGCGCCAGGCCTGGGCGGCGGGACGGCCGGGACTCTAGCCCG
>JAWOLE010000327.1:0-3404 GCA_033853815.1 Thermoanaerobaculia bacterium
CTGAATGCCCCTCCCGCTCGAGGTGGCCCTGGGGTATCTGCGGTCGCGCCCCTCGAAGCTCGTCTCTTCGGTGTCGCTGCTGTCCATCGGAGGCATCGCCCTCGGGGTCGCGGCGCTCGTGGTCGCCATGGGCCTGCTCTCGGGATATCGCCGCGAGATCCAGGAAAAACTCATCGGGGCCAACGCCGAGGTCGTGGTTTTTCCGATGACTCTGCCCTCCGGCGGCTATCCCGACACGCTCGCGCTCGAAGAGCGCCTCCGGAAGGTGCCGCGGGTCCGCGCGGTCGCCGCGGTCATCTACCAGTCCGGCCTCGCCTCTTCGGCGGCCACCCCGGACGGCGTCGACGCGGTCTTGAAGGGGGTCGACCCCGCGCCGGAGAGGGCGGTCTCGCAGATGGACGCCTACCTGCCCGGGGCCGAAAGAGTGCTGACTCGCGGCTCGCCGGGCCAGCCGGCCGGCGTCGCCATAGGCGTGGAACTGGCGCGGCGCCTGGACGTGCGCGAAGGAGACCTGATCGCCCTTTCGGTGCCCGACCGCTCGGGCGGCTCCGCGCGTTTTGCGCCGGCGACGGGCCGGTTCCGCGTCGGAAGGATCTTCAAGACGAACTTCGCGGAGTACGACGCGGAGTGGGTCTTCCTCGACCGCGAAGTCCTGAGGACGCTCTCCGGTCTCGAGGCGCCCGCCGACGTCGTCGAGGTCAAGCTCGACACGATCCGCGACACCGAGAGCGCGACCGTGGCGATCGAGAAGGCGGCGGGTCCCGGTTTCTCCGTTACGGACTGGAGGCGGATGAACAGCGGTCTCTTCTCGGCGCTTTCGATCCAGCAGACCACGCTCTTCCTCGTCATCGGCCTGATCGTCATGGTTTCCACCTTCAACGTCGTCGCGACCGTGGTCATGACGGTGCAGGAGAAGAAACGCGACATCGGCGTGCTTTCGGCACTCGGAGCCGAGCCCCGCTTCTTCTCGCGCGTCTTTCTCCTGCTCGGCGCGTTTCTCGGCGGGGTCGGAGTCGCGGCCGGAGTGCTGCTGGGCTGGGCGATCTGCCGGGCGGCCACGGTCTTCCACCTGCTGTCCTTTCCCCCGGGCGTGGCCGAGATCTACTTCGTCTCCTTCATCCCTTTTGTCGTGCGCGGGGTGGACCTGGCCGCGATCGTCGGGTTCTCCGTCGCCGCCATCCTCCTGGCTTCGTGGGTTCCCGCCCACCGGGCCGCCCGGGTCAATATCGCCGAGGCGCTCCGCTACGAATGAACCAATTTTAGATTTTTAGATTTCGGATTATTGGATTAAGAATCCCCGAGGGAGCCTGGCGCTCAATCTCAAATCTAAAATCTAAAATCCAAAATTGCCTATAATCACCCTGCTTCCTCTTTCGCTCTTCCAAGGGGGTATCCAATGCTCAGGCTTTCCACAACAGCTCTCGTCCTCCTGGCCGTGCTCTGCGTCGCCTCCGCGGCGGCGAGCGCTCAGGTCTGTTCGGAGTGGCAGTGGTCCAACCCGCTGCCGCAAGGCAACCACTTGAACGGCGCGACCTGGGGCAACGGCGTCTTCGTGGCCGTCGGAGGTTCCGGCGTCGTCCTCACCAGCACGGACGGCGCGGCCTGGGCGCCTCGCTTTCCCGACACCCGGGCGGACCTCTTCGACGTGGCGTGGAACGGAGGGAATTTCACGGCCGTCGGGGCCGGCGGAAAGGCCTTCACGAGCCCCGACGGCGTCTTCTGGACGCCTCACTCGACCGGTTCGGCCGCCACGCTCCGGCGCGTGGTCTGGAACGGGACGCTCTACGCCGCGGTCGGAGACTCGGGGACGATCCTGACGAGCTCCGACGGGTCGGCGTGGACTGCGCACTCCTCCGGCAGCGGCGAGAGTCTTCGGGACATCGCCTGGAGCGGTTCCCGGTTCGTCGCGGTCGGCGACCTCGGCACGATCCTGGCGAGCTCCGACGGCGCCGTCTGGTCTCGCAGCCCGTTCGAAACCGAGGGCTCGCTGCTTTCCGTCGCGTGGAATGGAGACAGCTTCGTCATCAGCGGAGCCGGCTTCCTGACGTCCTTCGTCCTCCGCGGCAGCGACGGCATCAACTGGACCAGTGACTACCTCGGGCTCGCCCCTCCGATCCAGCGGCTCTCGCGAACGGCTTCGGGTCTGCTCGGCGTGGGCGGCAGCGGCGCCGTTTTCTCGAGCGCCGACGGCCAGCTCTGGAACCAGTCCCTCGCTCCGACGGGCTCGGATCTGCTGGGCCTCGCCTCCGACGGATCGACGGTCGTGACCGTCGGCACGAAGGGCGCGATTCTCTCGAGCACCGACGGCGCGACCTGGACGCCGCGGACCGCGGGCATCCGGAGCTCGCTCGGCAGCGTCGCGTGGGACGGGACCCAGTACATCGCGGTCGGAGCCTTCGGAACGGTGCTCACGAGTCCGGACGCTCTCGCGTGGACGCGGCAGCCTGCGTTCTTCGATCGGTGGCTTCTCGGCGTTGCGACCAACGGCACGCTCTGGGTGGCGGTGGGAGAGCAGAACGCGATCTTTTCGAGCCCGGACGGGATCGCCTGGACGCGGCGCACGCCGACCGAGTCGGTCGTCCTCTCCGGCGTCCTCTGGGACGGCTCGCGGTTCGTGGTTGTCGGAAGCGACGGAGCGGTCCGAACGAGCTCCGACGGCGTGAGCTGGGCGGAGCAGCCGTCCTCGGGGAACATGCTGAACGCGATCGCCTGGAACGGGACGCAGTACGTGGCCGTCGGCGGGGAGGCGGCCCGGGTGATCTATTCGAGCCCGGACGCCAGGGTCTGGACGCCCCGGCTCGGCACGCCCGGCGGCGCCTTGAACGACGTCCTCTGGAACGGATCGCAGTTCATCGCCGTCGGGGACAACGGCGTCGTCTTCGTCAGCGCCGACGGCGCGAGCTGGCAGCAGGAGAGCGCGGGCACGCCGCAGACGCTCTTCGGCGTCGCCTGGAACGGGGCCCGGTTCACGGCCGTGGGGACCGGCGGGGCGCGCGCCGAGAGTGCGGACGGCGTCGCCTGGACGCTCATCGACGCGAGCACGACGAACGATCTCTACGCCGTCCGGTGGGCCGGAGGGAGGCTCCTGGCTCTGGGCCGCTTCGGAACGATCTTCACGGATTCCTGCGGCGCCCAGCGAACGGGCGTCACCGAAGTGTCCCGTCCGGGCCGCCGGGCCTCCCGCGTCCCCGGCCCGTAAGCTTCTCGCTTCGAGCCGCCCCGGCGTCGGGCCGCCTCCCTTCGTCGGCACGCGCCGGCCCTGCCGCGAAGGAGAGATCCGGGCCGTCGCTGGTCGCTCAGTCGCAGGGATGCCGGGGCGAAGGGCTCGGCGTGCCGTGCTCCTTCGCTCATCGCTTCCTCCGGGAGGCGTCCCGCCGCCGGGGCTCTTACCCGGACTTAAGCCC
>JAWOLE010000328.1:0-4364 GCA_033853815.1 Thermoanaerobaculia bacterium
ACCAGGTGCTCTTCCTCCAGGGGGGCGCGTCCCTGCAGTTCTCCATGGTCCCCATGAATTTCCTGCCTCCCGGCGGCAAGGCCGACTACGTCGTCACGGGCTCCTGGTCGAAGAAGGCGGTCAAGGAGGCTCAGAAGGTCGGGACGGCGCAGATCGCCTGCACGACGGAGGCGGACAACTTCACTCGAATTCCGGCGCAGACGGAACTGAAGCTCGATCCGTCCGCCGCCTACCTCCACTTCACCTCCAACGAGACGATCCACGGCGTCGAGTGGAAGTCGGAGCCGAGGGCGGGTTCCGTTCCGCTCGTCTGCGACGCCTCCTCCGACATCTTCAGCAGGCCGATCGACGTTTCCCGGTACGCCCTGATCTACGCGGGAGCCCAGAAGAACCTCGGCCCCTCGGGGGTCACGCTCGTCCTCCTCCGGAATGACATGCTCGAGCGCGTGCCGAAGAATCTCTCGGCGATGCTCGACTACAAGGTCCAGGCGGAGAACAAGTCCCTCTACAACACGCCTCCCGTCTTCGGCGTCTACATCATGCGGCTCGTCATCAAGTGGCTCCTCGGCCAGGGAGGTCTCGAGGGCATCGGGCGGGCGAACGCCGAGAAGGCGAAGATCCTTTACGCGGCGCTCGACGCCTCCGGGGGCTTCTTCCGCCCGCACGCGAAGCCCGACAGCCGGTCCGACATGAACGTGACCTTCCGCCTGCCCTCCGAGGACCTGGAGAAGAAGTTCGTCGCCGAGGCGAAGGCGCAGAAGCTGGACGGCCTGAAGGGCCACCGCTCCGTGGGCGGAATCCGCGCCTCCCTCTACAACGCCTTCCCGAAGAAGGGGGTCGAGACTCTCGTCTCCTTCATGAAGGAGTTCGCCCGCAAGAACGGCTGATTCTCGTCGGCTGCTCCCCTGGCGACAGCGACCGTCGGGCCCTTGGCGCGAGGGCCAAAACCCCCCGAGGCCTTCTTCGTAGCAAGCACCGGAGCGTGTGCTTTCTTCCGAGGGAGGTGCGTCGTGAAGTTCGGCCGAGTTTTTCGCTGGTTGGTTCCCGCCGTAGTCCTCTTCCTCCCCTGCCGGGCGGCGTCCGCCCAGTCCTTCCCGCCGTTGACGGTTCCCCAAGCGAGCCCCGAAGCCGTGGTCGAGCAGACGGTCGGCATAACCCAAATCCGGATCAGCTACCACCGGCCTGCCGTCAACAAGCGAAAGATCTGGGGGGGACTCGTTCCCTACAACGAGGTCTGGCGGGCCGGCGCCAACGAGAACACGACGATCTCCTTTTCCTCGGAGGCGGCCGTCGGAGGGCAGAAGGTCGCGGCGGGGACCTACGGGCTCCACATGATTCCGACCGAGAAGGACTGGACGGTCATCCTGAGCCGCCAGGCGGCCGCCTGGGGCAGCTTCAGCTACGACCAGAAAGAGGACGCGCTGCGCATCACCGTGACGCCTCAGCCGGCCGAGTTCCAGGAGCGCCTGGGATACACCTTCGAGGATCCGACCGACACCTCGGTCCAGGCCGCGATGCACTGGGAGAAGGTCAGGGTCGCGTTCCCGATCACCGTGGACACGCCGCAGGTCGTCGTCGCCAGCCTGCGGCAGGAGCTCCGAGGCCTGCCGCGCTTCTCCTGGCAGGGATGGAACCAGGCGGCGGCCTACTGTCTGAACCACAATGTGAACCTGGATGAGGCCCTGGAGTGGTCCAACCAGTCGATCGGGATGGCAGAGACCTTCACCAACCTGCGCGTCAAGGCCGGCCTCCTCGAGAAGAAGGGGGACTCAAAGACTGCGGAGGCGCTGCGGGCCAGGTCCCTCCGGATCGCGAACGAGACCGAGATGAACGCCTACGGCTACCAGCTCCTGGGCCAGAAGAAGACCGACGAGGCGATCGAGGTGTTCAAGAAGAACGTCAGGGATCACCCGGGTTCGTGGAACGTCTACGACAGCCTGGGCGAGGCCTACTCAATCAAAGGCGACAAGAAGCAGGCGACCGAGCTGTACCGGAAGGCCCGCAGCATGGCCCCCGAGTCGCAGTGGAAGCGGATCGACGACGCCCTGGCGAAACTGAAAGCCTGAACTCATCCCTGACCAACGGCTGACGCTCCATATTCCGCCCCGGCGCCGTGCCCGCCTCCCTCGTCGGCACGCGACGGCGCGGCCGCAAGACGCCAGGTCTGGCCGTCGCTTGTCGTTCGGTCGCATGGACGGCTAGGCGACAGTCATTCCGCGGTGTGCTCCCTCTCTCAAGCCTCCTCCGGGAGGCGGTCCCGCCGCCGGGGCTGACCGTCTCGCTTCGGCGGCAAGGGAGCCCCGGAGACGGCGGCGTTTCCCGGAGGAGGTGATGGGTGAGGAGCGTGGATGAGAGCTGCCGGCACCTCGGCAGGACTGCGACGAACCCTCAGCGCCGGCCGGTTCTCACACTAGAGGCCTGCCGGCGCGTGCCGACGAGGGAAACGGCGACGGCTCCGGGGCGGCGTCTTCGCAGCCATATCAATTCAGATATAGGTGGGCTCACGGGATGGCTTCGCGGGCGAGCTGGGCGCCGGGGGCATCCTCGTTCGAGACGGCGATCGGCTTGCCGAGGACTCCTTCCCAGCGGGCGACGACCACGGAGGCGACGCAGTTGCCCATCACGTTGATGGACGTGCGGGCCATGTCGCACAGCTCGTCCACCGCCAGGATCATCGCGACGCCGGTGTCGCCCGGCAGGCCGAAGGCCGCGCACCCGGCCGCGATGATGACGAGCGCTGCCCGGGGCACGCCGGCGACGCCCTTGGACGTCATCATGAAGGTCAGCATCATGAGCAGCTCGGTCGGGAGCGACAGGTGCATGCCGGCCGCCTGGGCGATCGTCAGGGACGCGAGCGAGATGTAGAGCGTCGAGCCGTCCAGATTGAAGGAATAGCCGGCGGGAATGACGAAGCCCGCCACCGATTCCGGCACGCCGAACTCGACCATCTTCTCCAGGGCCCGGGGCAGGGCCGCCTCCGACGAGGCCGTGGAGAAAGCGAGCAGGACGGGCTCGCGGATCTTTCGGAAGAAGACGCGCAGGTTCGCCCTCACGATGAGGAGCGCCGGACCGAGGACGAGGATCGTGAAGAGGACGAGTGCCCCGTAGAGCGACCCGACGAGCTTGGCGTAGGAGCCGAGGACCTTCAGGCCGTGGTGCGAGACCGAGCCCGCCATGGCGCCGTAGACCCCCAGCGGCGTCAGCGCCATCACGTAGTCGGTCAACTGGAACATGACCGCCACGACCGAGTCGAAGAAGCGGAGGAGCGGCTCGGACTTCGCCTTGACGTGGGCGGCGGCGATCCCGAGGAGCGTCGCGAAGATCACGACCTGCAGGATGTCCTGCTTCGCCATCGCGTCCACGACGTTGGCTGGAAAGAGATGCAGCAGCGTCTCGACGAGCGTCTTGGGCTTGGCGAGGGTCTCGCCGGACGGCGGCAGCGAGAGACCCTGTCCCGGGCGTACGGCGTGTGCGATCGACAGGCCGAGAACGAGCGCCGCCGTCGTCGCGATCTCGAAGTAGACCAGGGCCTTGATCCCCATCCGGCCGACGGCCTTGACGTCGCCCGTCTTGCCGATCCCGACGACGATCGTCGAGAAGATGAGAGGCACGATCAGCATCCGGATGAGGCTGATGAAGGCGCGCGAGAGGAACCGGAACGTCTCGTAGGCGGCCGGGTGCTGCTCGGCCGGGAAGAGATACCCGCTCAAGACGCCCAGGGCCAGCCCGTAGAAGATGAGGGCGGTCGAGGAGAGCCATCGCGCCCGTCTGCTGGAACTCCTCATCCGCGAAGCGCCACCTCTTTTCCGTCAGGCATTTCTGCGAATTATAGGGACAGGACGACCGCGCCGCCGGGCTGCAACGTGGGCGTTACGCCCAGATGTGAGCCCCGGAGACGGCGGCGTTTCCCGGAGGAGGTGATGGGTGAGGAGCATGGAAAAGCGTGGCCGGCGCCTCGCCAAGACTGCGACGAACCCTCAGCGCCGGCCGGTTCTAACTCCTGTGCGGCCTGCCGGCGCGTGCCGACGAGAGAAATGCCGACGGCTCCGGGGCGTCCTTTCCGCCACGTTCGGGTCGATCCTCAAATTGACCCACTGCGCGCCGCCGGATTCCGCGCCGGCCGGCACATAATAGGACCAGGCCCATGGAAAGCCAGGAAATACTCGTCGTCGAGGACGACGCCGATCTGCGGGAGAGCCTGAGCCAGGCGCTGCGGGACCATGGCTTCTCCGTCACGGCGGCGGCCAACGGGCGCGAAGCCCTCGACCGCCTGGGCGGCGGCCTGAGGCCCTCGGTGATCCTGCTCGACCTGATGATGCCCGTCGTCAGCGGCTGGCAGCTGCGCGACGCGCTGCTGGAGGATC
>JAWOLE010000329.1:0-34830 GCA_033853815.1 Thermoanaerobaculia bacterium
GTTTTCCCGGCTGCTCGGCTCGGGGCGCGTGATCGGCGTGGATTCGGATCCTGCCCGCCGGGAATTCGGACGGCGCTTCGGAGCGGATGAACTCGTCGCTTTCGGCAAGGTCAACGCCGTCGAGGTAGTGCGTCGCGCAACCGGCGGGCGCGGCGCGGATTCGGCCATCGAGGCGGCCGGAACCGCGGAGAGCTTCGGCTGCTGCGTGCGGGCAACCCGCCCCGGAGGCACGATCTCCAACGTCGGCTCCCACGGACACGGCGATACCGTACCGATCCCGACGCTCGAGTGGGGGGCGGGCATGGCGGATCAGACGATCCGCACCGGCTTGTGCCCCGGCGGACGCGTGCGGATGGAGCGCCTCCTTCGGCTGCTCGAGGCACGGCGACTGGATCCCACGCCGATGACGACGCATCGTTTCGGATTCTCGGAGATCGAGAGGGCCTTTCGCCTGATCGCGACGAGAGCCGACGGCGTGCTCAAGCCGCTCGTCGTGTTCTAGGCCGTCGCTTCGCGCTACGCGATGGACCTGCGCCCGTTGGGCGCACCGCCTGCCCGGGTCCGACGCCGAGCTCTAGCGCGAGAGGAGGCGGGGGGAGGGATGGGGGTGGGCGATGGAGAGGGTTTCGGAGCGGGGGGCTGTGCCGTTGAAGTAGGTTTGCGCCTTCGCCCAGACCGCGGCCCCGATCACGCGACCGAGCGCGCGGCCCGTCAGGTCTCCCTTCGCGAAGTGGATGCCTCCGTAGCGGCGGGACATTCCGGCCTGGTCCGCCGCGCTGGAGAAGGTGGGGAAGGAGAGCGTCACGTCCATGGCCGGAACGATGCCGGGCTCGCCGAAGGAGCTGCCCGCCTTGATCGTCACCGAGGCGCCGAGGGCGTCGCTCCCGGTGAAGGACTTCAAGATTTCCGCCCCGGCCGCGGAGAAGACGCTGTGGCCCGAGAAGTACTCGGGAAATGGGGGCGTGACGACGGTCGCGAGTTGATACGGGCGCCAGTCCTCGCCGCGAATCGTCTGCGTGCCCAGTCCGGGACCGCCCCAGGCCTGGATCAGCTGGCCGGCGTAGAGGAAATGGATTGCGGTGATCGGCCGCACCGAGTCGTAGGCGCGTTTGGCGTCCCAGGCGCAGATGCCGGCGTCCAGGAGCGCGTTGCCCAGGGCGAAGAACACCTTGACGTCGTCGTCGAGGGTGTGCCCGTCGCGGCGCGAGACGAACTGGGCGAAGAGCGCCCAGTGCCCCGGAGGGAACTCCGAGTTAGGGCCGTCGGCGAAGTACTCCGCCGTCACCTTCTGGACGTCGGTCAGGCCGGCGCTGATCGCGACGAGCTCCGCGGCCTGGCTCGCGAAGTCGGCCGATGGGTAGAGCGCGGGCGGTCCGGGACGCATCGCCGAACCGGAGGCCATCGCGAACGGAGTGACGTTTCCCCACTGCGGGGTCGTATAGGACTGCGTCGTCGTCTGGCCACTGGAGTTGACGACGAGGAGCGGCTGCCAGCGATTGGGATCGACGAGAGTCGTCGGAGTGTTGACGGGCTTGTAGCCGGTGTAGTCGGAATAAGCGCCGGGAGCGAGATCTCCCATCTGGTTGGAGCCGTCGTGGTGGCGCACCGCGAGAACGGCCGCCGAGGCTGCGTTGCCGACGCCGGCCGGGGTGCCCGTGTCGGTCGAGGCGTTCGAGGAGTCGTAGCCCAGCTGGGCCATGAGTCCGTCGAAGACCGCCTTCTGGGTCGGGAACAGGTCCGCGAGCGCGCGGTAAGCGGCGAAGCTGACCGCCTGCGCCTTGTTGGAGTCGGTCGCTTCCGAGGCGGGCCGCCGCCAGCCGCGGCGCGCGACGGTCGGGACGGCCGTCGCGTCGTAGGCCGTCCACGCGTCGAACATGCAGGTGTGGAGGACGGCGAGCGCCCTCGAGACGACCGTCGGCCCCGGAATCGTCGCGCGGACCGCCTGGAGGGCCGCGTTGTTCCACTGCAGGACCACGTTGTCCGAGGCGGAGGCGGCGAAGAGGTCCTGAGCGGAGGCGGTCGTGGACGAGAGGAGCCATCCCGCCGAGGCGGCTAGCAGGAGCGGGCCGCGAAGGCGGCCGAAAACCCGTTTGCGTATGCTGGCGGATATGGACCCGTGCCGGATGCTGGTTGCTCGTGCCGCCATTGTGTCGCCCTGCCCGGCGAAGCAAAGATCGTTCCACAAGCCCGGCCGGGCCAGGCCCGACCCGGTCCTTCGGCGGGTCCGGGCCTGCGCCGCCCGCTGCCAATGACCGCGCCGTCCGGCTCACGCCCCCGATTCTTCCGCGACTTGCGGAGTTTCCTCTCCCACCTGGAGAGCCGCCGCGAGCTCGTCCGAGTCCGGGCGGAGGTCGACCCGAACCTCGAGGTCTCCGAGATCACGCAGCGCGTGATAAAGCGTGGCGGCCCGGCTCTTCTCTTCGATCGGGTCCGGGGCTCTGACTTCGCCCTCGTCACGAATCTCTTCGGTTCCATGCGGCGCATCGAGATCGCTCTCGGGCGCCACCCGCGCGAGATCGGCGAAGCGCTGCTCGGCCTCGTCGAGTGCTTGAACCCTCCTTCGCTCAAGGCCCTCTGGTCCTCGCGCGCGGCCCTGGCGAGGCTGCGCTTCGCGCGGCTCTCGCTGCAATCCCGAGCGCCCGCGCAGGAGGTCGTCGAGGCGCCCCGGCTCGACCGGATGCCTCACCTGACCGCCTGGCCACGCGACGGCGGACCTTTCGTCACCTGGGGCCCGACTCTGACGGTGGATCCGGCGACGGGCCGCCGCAACTTCGGGCTCTACCGGCTCCAGGTCTTCGGGCCCGCGGAGACCGGAATGCACTGGCAGAGCCTGAAAGGGGGCCGCGGCCACTACTACGAGGCCGAGCGGCGGGGAGTCCCGCTCGAGGCCGCGGTCGTCCTGGGCGGGGACCCCGTCCTCATGCTGTCCGCGATCTTTCCGCTCCCGGAGGGGTTCGACGAGCTCGCCGTGGCCGGCTGGGTGCGGGGAGCGCCCACGCCGATGGTGCGGGCGCGGTCGATCGGGCTGCTCGTCCCCGCCGACGCCGAGTTCGTCCTGGAGGGCCGCGTGCCTCCCGGCGAGCGCCGGATGGAAGGCCCTTACGGCGACCATTTCGGCCACTACTCGGAGGCCTCGCCCTTTCCGGTCTTTCACGTTCAAACCGTCACCCGCCGGCGGGACGCCATCTATCCGGGAACCGTCGTCGGCAAGCCGCCCCAGGAGGACAAGTTCGTGGGGATCGCGGCCGGGGAGCTGATCGGGCCGCTCGTGCGCGTGATGAATCCCAACATTACGGATCTCTACGCCTACGACGCGGCGTGTTTTCACAACCTGCTCGGCGTCGCCTTGAAGGAGCGTCATCCCAGGGAGGTGTTGAAGACGGCCCTGGCTCTGCTGGGAACGGGGCAGCTTGCGCTGACGAAGGTTCTGGTCTGCGTCCGGGAGGACGTGGATCCCCGAAACTTCTCGACCCTCCTGACGGAGCTGTGGCGGCGGTTCGAGCCGCGGGAGAGGATGCTGCTCCTCCCCATCGCGCCCCTCGACACTCTCGACTACACCTCCTTCGAGATGCACCTGGGGAGCAAGGTAATCTTCGACGCGACGGGAGAGCCGGTGACGACCGATCCTCCCGCGGCCGAGATCCCGGATCCGACGGCCCGGGACCCGCGAATCCTCCGCTGCAAGGTTCTCGCGGGCGGGTTCGTCGTCGTTGTCGTCCGCAGCGAGCCGCGGCAGGTGCTCGAAGGCCTCCTGCGATGGGAGAGCCTCGGCCGCGTGCGTTTCGTGGCCGCCGTCAGCGAGGACGTGGACCTCTCCGACGAGGAGAACACGATCTGGGGCATCTTCAGCCGCTTCGATCCCGCCCGCGACATGCTCTTCTCGGAACAGTCGTTCGTGGGCGCCCGCCCCGTGTACGGCGGCCGGATCGGGATCGACGCGACGTGGAAAGAGGGTTACCCGCTCCCGCTCGCCATGTCCGAGGAGATCGTGCGGCTGGTGGACCGGCGCTGGAGCGAGTACCGGACCGGCGTCTGAGGAATCTGAGGAGTCGAGGGCGCCGGCTTTACGAGACGGCGCGCGCGAGGACCAGGTCGGGCTCGTAGGCGAGGAGGTGGCCGCCGCCGAACATGCGGTCCAGGGCCTTCCAGAAATTCGCGATCCAGATCTCCGAGGCCTTCGCTGTTCCCAGCTCGAGCTCGTCGTTCAAGAACTTGACCCAGGCCGCTTCCTTCCAGGCCACGAACTGCCGTATCGCCTTCGGTCCGAGGGGCTCGGGCTGCGGCAGCGTCTGCGGCATGGGGCTGTCGAAGGCGCGCAGCAGGACGTTGACTCCGGGGCCGGCGCAGATGGTGTGCGCGTAGACGTTCTCGCCCCGCCTCCGATCGTAGAGGCAGACGAGGGCGATGACGGTGCCCTCCGTGACCTCCCGGACGTTCGTCGGAAAGACCACGCGCACCAGGTCGTTCTCCAGGATCTTGAAGAGACGAGGCTCCCGGGCCGCCTCGTACCCTCCGCGCGCGATGTAGCGCACCTCCGATTGAAAGTTCTGGCTGTCGCGGATCTTCTTCGCGATCTCGGCCGCTTCGGTCATCGGATCTCCTCCGTCGAGAGCCGGAGTGTACATCGAGACCCTCGGGCGCTGAGCGGGGCGAAGCGGGTCGAGAGGTCGCGCGGCGCGCAATGTCCACGCTCTGGCGGACCTCGCTAGAATGACGGGATGTCGGCTCCGCCGGACGGCCAGGTTCTTCCCGGTGAGTCCCTTCTCGTCCGGTACCTGAACTTCGTCAAGTTCCCGCACACGCTCTTCGCGCTCCCGTTCGCGTTGCTGGGCGTCCTCGCGGCGTCGTTGCGGCATCCGGTCTCCTCGCGCCTCGTGGCGCTCGTCGTCGTAGCCTTCACGGCCGCGCGCTGGGCCGCGGTGGGCTTCAACATGATCGCCGACCGGCGGTTCGACTCCGCCAACCCGCGAAACCGGAATCGGGAGCTGCCGCGGGGTCGGCTGACCGAGGGTCAGGCGTGGGCTTCCGTCCTGCTGGCGACCGCCGTCTTTCTCGCGGCGTCGGCGCTGATCAACCCTCTCTGCGGCGCCCTGGCTCCGCTGGCGGCCGCCTGGATTCTTCTCTACAGCCTGACCAAGCGATTTCTCTACTGGACGCACGTCTGGCTGGGCGTGTCCCTCGCCATCGCGCCCGTGGGCGGCTATCTCGCCGTCGCGGGACGCTGGAGCCAGCCGTGGTGGCTGCTGCCGGTGCTCGCCGTCGCGGTTGCGACCTGGGTGGCGGCCTTCGACATCTTCTACGCCCTTCCCGACGAGGGGTTCGATCGAAGCCAGGGTTTGAAGAGCGCCGTCGTGCTGCTGGGCGTCGCCGGGGCTCTCCGGCTCGCCCGGCTTCTTCACGCCGTGACGGTTCTCGCGCTCGTGACGTTCGGTCTGGGCGCCGGTTTCGGAGCCCTGTATTTCGCGGGCGTCGCGGCGGCCGCGGGCCTGCTCTTCTGGGAGCATCACCTCGTCCGGGCGGAAGATCTTTCCCGCCTGGGAACGGCGTTCTTCAGCATGAACGCGGTCCTGTCGGTCGGCCTCTTCGCCTTCGCCCTGGCCGACCGGCTGCTGTGAAGACGGGCGGCCGGCCCTCTTCGGCTACTCCGCTCTCAGGGCCTCGAGGGGGTCGAGCCGCGCGGCGCGGCGAGCCGGGAGCACGCCGCTGGCGAGGCCGACGAAGAGGCTCACGAGAAGCGCCGCGACGACGAAACCGGGCGCCGTGTGGAGCGAGACGGCCGGGACGGCCCAGGCGACGCCCGCGCCGATCGCCATTCCGGCGCCGACCCCCAGGACGCCTCCCGCGAGCGAAAGGAGGGCCGCCTCGAGGAGGAAGAGCCGCGAGATCTGCCCTGGAGTGGCGCCGATCGCCTTGACGAGCCCGATCTCCGAAGTCCTTTCGCCGACCGAGATCCACATCATCGTCAGGATCCCGATGGATCCGACCAGCAGCGAGATCGCCCCGATCCCTCCGACGGCGAGGGTCACGACCGACATCACGCGGTTCAGGACGTCTTGCATCTCGGTCTGCGTCGTCACCGTGAAGTCCTCCTCGCCTCCGTGCCGGCGCAGGAGCGCCTCGCGGACTCCGGCCTTGACGCGCGCCGGGGGCAGCCCGGGCGAGAAGAGGAGGTCGATCTCGACGAGCTCGTCCGTGTTGAAGAGGCTCTGCGCGCTCGCGACCGGGATGTACGCGGTGTCGTCCATGTCGAAGCCGAGCATCAGCCCCTTGGGGGCCATGACGCCGACGACGAGGAAGCGGCGTGTGCCGATGCGCACGCGCTCGCCGAGGGCGTTGGCCTCCCCGAACAGCTCCCGTTTGGCCTTCGGTCCGAGCACCGCGAAAGGCGCTTCGCGGCGGGGGTCTCCGGCGGGAAGGAATCGTCCCTGGCCGACCTCGAACTTCCAGACGGCGGGCACCTCCGAGGTCACGCCGTAGACCACGACGCTCCTTCCGCGTTCCCCCGCCTCGATCCGGGCCGATCCGAACGCGACCGGCACGACACGCTCGACTCCGGGCACGCGCCGCAGCGCCTCGGAGTCCTCGATCGTGAGCTTGCGGACGGTTCCGGCGATCGCACCGGGGATCCCCGTGGTCGTCGTCTTGCCGCGGTGGATCGCCATGACGTTCGTCCCGAACTGCAGGAAATCCGAGGCGATCGCCCGCCGGGTGCCTTCGCCGAGGGAGGTCAGGAGGATTACGGAGGCGACCCCGATCACGATGCCGAGAGTCGTCAACGCCGACCGCAGCGGGTGCGCGGCCACCGCGTCCCAGGCGAGCTTCCAGAAGTCCCGTCCCGCCACGCCGTCACCTCCGCGCCAGGGCCGCGATGGGGTCCAGCCGCGAGGCCCGCCGGGCCGGCAGAGCGCCGAAGAGGAGGCCGACGGCGAGCGAGACACCGATCGCAGCGGCGACGGCCCACGCCGGCGCGTGGGCGGGAAAGCTCGGATAGAGCGAGCGCAGGAGGCGCGTGGCGCCGAAGGCCACCCCGAGGCCGGTCACGCCTCCCGCAGTGGAGAGAATGGCCGCCTCGACCAGGAAGGCCGCGACGACCTGCCGTCCGGTCACGCCCACCGCCTTGAGCAGCCCGATCTCGCGCGTTCTCTCCGAGACCGAGACGAGCATCACGTTCATGATCCCGATCCCGGCGACCGTCAGAGAAATTGCGGCAATCCCCGCCAGGGCGGCCGTCAGGAGGGCGAGGATGCGCGAGAAAGTCGCCAGGACCGAGTCCTGAGTCCAGACGGTCACGTCCTCGGCCCCCTGGTGCCGCTCCTTCAGGATCCCGAGGACCGCCGCGCGCGCCGCCGGGATCTCCTCGTGCGAGGAGACCTCGGCGAGGATTCGGAAGAGCGTGGTCTTGTTGAACATCCTCATCGCGCGCGAGACGGGCACGTGGACCATCTCGTCGAAATCGACTCCCATGGAGGTTCCGCGCGGCGCCATCACGCCGATCACGCGGAAGCGCTCGTCGGAGAGGCGCAGGACCTGGCCGAGAGGGCTCTCGGCACCGAAGAGCTCCTGCTCGACCTTGGCGCCGATCACGCAGACGTTCTGGCCGCGGGTCGCTTCTCCGGGCGGCAGATAGCGGCCGGCACGCAGGCGAATCTTGCGGACTTCGAGCATGTCGGAGGTCGCTCCCCATACGCCGATGTCGCGGCGCCGTTCGCCGCGTTGGGCCGATGCTCCGCCGAAGACGACCGGCGCCACGCGGCGAACCTGGCGGACTCGCCGGGCGATCGCGTCCGCGTCGTCGAGCGTCAGGTCGTGGGGCGCTTCGGTGATGAAAGGGGACATTCCGGTCGTCTCCGTCTTACCGGGGAAAATGATCAGGAGATTGGTCCCGAGCGTGGCGAACTCGCCCGTGACGTAGAGACGCGCGCCTTCGCCGAGACTCGTCAGGACGACCACGGAGGCGACGCCGATGGCGACGCCGACGAGCGAGAGGCCCGAGCGGAGCCGATGTCCGCGGAGCGCTCCCGCGGAGAAGGCGATCAGGTCTCGCGGCGTCATGGTGCGAGGGCTCCGGCGGCCGCCTTCCGCTCGCTCCGGTCGCGCTCGTCACGCTCCTCCGACACGATCTTCCCGTCCACGAGGCGGAGCCGGTGGCGGGCCCGTCCCCCGATGTCCGGGTCGTGGGTCACGATGACGAGCGTCAACCCCTCGGCGTTCCTCTCCTCGAGCAGCCTCACGATCTCGGCGCCGGCGGCCGTATCGAGGTTGCCCGTGGGCTCGTCGGCCAGCAGGATCTTCGGTCCCATGACGATCGCGCGCGCGATCGCCACGCGCTGGCGCTCCCCGCCGGAGAGCTGCTCGGAGCGGTGGCGCGCGCGCTCGGTCAGTCCCACGGCCGCGAGCGCCCGCGCGACGCGCGCCGACCGCTCCCGCCGCTCGACGCCGGCGAAGATCATCGGAAGCTCGACGTTGCCCGCCGCCGTCAGGCGCGGCACCAGGTGGTAGAACTGGAACACGAAGCCGATCTCGTGGCGGCGGATGCGGGAGAGCTCCTCCTCGGGCAGGGCCGCGACCTCGTGGCCGTCGAGGCGGTAGGAGCCGGCGGTCGGGCGGTCGAGGCAGCCCAGGATGTTCAGCAGCGTGGACTTGCCCGAGCCCGAAGGGCCCATCAGGGAGAGGTAGTCGCCCTCGGGGACTACGAGGTCGATCCCTGAGAGGGCGTGCACGGGCTGGCCTCCGACGTCGAAATCGCGGCCGATGCCCGTAAGCTCGATCATCTATTTCTCGGTCTGGCCGGCGATCGTGACGCGGGCCCCCTCCTTGACCTCCGCCCGGTCGAGCGAGACCGCGACGGCTTCGCCCGGCGCGAGCCCGGCGGCCACTTCCACGAACTGCCAGTTCTTCATCCCCGTCCGGACCGCCTGCCCGGCCAGCCTTCCGCCGCGCACGACCAGGACGCGCCCGCCTTCGAGCAGGGCATAGCTCGGGATCCGCAGGACACCCTCGCGGGCGGCGAGGATGACCTCGACGTCGGCCGAGGTCCCGGGCAGCAGCGTGCGCGCAAAGGCCGCGTCGTCCAGTTCCACCTCGATCTCGAAGGTGCGGTTCTGCTCCTGGACGTCGAGCACGTAGGGAGCGATCCGTGTCACGCGGCCGGGGAAAGGCTTGCCGGAATAGGCGTCGAGGGTTACGCGTGCAGGCTGTCCGACGCGGACCTTCGCGACGTCCACCTCGTCCATCGGGGCGCTGACGTAGGTCGAGGCGTCGTCGTAGAAGACGATGACCGCCGGGATGGGGATCCCCGGGGGCGACGGCGTGATCCACTCACCGAGTTCGGTCGTGACGTCGGCCACGACGCCGTCGAACGGCGCCCGGAGCACCGTCTTCTCGAGGTTGGCGCGGGCCACGGCGAGGGCCGCCTCGGCCTGGGAGATCCGGGTGCGCGCGGTCTGGCAGGCGGCGGCCGCGACGTCGCTGCGGCTCTGGAGCTGGTCGAGCAGCTCCGGCGAGACGATCTCCTCCCTCGCCAGGCGGCGGTTGCGGGCGAGGTCACGCTCGGCCAGCTCGGCCAGGCGGCAGGCCTCCGTGCGCGCCGAGCGCGCGGTTTCCACGGCGCTCTCGGCGACCCGCAGCTGCGCCCGGAAGTCGGCGTCCGCCACGCGCATCAGGACCTCTCCAGCCCGGACGCGCGCCCCCTTCTTCGCGGGAAGCTCCGCCACCCTCCCGCCGACCTCGGGGGAGAGCGTGGCCCGCCGCCGCGCCTTGATCGTCCCCGCCTTGCTGTTGGTGACGCTTTCCTCGACGCGGCCGGCCGCGACGCGGAAGACCGTAACGGGGACCGCCGAAGGGCGCAGCGCCGTCAGCCGCAGGAGGAGGAGAACCGCGAGAACCGCGCCGAGCCAGGCGGCTCGCTTGAGCCACCTCGCGCGGGACCTCGCGGGAGGCTCGGCCAAGTTTACCCGAGCACGGCGGCTTTCCGGCGGGGGCCCCGGCCTTTCAGGATCCAGCGCTTGCTCGAGGCCACCGGGCGTTCCGCGCCCCGGCCGATCAGCTCGAGCAAGTCGGTCGTCGTCAGGATCCCGACGAGCCGGCCGTGCTCCATCACCGGGAGACATCCTATGGTCCTCCCTCGAAGCAGGTTTGCGGCCTGGCGAATGGTCATCTCCGGTTCGACCGTGATTGCGGGAGAGTTCATCACGTCCCCCACCATCTGGAAGCGCCGGGACGTCCCGAGCGCATCGAGGTCTCCTTCGGAGACGATCCCGACGGCCTCCGTCCCGAGCGTAACGATCAGGTGGCGGATCCTCCGGCTATGCATCCGCCGGAGCGCGTTCTCGGCCGATTCGCCGGCCGGGATGGTCTCGACATCTTCCGTCATCACGTCGCGTACTCGCATGTAGCCTCCGTTATCGGCTTGACGCCTGAAGCGATGAATGAGCTGGCCGCCTTTTCGAAAGGGCTTTCGCGGCCCTACGCGGCCCGCACCGTCATCACTGGGCAGGGCGCCGTCGAGATGACCCGCGAAGCCACGCTTCCCAGGAAGAACCGCGACACGCCCCTGCGTCCGTGAGTCCCCATGACCACGAGGTCCGCGCCGTTTTCCTTCGCGGCTTCGGCGATGGCCTCGTAGGGCGCGCCGGCCAGGATGAGGGGCTTCGCGGCCACCCCTTCCCGGGCGGCGTCCTCGACGATGGGCTGGAGCCTCTTCTCGACGTCTTCCCGGAGGCTCTCGTCCCACTCCTGGTACGCGCCGCCGGCCAGCGATTGCGCCTCCAGGATCGTCGGGGGTTGATAGGCATGCGCGATGAGCAGCTCGGCCCCGTTCTCTTTCGCCAGCACCAGGGCTTCCTTGAGGGCGGGATCCGAGGCCGGCGAGAGATCGGTCGCCACGAGGATGTGCTTGAAGGGTTTCATGACGCCTCCTTTCGAGGTCTTCCGTCTCCGACACAAAGCTTGCCCCGGCCGGCGCCGTCCCGCATGATGCGTTCGAATCGTTCCCGCCAAAATCTCGCCCGGGAGGCCCCGGACCTGATGCGTTTGCATCAGGAGAAGGGCGCCGGGACTCCTCTAACATGGCGGCCATGAGACAGAGTCTCAATCGCCGTGAGGAGCGAGCCGCCGCGGCGGCGGCGAAATCCGGGAGCCGGCCGCGGGAGGCCGCCCCGGCGGAGCCGGGCGGCGTCGTCCTGGTCGGGAATCCCAACGTCGGCAAGAGCGCCCTCTTCGGGGCGCTCACGGGGACCTACGTCACGGTCTCCAACTACCCGGGGACGACCGTCGAAGTCGCGACGGGTCATGCGGTCCTTTCGGGACGGCGGGTGGCCGTCGTCGACACTCCCGGCGCGGGATCCTTCGTACCCTCGTCCGAGGACGAACGCGTGACGCGCGACATCCTGCTCGAAGGGCCCGGGAGGGACGTCGTGGTCGTCGGCGACGCGAAGAACCTGCAGAGGACGCTTCTGCTCGCGGTGCAGGTGGCAGAGATGGAGATTCCCTTCGTCCTCTGTCTGAACATGATGGACGAGGCTCGGGCGCGGGGAGTCTCCGTCCGGGAGGAGACGCTCGAAGAACGGCTCGGCGTTCCGGTCGTCGCGACCGTCGCGGTGCGCCGGGAGGGAATCGCGCGGCTGATCAGCGCCCTTCAGGCGCCGCGGCGCGGGCAGGTTCGCGTCGCCTATCCCGAGCCGGTGGAAAAGGCCCTCGAGGCGGTGGCTCCGCTTCTCCCCGCTTCCAGGATCTCGGCGCGCGCGCTCGCGCTCATGGCACTCTCCGGGGACGAAACCCTGTCGCCGTGGCTCTCGCAGCGGATGACGCCCGAGGCCGTCGCCCGGATGGAGGAGGCCCGGCAGGACCTGCGCCGGCGATTTCGCGAGCCCATCGCCTATGTGTTGAACCGCGCGAGGCTCGCGGAGGCGGAGCGAATCGGGAAGGGCGCCGTTCCCCTCGAATCCGCGGTCCGGCCGTCCCGGCGCCGGCTGGCCCGGGCGCTGGACGTCGCGGCGACGCATCCGGTCTGGGGCCTGCCGCTCCTGGCCGTGGTGCTGTACGCCTGCTATCTGTTCGTCGGGGTCCTGGGAGCGAAGACGCTCGTCGATCTCCTGGAGAACGGCCTCTTCGGCAAGGTCATCTCTCCGGCCGCGACGGCCGCGGCGAACCGATTCCTTCCGTGGGCGCTCCTGCGGGACCTCCTCGTGGGGCCCTACGGGATGATCACGATGGCCCTCGCCTACTCTCTCGCGCTCGTCCTGCCGATCGTGGGGACGTTCTTTCTCGCCTTCGGCGCCCTGGAGGACTCGGGGTACCTGCCCCGGCTCGCGGTGATGGTCAACCGGCTCTTCAAGAAGATGGGCTTAAACGGCAAGGCCGTGCTGCCGATGGTCCTCGGCCTCGGGTGCGACACGATGGCGACCCTTACGACGCGGATCCTGGAGACTCCGAAGGAGCGGCTGATCGTCATCCTGCTCCTGGCCCTCGGGGTCCCGTGCTCGGCCCAGTTGACGGTGGTCATGGCGATGCTCTCCGGGCTCTCTTTCTGGGCGGTCGCGATCTGGGCCGCGGTCGTCGTGGGCGTTCTCCTGCTGGTGGGGCGTCTGGCTGCGGCCGTTCTGCCGGGCAGGGGAAGCGACTTCGTCCTGGAGCTGCCGCCGCTGCGGGTCCCGCGGATCGGCAACATCGCCGTCAAGACCCTGGCCCGGATCGAGTGGTACCTGAAGGAGGCCGTCCCCCTGTTCGTGCTCGGCACGCTGATCCTCTTCGTGGCGGACCGGCTGCGCCTCCTGCACTCGGTCGAGCGCGCAGCCGAGCCGGTCCTGACGGGCGCCCTCGGCCTGCCTCGCGAGACGGCCGGAGCCTTCGTGGTCGGCTTCCTGCGCCGCGACTTCGGCGCGGCGGGGCTCTTCGACATGGCGCGCCGGGGAGCGCTCACGCCCGAGCAGATCCTCGTTTCCATGGTGACGATCACGCTCTTCATCCCGTGCGTCGCAAACTTCTTCATGATCGTCAAGGAGCGCGGCTGGAAGACCGCTCTCGCCATCGCGGCCTTCATCACGCCGTTCGCCCTCGGGGCGGGCGCCGCCGTCCACTGGGCCCTCTCCGCGCTCCCGGTGCCGCTCAAGTGAATGCCGCGTTCACGCCCCTGCCGGCGGCGGCCTCGCCCTCGGAGGCCGGAACGGTCTTCGCCTGCGCGCTGTGCGGGTGCCGCTTCACGCACGGGGGAGAGGTCTGCTCGGCCTGCCCGATCTCCCGCGGATGCGACCTCGTGCGCTGCCCGAATTGCGGTTTTCAGTTTCCGCGTTCCTCACGCGTCGCGGCCTTCTTCGCCCACCTCCGGGAACATGCCCTAAGATGGATGCGGACATCATGAGCGAGAGAGTCGAGGCCGCAGGCTCCGGGTTTCTTTTTGAAACTCTCGGCTGCCGGTCGCCTGGCGACCGCCGCAGCCGAAAGTCCCTATGAGTCACGATCGCGACCTGGCCGACCAGGACGTCGAAGAGGTGGCCGAGGAGCTCTGGACTCTCGCCGAGCAGGGGAGCGACCGCCTGGCGGACCTCAAGGAGACCACGCAGGTGTCCGAGCTCGACGGAGCCTTGATGAAGCTCGAGAGCCTGGGGCTCGCCCGGGTCTCGGGGGAGACGGTCGCCCTCACGTCCGAAGGCCGCAGGCTCGCGGAACTGCAGGTCCGCCGCCACCGCCTCGGGGAGAGCCTCTTCACCACGGTCCTCGAGGTCCGGGACGAGAAACAGGTCAACCGGACCGCCTGCGTCCTGGAGCACGTCCTGGGAGACGGTTTGACCGACTCGATCTGCGCCTTCCTCGGGCATCCCAAGTTCTGCCCGCACGGCAAGCCGATCCCTCCGGGGCCGTGCTGCCGCTCGCTCTCGCGGACGGTCGAACCGCTCGTGCAGCCGCTCGATCGTCTCGCCGTCGGCGAGCGCGGGAGGATCGTCTACATCGTGCCGCGCGAGCCCGACCGTCTCGTGCGGCTTTCGAACCTCGGCATCCTGCCCGGTGCCACCGTCGCTCTCCAGCAGAGGAGTCCCGCGGCGGTTATTCGGGTCGGAGAGACGACCCTGGCCATGGATCCCGCGATCGCCGGCGAGATCTACGTCCGCAGGATCGCTTAACCCGGCCGCCTTCGGCGGTTCCAAATTCCAAGTTTCAGATTCCAGGTGGCTCGATCCTGTTAGAACCTGGAACCTGGAATCTGGAATTCATGGTGGTCAACGGGCGCGGTCGATCCGCGTGGCCACGCCTTCCCGCGCGGCCAGCACGGCCTCCGCGCGAGCGGAGTCGAAGTCGGAGATTCCCTGGCGCGCCGCCAGCTCTTCGAACGCGGTTCGCAGGCTTCCGGTCCGGCCGTAGGCGTCCGGGTTGACTTCGAGGAAAACGGCCCCGTCCGGCTCCCGGGCGAGCAGGACCGGCTGGTAGACGACTTCGACGGGCGTCCCGGTCGAGACACGGCCGAAGAGGTCTGCGATGTCCTTCGGGTGAAGGCGAACGCATCCGTGCGTCCGGAAGCCGTAGATGCTCGAAGGAGCATTCGTGCCGTGGATGCCGCAGAGCGACGCGGAGAGGCCGATCCAGTAACGGCCGAGGGGGTTGTCCGGGCCGGGCGGGACCCGGGATCGCACGGGCCGGCCGAGCTGCCGCATCTCCTCCTGGATGGAGACCGGCACGTTCCACGTCGGATCGCGCCGTTTCGATGTCACCTCGAAGAGCCCGACGGGAGTCGGCCAGTCGCGCCGCCCAACGGCGGCCGGGTACCAGGCGACGAGCGACCCGTTGCGAAAGAGGAAGAGAAGCCGCTGCGGCAGGTTCAAGACGATCCCCTCGGGCACGGCGTCCGGAACGACGTGCCGGTTGTCGATCCTGAGGATCTGCCCGATGGAGAGTCGGGCGGTTGGCGCCAGCCCGTTGGCTCGGACAAGGCGTCCCGGGTCGACGCCGAAGCGGGCGCCGAGGAGCGCCAGCGAGCCGCCGGCCGTGACCTCATGGCGAAATTCCCTGCCCACGACTCGGATCGCTTGCGGCTGTTGCGCCGCATCCCGGGCCTGCGTCGGAGAGCGGGGAACCGCCAACGGGATCGCCGCCAGCACCCAAACCGTGATCGCCCGCGTGAGGCGCGGACGGAGCCCGGCTACTTGACCAGCAGGACGGGGCAGCGTGAGAGGATTCCGACCTTGTAGCTGATGGTTCCCCAGCTCTCGCCGCTCTTGCGCAGGGGGAGCTTGTGGGAAGACATCACGATCAAGTCGCTGCGATTGGCCTGGGCAAACCGCAGGATCTCGCCGACCGGTTTTCCGTAGAGGATCTCGGCTCTCGCGGTGAGGCGGCTGTCCGCAAACGGCGCCAGCAACCCCTTCATCTTCTCCCGCGCCGCCTTCTCGAGCTTCCGGTAGAAGGGCTCGAGCGCCGCGGACTCCTCGTCGTCGATGCGTTCGATGACGTGCAGGAGGGTCGTCTCGGCTCGCGAAACGGCCGCCACTCTGGCCGCGGCCTGGACCGCCCGGCGGCTTCGAGCCGTGAAATCGACCGGGACGAGGATTCGCCGGAACATCCGGTTCTGTCAGCCCTTCTTCCGGGGAGCCGGTGAGTGACTTCCGATGTAGCCGAGGGCGAACTCCCTCATGGCCGGCGTCTTCAGGCCGACGATCTTCGCTTCTTTCTCGGCGTCTTCCAGGTCCCACTTGTCCACGAGGACACGCCGGATCATCCAGAAGGCGCCGACGCGGTTGGCCGAGGCGCAGTGAATGAAGACCGGGTAGATGCGAGTGTCTTTCAGCGCGGCCAGGAAGGCGTCCGCCTGTTCGGGCCTGGGGACGTCCTTGTTGACGGGGATGTTGATGTAGGTCAGGCCTTTGGCCTTGGCGGCCGCCTCTTCCGCGGCTGCGTCATACTCGGAGGGCTCGCGGAGATTGACGATCGCGTGGAATCCCTCGTGGGCGAGCGACGCGATCTGCGGGAGCGTCGGCTGCCCGCCGGTGGCCACCCGGTCCGTGACCCACCCGAACCTGTCGATGTCGTTTGAGCCCGTACGGGCCAGCAGAGCGGCGGCCGCGAAAAACGCCGCGAGAATCCCCGCCGTTCTCGCTCTCATGAAATCAACCCCTTTCCAGGTAGTCGCGGACGAAGTCCGCCTCGGTGAGGATGCCGACCAGGTGCAGGCCTTCGACGACGGGCAGGCAGCCCACCTTGTTCTCGAGCAGCATCTCGGCCGCTTCCCGCAGCGTCGCGTCGGGCTCGATCACGTCGGGCTCGGTCGCCATGATGTCGCGCACGCGCCGCCGCCGCAGGATATCGCGCTCGACTGACAGCGGCAGCTCCTCGACGGCGCCGAGCGCGCTGCGCGAGAGATCGCGGTCGGTGACCAGTCCGATGAGCTCCCCTTCGCTGTCCACCACCGGGACGTGCCGGACGTGCCTGGAGTCCATCAAGTCGTAGAGCGCGGCCAGATCGTCGCGCCCCTTGAGAGTGAAGACCTTTTCGGTCATCAGGTCTCGGACGAGCCGCTCGCGCGGGGCCGGGGCCTTCGTCGCCGCCGGGACCGCAGGACGTGCGGCCGTCTTCCGCTCGGGACCCGCCCCGGGCGTCGCTCCGCTCTTGGAGCCGCGGCCGTTGGGCGTCGCATACCTCATGGAGTCCGACATCGACATCACCTCCTCTTGACGCTGCCGATGTTCTCCGAGGTCCGGGCCGCCGCAAATGAGGCAAACGCATCAGAAAAGGGGAAGTCCCGGATGGCGGGCGCCGCCGGAACGCCCGGTTCGGGGCCCGGATTGGTCCATCCGGATCATGCGCGTTCGCCCGCCGGGTGCCACGATGGCCGCGAGGAGGAAAACATCATGCTTGACACGTCTGTCAAGAGCGACCGGCTGATTCAGCAGGATGTCCTTCGGGAGCTGCGCTGGGATACGCGCGTGGACGAGACCGAGATCGGGGTGGAAGTGGACAAGGGCATCGTCACCCTGACGGGCACGGTGGACAGCTACGCCAAGAAGCTCGCCGCGCGGGAGGCGGCCCACCGCGTCGAGGGTGTTCTCGACGTCGCGGACGACGTCCACGTCAAGGCCGCGGGAAGCGCGGAGCGGACCGATACGGAGCTGGCGCGTGCGGTGAGGATGGCCCTGGAATGGGACGCCTTCGTGCCGGATCAGAAGATCCGCTCCACCGTCACGGAGGGCTTCGTGACCCTGGAAGGGGAAGTCTCGACGCTGCGCGAGAAGGAGGACGCGGAGAGAGCGGTTCGGAACTTGAGCGGGATTCGGGGCGTGCGCAACAGGCTCTTCGTCGCGGTCGTCAAGGCTGATCCGGCCAAACTGCGCAAGTCGATCGAAGAGGCCCTCGCGCGGCGGGCCGAGAGGGAAGCCGATCGCATCCGTGTGCGCGTAGAAGACGGCGCCGTCGTGCTCGAGGGCGTCGTGCGGAACTGGCCCGAGAAGAGCGCGGTCCTGGGAGTCGTCAGCCACGCTCCGGGCGTCCGGGAGGTCCGCGACAAGCTGTCGGTCAACCCCTGGGACTGAGCCGGCGCCCGGGCAGGCTCCAAGGGCTGGAGAAAACCCTACGCTTGCGTCTGCGGCCTCACGCGCCTGGGATCGTGGTGCCTTCGCATCATTCGCATTCGTCCGCTTCGTGCCACAGTGGCGGCGGCGAGTTCGACCGACCGGAAGGAGGTGCTTCCGTGGAACAGGGTGGGTATTCCGGACTGCCTTTCCGTGACCGGGTCGAGGCCGGGAGGATCCTGGCGGAGCGGCTGTCCGCGTATCGCGGCAAGGACGTTCTGGTTCTCGGCATCCCGCGCGGCGGCGTCCCGGTCGCGGCCGAGGTGGCTCGCAGTCTGGACGCGGAGCTGGATGTGCTCGTGGCCCGGAAGCTCGGGGCGCCGGGGCAGGAGGAGCTCGCGATCGGCGCCGTGACGGCCAACGGCGGGGAGTTCGTCAACGAGGAGCTCGTCGGTTATCTCGGCGTCTCCCAGGCTTACCTCGAGCGGGTCAAGCGCGGACAGATGGACGAAGCTCGCCGGCGCGAGGCGCTCTTTCGGGGGAACCGGCCCGCGGAACAAATCCAGGGACGCGTGGTGATCCTGGTGGACGACGGTCTCGCCACGGGCGCTACGATGCGGGCGGCCGCGCGCTCGGTCCGAAGGCACCGGCCGGCTCGCCTGATCGTGGCGGTGCCCGTCGGATCCCGAGAGGCCTGCGCCGACCTGCGCGGCGAGGCGGACGAGGTCGTCTGTCCCCGCATCCCCGATTACTTCGGGGCGGTCGGCTATTTCTACGAGAACTTCCAGCCGACCGAGGACGCCGAGGTTCAGAGCATCCTTCGGGAGCATTCGAGGCTGCCCCGCGCGGCGGCGGAGGCGCGGTAGGCATGGCCCGGCCGCGGCCTCGCAAGCCCTCGGGCAGAAGAGACCTGATGCTCTTCGCGGGCTCGGCCGGACTTCCCCTGGCCGCCTCCGTGGCCGCCGAGCTCGGGCTCGAGCTCGGAAAGCGCGACCTCGAGCGTTTCCCCGACGGCGAATGCCGCGTGAAGGTCCTCGAGAGCGTCCGCGGACACGACGTCTATCTGCTCTCTTCGACCAGCCCGCCGGTCGAGGCGAACCTCTTCGAGCTTCTGCTGCTCGCCGATTCCTGCCGCCGCGCCGGCGCGGCGCGTCTGACGGCCATCGCCCCGTATCTCGGCTATGCCCGCCAGGATAGGCGGGCGGAGGGGCGGGAGCCGGTCGCGGCCCGGCTGGTTGCGGATCTCCTCCACGCGGGCGGGGTCGATCGGGTCGTCGCCCTCGACCTGCACAGCCCGGCGCTCGAAGGCTTCTTCTCAATGCCGCTCGAGCACCTGACGGCCGTTCCGCTTCTGGCCGAGGCCCTGCGCGGCTCGGGCGCAAGCGCCGGCGTCGTCGTCGCTCCGGATCTGGGCGCCGCCAAGCTCGCCGACCGCTACGGACGGCTCCTGGATCTGCCGGTCGCCATCGTCCACAAGACCCGCGTAAGCGGACGGGAGGTGAGCGTCCACGGTGTCACGGGAAACGTCGAGGGGCGGCAGCCGTTGGTCGTGGACGACATGATCGCGACGGGCGGCACGATCGAGGCAGCCTCGCGGGCTCTGGCTGCGGCCGGCTCGCTCCCGGTGGCCGCCGTGGCCGCGACCCACGGCCTCTTCGTGGCGGATGCCGCGCAACGCCTGGCCTCCGTCGGCGCCCGGCGCGTGATCGTCACCGACAGCGTAGCCGCCCTGCCGGGGCTCAGGCTTCCGCTGGAGGTCGTCAGCGTCGCGCCCCTCCTGGCTCGAGCGGTTCAACACCTGCACGAAGACCGGTCGCTCGCCGACCTGGTGGCGCGCGGCTGAAGGGAAAGGGGGAATCATGAGTCCGGTCGAAACCGAGAAGCGCGAAGAGCGGCCGGTGCGCGTCGCCGCCGGGGCGTTCGCGGTCGAGGGGAACCTCGTCGTGCCCGCGGGAGCGGCCGGTATGGTCCTGTTCGCTCACGGCAGCGGAAGCAGCCGCAGGAGCCCGCGCAACCGCTCGGTGGCCCGCGCGCTCCAGGATCGGGGACTCGCGACCCTGCTCATCGATCTGCTGACCGCCGAGGAGGAGGCGATCGATCTGGAGACGGCGCAACTGCGTTTCGACATCGGTCTGCTCGCCGAGCGCCTGGCCGGCGCCACGGATTGGCTGACCGAGAGCCGGGAGACGCGCGACCTTCGCATCGGATACTTCGGCGCCTCGACGGGGGCCGCCGCGGCGCTCGTGGCGGCCGCCCAGCGTCCCCGGGCGATCGGGGCCGTGGTCTCGAGGGGCGGAAGGCCGGATCTCGCCGGAGACTCCCTCGCCCGCGTCGAGGCCCCCACCCTTCTGATCGTCGGCGGATACGACACGGAAGTGATCGCCTTGAACAGAGAGGCCTACGGGCGCCTCCTCTGCGAGAAGAGACTCGAGATCGTTCCCCGGGCGACCCACCTCTTCGAGGAGCCTGGCGCGCTGGAAGCCGTGGCGCGGCTGGCCGGCGATTGGTTCCTCGAACATCTCGCCCCCTCGAAACAGTAGGAGGCCTGCCATGAAGTCTTCGGCCGCGCGTCTTGCCGGCGGGATCCTCTTCGGACTCGCCCTTGCCTCGCGATCCTTCGCAAGTCCGGTGGCCGCGCCTTCGCCGGCGTCTCCCTCCGACTCGAACCACGGGTGGCCGAGACAGTTCTCGAGCGGCGGCGCGGCGCTGACGATCTATCAGCCGCAGCTCGACTCGTGGGACGGCCGGCGCCTCCAGGCGCTTGCGGCCGTCTCGGTCCGCCCGCAAGGCGCGGCGCACTCGACCTTCGGCGTGATCTGGATCGCGGCGCGGACCGACGTTGACAAGGAGAACCGTCAGGTGGATTTCGAGAACGTCGAGATCTCAAAGGCGAGCTTCCCGTCGGCGCCGGGCCGCGAGAGCGCCTACCTCGAGATGTTCCGGCGGGAATTCCCGAAGACGTCGCAGACGATCGCGCTCGACCGGCTGGAGGCGAGCCTCGCGATCCTCGAGGAGCGGCGCAAGGCGCAGGCGCTCCCGCTTCGCAACGATCCTCCGCGGATTCTCTTCTCGAAGGTCCCCGCGATCCTCGTCTCCGTGGATGGCCCGCCCGTCTATCGCGCCATCCGTGGCAGCTCGCTCGAGCGGGTCCTGAACACGCGCCCGCTCCTCCTGCGCGGCGCCTCGGGCGTCCACTACCTCCACCTCTTCGACGGCTGGATGCGGGCCGAGACGATCGAGGGGCCGTGGAGCGTCGATCCAAACCCGCCGGCGGAACTTGCTCGAGCCGCGGACGAAGTCGCGCGTTCGAAGCAGCCCGTGGACCTGCTGGAAGGCGAGGTCCCCGAATCTGCGGGCGCGCCGGCGGGAGGGAGCACGCAGGCGAAACCCTCGCTTGCGAAAGGGCCCGTCCCGTCGGTCTTCATCGTCACCTCGCCCACGGAACTCCTCGTCACCGAAGGCGAGCCCGAGTGGACGCCGGTGGATGGAACCGACCTTCTCTACGTCAGGAACACGACCGGCAATGTCTTCAAGGATCTCAACGACCAGAAAACGTACGTCCTGATCTCGGGTCGCTGGTACAGCGCTCCCTCCGAAAGCGGGCCGTGGGAGTACGTCCCCGGCGGACGGCTGCCGGCTGCGTTCTCGAAGATCCCCGACGACAGCCCGAAGGAGAACGTCAAGGCCTCCGTTCCCGATACGCCGCAGGCGGCCGAGGCGCTCATCGCCGACGGCATCCCGCAGACAGCGAAGGTGGACCGGAAGACCGAGATGACCCCGCCCGAGTATGACGGCGAGCCCGAGCTCGCGCCGATCGAAGGGACGCCGCTCCAGTACGTCAAGAACGCCTCGCTGCCGGTCATCGTGGTGGACGGCGCGACCTGGTACGCGGTCGAGAACGGCGTCTGGTTCGTCGCGACCTCGCCGCAGGGACCGTGGAGGGTCGCCGACTCGGTGCCCGCCGTCATCTATTCGATCCCGCCGAGCTCGCCGCTCCACTACGTGACCTACGTGCGCGTGTACGACGCTTGGGAGGACGCGGTCTGGGAGGGATACACGCCCGGCTACACCGGCACCGTGATCAACGACGACGGCCTGGTCGTGTACGGCACCGGATACGTGTACCCGCCGTGGATCGGAAGCGTCTGGTACGGTCCCCCGGTCACGTGGGGCCTGGGCTTCGGTCTCTCCTGGACTCCGTGGTGGGGCTGGAGCTTCGGGGTCGGCTTCGGTTGGGGCTGGGGCTGGTCGGGGCCCGGTTGGGTCTGGGGATGTCTGCCGCCTCCCTGGTGGGGGCCGATCGGCTGGGGCTGGCACCATGACGGCTGGCACTGGCGGGGGGAGGGGCGGCAAACGCGGATCGTGCCGTGGCGTCCCGGCGGTTTCCCCGCGGCAAGCAACAGCCTCTATCGGCGCTGGGGCCCGACGGCCCGGGTCTCGCCGCGCCCGGCTCCCTCGGGCACGCCGATCGAGCGCCGTGCGATAGGGATCTACGGCAGGGCGTACAACTCGCGCACCGGCGCGCTTGCGGGAGGACAGCGCGCCCGTGTAAGCAACGTCTACCCCGCGCCTCGCCCGGCGGCCCCGCGCGCCCAGCCGGTGCGGCCTCGCAACGACGTGTATGGCGACACTCAGGGGCGTGTCTACAGGCGCGACGACAGGGGCAACTGGAGACAGGTCGCGCCGCCGAGTCCCCGTCCGCCCGACCCCGCGCGGGTTCGGCCCCTCGAGCGGGAACACGGCGCCAGGGAGATGGGAGAGAGGCGATCGAGCGGCGCCCGCGCTCCGGCGCCCCGCCCGAGCGCCCCGGCGCCGGCTCCCCGGCCCGTGGCTCCGCGCGGCAGCGGCCGCCACCGCTGAGACCTGCGACCGGCTCCTCCGGTCAGGCGGTCCGGGCGGAGTCCTCCGGGCGGCCGGCTCGGGCGAGCGCCTGCTCGAGAGTCTGCCGGTCTACGACTTCCTTTTCGACGAGCAGGCGCGCAAGCGGGATTTCCGGCCAGCCTCCCTGGCTCAGTGCCACTGGGTGTCCCGATGACCGCGCAGGAGCGCTTCGGGGGAGCAGGCCGGGGCGGCGGGTTCTGCCGGGGCGCGCGACGCTGACGCCTGCGGGCGGGGGGGCCGGGAAGCCCGGTGCGAGAGGCGCGCGGGCGCGGTCTGTCCGGCAGCCGGGCGAGGGTCCCTGCGGATTACCCGGAGGCGGACCCGGCCGCGCCGCCGCGCCGGCTGCATCTCGCCGATGAGGAGGGTTCCGGGGCGAAGCCGGACGATGCGGCCTCCCGGCAGAACAACGGCCAGCGGGGCCTCTCTCGGAGAGAGGAAGGGAGACTTTCGACGGAACTTGAAGGACTCGAACACAGCCCGCAGTCTTCGCCTTCCGCCGGCGCGTCGGTATGATGCGAATGCATCAAATGGCATGGTGCCAACGGCTCATGCTGCGGCCTCGCCGCGGGCGTAGCCTTTCGTCGTGAACGCCCCGCGGCCTCCGTCTCTGCGGCCTCTGCGTCTGGCCCTGGCGGGGGACGTCATGCTCGGCCGCACGGTCGGCGAAGCGATCGCCGCGCGCGGATTCGGCTCCCCGTGGGGCGACGTGATGCCCTTGCTCCGGGAGTCGGACTTCTTTCTCGTCAACCTGGAATGCGCGTTGACTCGCTCGGTCGAGCAGTGGCGCGACGGGCGCTTCAAGGCCTTCTACTTCCGCGCCGACCCGGAGGCGGTGGAGACGTTGCGGCTTGCCCGGGTGGACTTCGCCTGTCTGTCCAACAACCACGCGGCCGATTTCGGAATGGACGGCCTCCTCGAGACGGTCCGCGTCCTGGAGGCCGCCGGCATCGCCCATGCGGGTGCCGGCCGGGACGAGAAGGCCGCGCGCGAGCCCGCTTTTCTCGAGGCCGGAGGATTCCGGATCGGCGTGACGGCTTTCGCCGACCATCCGGAGGAGTGGGCGGCGGGCCCGCGGGCGCCGGGCATCAACTACGTCCCGGTTTCAGCGGTGGCGAAGGTCTTCTCGCGGGTCGAGGCGGCGATCGCCGCCGCACGCGAGCGCGCGGACTTCGTCGTCTTCACGATCCACTGGGGACCCAACATGGTCGACCGCCCGGGCGCCGAATTCCGCGATTTCGCCCGGGCGGTGCTGTCGGCCGGCGCGGACCTCTTCTGGGGACACAGCGCGCACGTCGTGCAAGGGATCGAGTTCTGGGGAGGCAAGGCGATCCTCTACGACACCGGGGACTTCGTGGACGACTATGCCGTGGACCGCGAGCTTCGCAACGATCTCTCGGCCCTCTTCCGGGTCACCGTCGAGCCGCCGCGGATCCTCGGCGTCGAGGCCATCCCCGTCGCGATCGACGACATGCGGGTGAACCTCGCGCGTGGAAGCGAGTGGGAATGGTTTCGCCGGAAGCTCGCGGCGCTCTGCTCGGAGAGGGGCACGCGCGTCGTGGAGCGGGGGAAAGGGCCTGCGCTTGCGATCCTGCCCGTGGCGGAGTCTCCCGGCGTCTTCTGAGGAGAATCCGCTACGGGAGAGTCCGCCGCCGGGTTGGCGCGGGTCAGGAAGCCGGAGGCGCGCTCTCGGGGGAGACGAGATGATGCTTGAAGGCGAGGGCGACGGCCTCGACCCTGCTGTGGACGTTCAACGTGCTCAGGACGGCCCCGACGTGATTGCGGACCGTCACCGGGGAGATGAAGAGCTCCCGCGCGATTTCGGACGTCGTCTTGCCCTGCGCCAGAAGCCGCAGGATCTCCTTCTCTCGCTTCGTGAGGACCGCGGGCTCCCGTCCGGCGGCGGCGACCGGCCGGAGCGGATCGCGGAAGGCGTCTGCCGCCTGCCAGCCCGGAGAGGTCCGCGACTCCTCCCTGCCCTGGCGAAGGACGTGGGCGATCGTCGACAGTTCGGCGTGGTAGGAGGGGATCGCGAAGGTCCTCACGTCAAACCACTCCGGGCCGCTCTTCGTGTCGATCCGGAGCGAGAACTTGCGCACCGGATCGGATCGGTCGCGCGCTTGGAAGGCGATGGGGCAGTTGTGGTGGCAGTAGATGTTGCCGAAGGCGTCGCGGCCGCAGGTCACGTCGTGGCAGTGCCTGCCCAGGACGGCGCGGGCGGGCAGACCGAGCAGCTCCTCGCACTTCTTGCTCCAGAAGATGATTCGCTCCCCGGAATCCCTGGCAAAGACGGCCTCGCCGCTGCGGGCGATCCGGTCGAGGGTCTCGGTCGCGGACTGTATGTTGCCTCCCTTCGCCGGCCACCATGACGGTATAGGGAGTCCCGGAGAGTCGCCTGATGGGTTTGCATCATACGAAGACGAATCGCGCTCCTGGCCGCCCTTGCGCGGCGGAGTTCCGTAAGATGAGCGGAGCGGAGATGGACGCAGCGATCTCGTCCGATGCGCCCCGGGCAACGCGGATTGCCGCGTTCCTGATCGCCGCGGCCTTCCTGTTCGCGCCGGGGCGCCCCGCGGCCGCGGCGGGGCCCGAGGCACGGGTGGCGGCGACGATCGCGCCGCTGGCCGATATCGTTCGCCAGGTCGCGGGCGACGCGGTCGAGGTCCTCCGTATCGTGCCGCCGGGAGCGAGCCCGCACACCTACGAGCCGACTCCCGCGGTCGTGCGGGGCCTCTCCGGGGCGCGGGCGATCTTCTTCATAGGCCACCGCCTGGACGACTGGGTCCTCCCGCTGGCGCGGGCCGCGGGAGGAGCCCCCACCGTTCGCGCCGACCCGGGCATCCGCCTGCTCCGGGGCGAGAGGGGAGATGTCGATCCGCACTACTGGCTCTCCTGCGGCAACGCGCGCATCATCGCCTCGGCGGTCGAGAGGCGTCTCGAGGCTCTCTTTCCGGAGCGGGCGGCCGATTTCCGGCGGCGGCTCTCGGATTTCTCGGCGCGACTCGACGCGGCCGATGCCGAGATCCGCCGCACGCTCGAGGGCCTGGCCAGCCGCGACGTCGCCACCTTCCACGACGGGTTCCGCTACTTCGCCGCCGCGTACGGCCTCCGGATCGCCGCCGTCTTCGAGCCCTATCCGGGGCGCGAGCCGGGCCCGCGCTTCGTCGAAGAGTTCGAGAGAAAGATCCGGGACGCGCGGGTTCGGGTGATCTTCGGCGAGCCGCAGCTCTCCATGGACGTGCTTTCGCCGATCGCGCGGGATCTCCACGTGACCCTGTCGGTTCTCGATCCCCTGGGCGGCGTCCCCGGGCGCGAGACGTTTTTGGACCTGATGCGGTTCAACGCGCGGCAGATCGCCCGGGCCGCGGGGCCCGGAGGCTGACGCCGTGCACGCGCTCGAGGTCTCCGACCTGACGGTCCGCTTCGAGGGACAGGAGCTGCCGGCTGTCGCCTCGGTCTCCTTCACGCTCGAAGAAGGAACGATCGCCGTCCTGATCGGGCCCAACGGCTCCGGAAAGAGCACCGTCCTGAAGGCCATTCTCGGCCTGGTGCCGTACGAGGGAACCGTGCGGGTCTTTGGGGGTCCGGTCGGGGCTTCCTACCCGCGAATCGGCTACGTCCCCCAGCGGCTCGCCTTCGATCAGACGCTTCCGCTGACGGCCCGGGAGGCGATCCGGCTGCCGCTGCCGCGCCGGCCGCGGGAGGAGGACGAGGACTCCTTTCGCCACGTGACGCGGATCCTGGGCATCGAGCCGATCCTGGACAGGCCGCTCGGCGCGCTCTCCGGCGGACAGTGGAAGAGGGTCTTGCTGGCGCGCGCCCTCGTCACGAGACCGCGGCTCCTCCTGCTCGACGAGCCCGAGGCGGGAATCGACGTGACGGGGGAGGAGACGATCTACGGCTTTCTCGAGCACCTCGTCGCGGAGGAGAGGATCACGGCGCTCGTCTGCTCGCATGAGCTGGAACTCGTCACCGAGTACGCAGACGTGGTGCTCTGCCTGAACCGCCGGCTCCTCGGCAGCGGGGCGCCCGAGAAGGTGCTGACTCCGGAGTCGCTGTCGTCTCTCTTCGGTGCGACCCCGGCCCTCTACCTCCACCACCACGAGGCTCACCGGCATGGCGCGGCGCCGCGGGGGAGCCTGCTGTGAGCGCCGCGCTCGACCTGCCCTTCCTCCAGCGCGCGCTCGCGGCGGGCATCCTGGTGGGGCTCGCGACGAGCTTCCTTGGGGTCTTCGTCGTGATCCGGCGCTCCGCTTTTTTCGGGGACGCCGTCGCGCACGCCTCGCTCGCCGGCGTCGCGCTCGGCGTCGTCACGGGATTGCCGCCGCTGCCCGTGGCGGCGGGAGTCGGTGTCGGAATCGGCCTCGCCCTCAATCGGTTCGAGCGCAGGAGCCGGCTCCCCATCGACACGATCCTCGGATTCGTGCTGCCGTTCTTCATGGGCGCCGGCATCCTGATCCTGTCTCTGGCGCCGGGCTACCAGCCGGAGCTGCTCTCCTACCTCTTCGGCAGCATTCTGGCCGTGGGACCGGAGAGCCTGGCCGCGATCGCCGCGATCGTCCTCGTCGCCGCGCCGCTCCTGCTGCGCTACCGCGGAGCGCTCGTCTTCGCGACCTTCGACCCCGACGGCGCCCGGGTCAGCGGGATCCGGGTGGACCGACTGCTCGTCCTCTACCAGGTGCTGCTGGCGGCGGTCGTCGTGGCGAGCATCAAGGTCGTCGGGATCGTGCTGGTCAACGCCCTGCTGGTGATTCCGGCGGCGACGGCGAAGATGGTGGCCCGGTCCGTCCGGCAGATGTTCCTCCTGGCGCCGATCCTGGGAGTGGGGTGCGTGCTGGCGGGGCTCGCGGCTTCCTACGGTCTCGATTTGCCGTCGGGGCCTTCGATCGCGGTGACGGCGGGGCTTCTCTTCCTCGCCGTCTGGGCATACGTCTCGGGGCGGCGCGCATCGGCGCTTAAAGGAGCTCGGACATGAGAGTCCTTGTCGGCATCGACTTCTCCAGGTCCTCGGAGATCGCGCTCGAGGAGGTCGCGCGCCGCCCGTGGCCGGAGGCAACGGAGTTCCTCCTGGTCACGATCGTCGAGCCGCTCGACCTCGCCGCCAGCCAGACCTTCGTTCCCGAGTTCTCCGGGACGAAGGCGGAAGCCGCCCGGGTGAGGATCGAGCGGATGGCCCCGACGCTCGCCGAGCGGGGCTGGCGGGTTTCGAGCCGGGTCCTCCCGGGCCACCCGCGGAGTTCCTTGAACTCCTTCGCCGAGGGGTGGAAGGCGGACCTGGTCGTCGTCGGCTCCCGCGGGCGGGGCCCCCTGCGGCGGCTCCTGCTCGGCAGCGTCGCGACGGCCGTCGTGCGAGAGTGCCCCTCGTCCGTCGAGATCGTGCGCCAGCCGCCCTGGGGAAGGCGAAGAGCCGGCATGAGGCTGCTCGTGGCCACCGACGGTTCGCCCTGCTCTCTGGAAGCGGCGCGCTCGGTGGCGCTGCGGCCGTGGCCGGCCGACAGTCGGATTCGCGTGGTCTCGGTCGCGCAGCCGATCGGCCCTCTCGCCAGCCCCTGGGCCATCCCTTCCGGGGAGGAGGCGCGCCTGGATCAGGCGAGCCGCGAAGCGGCCGAAGAAGGGGTCGAGGCGGCGCGCGGGGCGCTCGCGCAAGCGCAGCTCTCGCTCTCGGGCGCCGTGCTGACGGGCGACCCGAGGAGCCGGCTGATCGAGGATTGCCGGGACTGGCAGGCCGACCTCGTGATCGTCGGCAGCCACGGCCGCCACGGCATGGACCGTCTCCTGCTCGGCAGCGTCTCGGAGGCGGTGGCCGTCCATGCGCCGTGCTCCGTCGAGGTCATCCGGGAAACTGTCGGCGCGGCCGGTCGCTTCGCGACCGGCGCCGAGAGATCTCAGCTACCAGAGCAAACCACCCGTGGCTCGGCGAGAGATCGGAAAGAGGATTAGCGGGACCGGCTACTGATCCGAGTTGCGCTTCGGGCCGTTCTTCCTCGAGGAGGAGCCGTTGCCCGCGCCCTCGACCCGCAACTCGTTGTGCACCTGCCGGACTCCGACCGAGCGGCTGGCGACCTCGTCCACCAGGCGGCGGGTTTCGAGATCGTGTACGGTTCCTTCGAGCGTCACGTCGCCGTTCTCGACCCGGACGGTCAGCCGGCTGGGGTCGATGTCGGAGCGCCGCGTGAGCTCGTCGCAGATGTCCTCCCGGATCCTCTCGTCGGAGCGGGAGTAGCCCTTGGGGGCGAGGCCGCGGTAGGGACCCCGCTCCCAGACCTCGGCCGTGAACAGCCCGGCGTCCGGCAGCGTCGTCCCCGCGTACCCTTGCGTCGCGCCCACGCCTCCGAATCCGCGGCCCCAGTGCACGGCCCCGCCGTAGCTTCCCGTCCCCCTGTCGAATCCCGAGCCGTAGCCCCGGTAGCCGTGCCTGCGGTGATGGTTCCTTCGCCGCGGCGGAGGGCGGCGCTCGCTGCCCTGTCCTGAATCCTTCTCCTCAGCCATCGCGGTCTCTCCTTTCCGCCGGAAGCGAAGCCCGGCTGGTGTCGTTCCAACTTGTTCTGCCGCTCGCTTCTCCCTTGCGAGAGAAAGTTGGAACGGCACTAGCGGGGAACGGGGAGCCTGACCGTCCGGCCTCTTCCGACGACCGGCTTGCCCTGCGGTCCCTTCTTCTTCTTGACCCAGCGCTGGGTCTTGGGCACGGGACGCTCGATCTCTCCGCCGATGAGGTCGAGCAGATCCGTGGTCGTGACGATCCCGGCGACTCTTCCGCCCTCGACTACAGGCAGGCACCCGATCGAGCGGCCCCGCAGGAGGTTGGCCGCCTGGCGGACGGTCGTGCGAGCCGAGCAGGTGACGGCCGGAGCGGTCATGAAGTCTCCGACGGTCCCGGGCCGGCGAGCGCCCGTGACGATGTCGCTGTCGGAAACGACGCCGACGACGTGGCCGCCATCCTCGACGACGAGGTGGTGGATTCGAGCCCGCCGCATGCGCTCCAGGGCCGCCCCGGCGGATTCCCGCGGAGAGATCGTTTCGACGCGCGTGCGCATGATTTCCTGGAGCCGCATGGCTTTCCTCCTTCGAGAGACGCCGCCTCGGCCGACGGCTCGACCATAACGCGTCCGGCCTCTCTCCGCCTGATGCCAACGGACCATTTCAACGGGCGTTGGAGAGGCGCTCGCCATCGCGCCGCCCGGCCGGGCTGGTGCTTTTGACCCTAGGAGTGGCGTGCCGCGGGGGATAGCCTCGAGCCGAGGAGGTGGCCATGTCCGACGTCGTTAAGGTCATCGAGGTTCTGGCCCAGTCCGAGAAGAGCTGGGAGGACGCGGCGGCGGAGGCCGTCAAGCAGGCGGCCAAGACGCTGACGAACATCCGGTCGATCTACATCGAGAACTTCGAGGCGAAGGTGGAGGGCAACAAGATCGTTCGCTATCGGGTCAACGCGAAGATCTCCTTCCGGCTGGAGTAGCGGCCGGGCGCCCGGATGCGGCCCGGGCCGGCCGGTGTCAGTATGTCAAATCTGACATATCCACGGAATGCCCGGGCCGCGAGAGCCCCCGCATGACGGAGTCCTGCTGCGCCGGCTTTCTCCGGTGGGCTCTGCCCCGGCTCGCGCTCGAGTGGGAGGGCTTCCGGCGCGTTCGCCGGCAGGTCTGCCGCCGGGTGGGGCGGCGGGTCGAGGAGCTGAGACTCCCGGATCTGGGAGCGTACCGCCGCCATCTCGAAGCCCACGCCGAGGAATGGGCGCTCCTCGATTCCTTCTGCAGGATCCCGATCTCCCGCTTCCTTCGGGACCGGGCGGTCTTCGATCGGCTGGCCGCGGACGTCCTGCCCGCGCTCGCCGAGACGGCCCTGGCGCGCGGCGCCAGCCGGTTGCGCTGCTGGAGCGCGGGGTGCGCGTCGGGAGAGGAGCCCTACGGCCTGGCGATCCTGTGGAAGCTGACGCTCGCGGCCCGCTTTCGAGCGCTCTCCCTCGCCGTCCTCGCTACGGACATCGACGAGGGGCTTCTCGCGCGGGCGCGCCAGGCCCGCTACCGCTCCTCGAGCCTCCGGGAGCTTCCGGCGGGATGGGTGGCGAAGGCCTTCACGCGGTCCGACGGTCTCTTCGAGCTTCGCCCCGAGTTTCGCGCGGGCGTCGAGTTTCTCCGCCAGGACGTCCGTGAGGAGACGCCGTCCGGACCGTTCGACCTCGTGCTCTGCAGGAATCTCGTCTTCACCTACTTCGACGCGCCCCTGCGGCGGAGGACGCTCGAGCGGATCCTGCAGCGGCTCGCCGCGGGCGGCGCCCTGGTCCTCGGCCTCCGTGAGATGCTGCCGGAGAGCGCCGCGGACCTCGCCGTCTTCGACGCGCGCCTGAAGATCTACCAGAGACCCGCCGGCCGCAGCGAGCGGTGCCCCCCGGTCGACGCGAAAGCCGAGGCCGTACGGCGGGCTCCCGACGCTCCGTAATCGACAGGGTCACGACACTCGAATCCCGGCCAACCTGCCGGGACGCCCTGGATGCCGGGAGCCCGCGGCTCCTGAAGTCCTGGCAACCTCTCGCCGCGCCGAGCCGGATGATCCAAACGTGTCATGCCCGCCGGTTCGTTCCCGGGCAATCTCTTCTTCGATGCGCGGCCAGTCCCGACAGGAAGATTCCAGCAGAGCAGGCGAAGCGTGAGACTTTCGGAGCCGTTCATCCGCCGGCCCGTTGCAACGACGCTGATGACCCTGGCGATTGCGCTGGCCGGGGCCGTCGCTTTTGCGTTCCTGCCGGTCTCCCCTTTGCCCAAGGTCGAGTTCCCGACGATCAACGTCCAGGCGACGCTGCCGGGTGCAAGCCCGGAAATCATGGCTTCCTCCGTGGCCACGCCGCTCGAGCGGCAGTTCGGCCGCATCGCGGGCGTCACCGAGATGACCTCGACGTCCACTCTCGGGGCGACGAGCATCACCGTCCAGTTCGACTTGAACCGCAACATCGATGCCGCGGCCCGCGACATCCAGGCGGGCATCAACGCCGCTCGCGGCCAGTTGCCTGCCAACCTGCCGAGCTACCCGACGTACCGCAAGGTCAACCCCGCCGACGCGCCGATCCTCTTGCTGTCCCTGACCTCCGACCTCGTGGATACGGCCCGGATGTACGACCTCGCCTCGTCGATCCTCCAGCAGAAGCTCAGTCAGGTCCGCGGCGTCGGGCAAGTCCTCGTCGGGGGTGCGTCCCTTCCCGGCGTTCGCGTGGAGGTCAACCCCATGGCCTTGAACAAGGTCGGCCTCGATCTCGAGGACGTCCGCGAGGCGCTGGCGGCGGCCAACGTCAACAGGCCGAAGGGAGAGCTCGCGTCAGGCGCGCGGACCTGGTCCCTCGCCTCGAACGATCAACTGCTTCGCGCCGCCGAATACGAGCCCCTCGTTCTCTCCTACGCGCAGGGAGCGCCGGTGCGCCTCTGCGACGTCGCCATGGTCCGCGACTCGGTCGAAGACGTCCGGGCGGCGGGACTCTCCAACGGCAAACCGGCCGTGATGTTGATCGTGTTCCGGGAGCCCGGCGCCAACATCATCCGGACCGTGAACCGCGTCCGCGCCCTCCTGCCGGTCCTGCAGGCCGAGATCCCGCCGGCCATTCGCTTGTCGGTCGTCATCGACGCCACCCGGACGATCCGCGCGTCGGTGCGGGACGTGGAGATCGCGCTGGCGATCTCGGTTGTGCTCGTCATTCTCGTCGTTCTCCTCTTTCTCCGGAACCTGCTGTCGACGCTCATTCCGAGCGTGGCGGTGCCGGTCTCGCTGATCGGGACGTTCGGCGTGATGTACCTGCTCGGCGAGAGCATCGACAACCTCTCTCTGATGGCCCTGGCGATCGCGACCGGTTTCGTCGTGGATGACGCCATCGTGGTGATCGAGAACGTGATGCGCCACTTCGAGGGGGGCCTCTCTCCGCTCGAGGCGGCCCTGCACGGGGCCAGGGAGATCGGCTTCACCGTCCTCTCGATTTCCCTCTCGCTCGTCGCGGTCTTCATCCCGATCCTGCTCATGGCCGGCGTCGTCGGCCGCCTCTTCCGGGAGTTCGCGGTCACGCTTTCGGTGGCGATCGGCGTCTCCCTGATCGTCTCTCTGACGACGACGCCAATGATGTGCGCGCGCTTCCTGCGCCGTGGCGCGGGCTCTGCGCACGGGAAGTTCTATCGCCTGAGCGAGCGTGGTTTTGCGGCGGTCCTCTCGGCGTACGAGAAGTCCCTCGAGTGGGTCCTGAGGCATCAGCGGTTCACGATGGCCGTGACGCTCGTCACGATGGCGGCGACCGTCTTCCTCTACGTGAAGATCCCCAAGGGGTTCTTCCCGCAGCAGGATTCGGGGCGGCTGACGGGCCTGATCCTGGCCGACCAGGACACTTCTTTCCAGGCAATGCGGGGGAAACTCGCTCGCTTCGTGGACACCGTGGCGCAGGATCCCGACGTCGAAAGCTCCAACGGGTTTCTCGGCGGTTTGCCCGTCAACGCCGGACGGATGTACGTGTCGCTGAAGCCCCGGGACAAGCGCAGGGCAACCGCCGACCAGGTCATCGCGCGGCTGCGAGGCAAGCTCGCTCCCGTCACGGGCGCCACGCTCGTCCTGCAGCCGGTTCAGGACCTGCGCGTCGGAGGCCTGTCGAGCGCGGCTCAGTACCAATACATGCTCCAGGCGGACGACGCGGAGGAGCTGTTCGACTGGGCGCCACGGGTCCTGGCGAAGCTCCGCCGGCTGCCGGAGCTGGCCGACGTCAGCAGCGATCAGCAGGACCGGGGCCTCCAGGTCTCCCTCGCGATCGATCGTTCGACGGCGTCGCGGCTCGGCATCCGGACCCGAAAGATCGACGAGATCCTCTACGACGCCTTCGGACAGCGGCAGGTGTCCACGATCTACACGCCCTTGAACCAGTACCACGTGGTGATGGAGGTCGATCCCCGGTTCGGACAGAACCCCGAAGGGCTTCAATACATACGCGTGCGCAGCCCCTCCGGCGCTCTCGTGCCGATCGGCGCCCTGACACGCGAGGAGCCCTCCATGGCCCCGCTCTCGGTCAACCACCAGGGGCAGTTTCCCTCGGTGACGATCTCCTTCAATTTGCCTCCGGGCACCGCGCTCGGCACGGCGATCGGCGCGATCCGGCGGACGGAAGCCGAGGTCCGCTTGCCCGCAAGCATCCGGAGGAGCTTTCAGGGAACGGCGCAGGCGTTTCAGGCCTCGCTCGCGAACGAACCCGTTCTCATCGCGGCGGCCCTGCTGGCCGTCTACCTGGTGCTCGGCATCCTGTACGAGAGCCTCGTCCACCCGATCACGATTCTCTCGACGCTGCCGTCCGCCGGCGTGGGCGCCCTGCTGGCCCTCCTCCTGCTCCGCTATGACCTCTCGATCATCGCGCTCGTGGGGATCATCCTCCTGATCGGCATCGTGAAGAAGAACGCGATCCTCATGATCGATTTCGCGATTGACGAGCAGCGTCGCGCGGGAAGGGCTCCCCGGGACGCCATCTTCCAGGCGTGCCTTCTGCGCTTCCGGCCGATCCTCATGACCACGCTGGCCGCGATGCTCGGCGGCCTTCCGCTCGCCATCGGGTTCGGCACGGGAGCGGAACTGCGGCGGCCCCTCGGCATCGCGATCGTAGGCGGGCTGCTCTTCTCCCAGATGCTGACTCTTTACACGACTCCGGTCGTCTACCTGTATCTCGAGCGGGTACGTTCCTGGAAAGCGGTGCCGCGTCGCCGATCGCGCCGCTTCGCCAGCTCGATGACGGCGTGAGGAGGCCGAGACGATGGAGTTGACGGTCGGTGCCTTGAGAGGGCCTCGCACGGACGAGCTCGACGTGGAGATCGTGGAGCGCAAGGGCCTCGGCCACCCCGATTCGATCTGCGACGGCCTGGCGGAAGAGTTCTCGATCTTGCTCTCGCGCTTCTATTTCGAGCGCTTCGGGCTCGTCCTCCATCACAACGTGGACAAGGTGCTGCTGCGCGCGGGCTCCGCTCGCCCGGCCTTCGGAGCCGGCGAGGTCCTCCTGCCGATGGAGATCTTTCTCGCCGGCCGCGCCACGGCGAGCTTCCAGGGGGTCGAAGTCCCGGTGGAGCAGCTCGCGGTCGAGGCCTCGCACTCCTGGTTTCAGAAGAACTTCCACGCGCTCGACCCCGCCCGCGACGTCCGTCTCCAGTGCCTGACCCGGCCCGGAGCCGCGGATCTGGCCGAGCTCTTTCTGAGGAGCCGCCGCGAAGGCCTCCGGCTGGCCAACGACACGTCGATCGGCGTCGGCTTCGCGCCGATGAGCGATCTCGAAAAGGTCGTCCTGGCGGTCGAGGCCCGGTTGAACTCCGGCGAAGTCAAGGCGGCCTGCCCCGAGGTCGGGGAGGACATCAAGGTGATGGGGGTCCGGCGGGGGGGCCAAATCCGGTTGACCGTCTCCTGCGCCTTCGTCGGGCGTTTTCTCTCGGATGCGAGGGACTACCTGGAAAAGAAGGAGAGGGCGAGGAGG
>JAWOLE010000330.1:0-16111 GCA_033853815.1 Thermoanaerobaculia bacterium
GGAGAGTCTACGGAGTGCTCCTTCGCTCATGGCCTCCTCCGGGAGGCTCCGCCGCCGCCGTGGCTCCAGCGCGCCGTTACGCCGGACCGGAGCCCCGGAGCCGGAGGCGGTCCCGTCCGGGGTGATGGGTGACGAGCATGGTAGGCGGCGGCCGGTACCACGCTGAGACTGCGAGGAACCCTCAGCGAGCGCCGGTTCTCGCTTTAACGGCCTGCGCGAGCGTGCCCCGGTAGGGAATGCCGCAGGCTCCGGGGCGGGGTTTCCGCCAATGTCGATTTGAATTTTACTCACCACCAGGACCGGCGGACAACATCCAGCCAAATGCCAGAGGAAATCTGGCGTTCGCCGAGGCCACCCAGATCGGTCGTTCCATTTTGACACCGTAGGAAGGAGAAAACCATCCGGGGCGGCTCTCCCAGGCGACGTTCGGACCGGACGTTTTCTCAATCGTCATCCGCCTCCCGTCGGGCCAGTGAAAGCCGACGCTCGACTCGCTGAGGCGGACAGGCTCAGCGCCCGGCGCGGCGTTGAAGAAGAACTCGACAAGGTGCTCTCTCTTCCCCTCCAGCGAGTCGGTCAGGCGCAGATTCGGCAGGCGGCGGTCGAACTCGAACCGCCGGCGAACCGTCACCGGATCGGCCAGGCGCCGGTAGCCGGTGTGCCCGGCTTCGAAAACGTCCGACTCGACGCCGGGCGCCCACCGCACTCCGACCGGCCGGGCGTCATCGCGAAGGGAGAAGAGGGCGAGCGAGGAAGGGAAACGGTTGATCTCCTCGGAATCGACCCGGATGCCGTTGTGGAAGGCCGTCGAACGGAAGCGGTTGCGCCATTCGGGGGAGGCCGTGTACACGTACGCGCCGGAGTCGGTCAGGAGAGGGCGCCCGTCGGCGTGCCACTCGAAAGAGAGACAGTCGTTGTGCCCGTGCCCGCCGCGCCCCCGAAAGCCGGCCGGCCCCGCGTCCACGAACGCGTACTGCCGCGGCGACTTCACGATGAGAAATCCCGAGTTCTCGAAAAACCGCGAGGAATCGGCCTGCGTGTCCCGAAGGAGGTTGAAGCGGTCCGCGGCGTCCGGGCCGAGCAGCCAGAGGGAGTCCTCCCAGAACTTTCCAGCCCGCTTCTTCCAGCGGCCCTCTCCGAGCCAGGCGCATCCCGTGGAAAGCAGGTACCGGTGGTCGCGGATCTCGGTCTCGCCGAGAACGAGCGCCCGGCCGTCGTCAGCGTCTCCCACGACCGGCGAGAGCCCGTCCGGGGTCGCGTAGGCGTCCACGAAGTCGAGCATCTTCGCGAGCTTCCTCCGGTACGACTCCGAGACCGGCGCGCCCGCGACCTCCAGGAACCTCGCGCCCACGAGGAAGATCTCCAGGACGAGGCGGTGGTAGGAGACGGAGGCCTCGATGTCCACCCCGTCCTCTTCGACCTGCTCCGCGATCCCCACCTCGAGCAGACGCGAGCCGAGCGCGAGCCATCGCTTCCCGGCCTCGGTCTCCCGAAAGAGCGTCCCGCAAGCGGCCAGGCCGAGCGCGTCGGAGAGGAGATGGTTCCCGCTGACCTCTCCCACCTCCAGGCGTTCCGGGATCCAGTGGCCGTGCCGGTAGAGCGCGAGCAGGACCTCCTCGCGAAACGCCTCCGAAAGCGGCGCGTCCTCGAAGAGCCCGAGCGCCCAGATCCAGCTGACCGCTCTCAGGGCCACGTCCATCGTGCTCGCCCAGTTCACTCCGAGGCCGACCGGATTCTGTCGGACCCAGGAGCGAATCTGCGCCTCGAATTCCGCCGGAAGCCGCGGGTCGCGCTCGATCACCCACGCGCGGCCGAGCGCGGTCAGATGCTGGCACCGAGAAAGCTCCCAGGGAATCTTGACGTCGCTTTCTCGGTCGAGCTCGGCGCAGTCGATCGTCTCCGACGGCAGGAGCTCCCATTTCCGGCCCGATTTGAAGTCCCGGTTCCAGTCGATCTCCGGGCCAAGCGCCGCGGGACCGGACCCCAACAGATCGAACTCGTGCGCCAGGATTCTCTCGGTCCGGCGCCGAAGGGCCTCGCGCTCGCCAGCGTAGGGTCCGCGGTAGAGCCGCTGGAGCGCCTGGCGCTCGGCCGGCGCCGGCCGAAACGCGCCGGACGGCAGGCGGCTCCAGAGCTCCCGGAGAGAGCGCACCCCGCAGTCCGCCGCCGCTTGCGCCGCGGAGAGCGACTCCAGAAAGCGCCGGAGCCGGCCGGAGCGGATCCTTCGGCCGGCCTCCTGGAGTCCCCGGCGCGCCAGGTACCCGGGGGATTTCCCCGCGGCGCGCCGCAGCAATTCGAGAGGCTTCAAGCCACCCGCGCCTGGCGGCGGCCGTCCACCCAACGGTCGAACCAGGCGATCGCGTTGTAGAAGGTCCAGACCGGGAGCGAGAAATTCGCCGGGCCGGACCGGTGCCGCCGCAGCATGTCGAGCACCACTTCGCGGCGGGCCGGGAAGCGCTCGAAGAACCGGCTCGAACGGATCTCCGCCTCGACCGCCTTTCCGAAGTCTCCCTTGAGCCACTGGCGCATCGGCGCCGCGAAGCCCACCTTCGGGCGATCGATGATCGCGTCGGGGATCAGCCCGCGCACGGCCCGCTTCAGGAGCGCCTTGGGGTTTCCCCCCTCGACCTTGATGTCCATGGGCACGTTCATCGTGAACTCGACCAACCTGTGGTCGAGGTAGGGAACCCTCGGCTCGATCGAAACGGACATTCCGATCTTGTCCACGCGCATCAACAGCAGCTCGGGCAGACGGAGCTTGAACTCCGAGTAGATCATGCGCGTCAGCACGTCCCGGCCGGGAGCGCTCGCGTCGAGCCGCCGGAAGAAGCTCTTGACGACCTCGTAGCTGTCGAGGGTCGCGTAGGAGTCCGGAAGGAGCCCGGAGCGCTCGAGCTCGGGGGCGACCTCGAGAGGTGCGATCCGGCCGCGATCCATCAGCCTCCCCTTGCGCGATTCCGAGAAGACCGTCGCCCCGCTCCAGAAGGGCTCCCGGTCGAGGCCCGCCCGAAAGACCACGTCGAGGTAGGCGTCGTGCCGGTCGTGGATCCTCGTCATCCAGTGCGCGGTCCGGGCCGCGGCGCGCCGGGTGAACCCGGGCAGCCGCGAGAAGGGGCGCCAGTAGCGGCGGTACATGCCGAGGTAGGCCATGTACGAGCGGTAGCCGCAGAATTGCTCGTCGCTTCCTTCCCCGACCTGGACGACGACGGTCCCGCTGTCGCGAACGAGCCTGGAGACGAAGTAGAGGGGGATGCAGACCCAGTCCGCGATGGGCTCGTCCTGGGAGTACACGAGCGCGGGAAGGTATTCGCGCATCGCGTTCTCGTCGATCAGGACCTCGTGGTGATCGGTCGCGAATTCCCTCGCGATGACGCGCGCGTAGGAGAGTTCGTTGCCTTCGGGGTGGTCCGAGAACCCCACCGTGAAGGTCCGGACCGGAAGGTTCAGGTGGCGCCTCATCAGCGCGACGTTGGTCGAGGAATCGATGCCGCCCGACAGCAGGACGCCGAAGGGAACGTCCGACATCATCCTCTTCTCGACCGCTTCCTCGAGCAGCTCCCGGGTCCGGCGCACCGCAAAGTCCCGCAGCGCCGGCCCCGAGAGCCCCCGCATCTCCACGACCTCGGGACCTGAACCCGGCAGCGCGTCCCAGTACCGGTCGGCCGCCAGAGACCCGTCCAGGCCGACGCTCGCCCGGTATCCCGCGGGCATCTTGAAGATGCCGCGAAACATGGTCAGCGGGGCGGGGGTCGTCAGAAACGAGAGGTAGTGGTAGACGGACGTCGGCTCGATGTCGGCGGAAACGGCGGGGTGCGCCAGCAACGCCTTGATCTCCGAACCGAAGAGGAAGCCCGAGGGCGTCCACGCGAAGTAGAGGGGCTTGATCCCGACCCGGTCCCGCGCCAGGAAGAGCCTCTTCTGCCGGTCGTCCCAGACCGCGATGGCGAACATTCCTTCGAGGTGATGGACGACGTCTTCGCCCCAGACCTCATAGCCGTGGACGATCGCCTCGGTGTCGGAATGGTCGGTCCGGAAGGAGTGTCCCCGCGCCTGCAGCTCCGACCGCAGGCGGGAGTGGTTGTAGATCTCGCCGTTGAAAACGATGCGGATCGAGCCGTCTTCGTTGACCATCGGCTGGTTGGCGGCTTCCGACAGATCCACGATGGCGAGCCGCCGGAACCCCAGTCCCACGCGGCGGTCCGGCGAAACCCAGAGTCCCGCGCCGTCCGGCCCCCGGTGACGGATCTCGTCGCGCATGCGCGCAAGCACGGCCTCCTCGACGGGCGCCGAAGGATTTCGCGAAAGCCAGCCGGTGATCCCGCACATCGCTCAGGGGGAGAAGGAGAGGATAGCAGGAGGCTCCTCCGGCGGAGCCGAGAGAGCCAGGGACACCGAGAGCGGGTACCACCACCACAGGTCTATGTAGCTTCCCGTGTGGACCTGCTGGACGGCGGCCAGAAGCAGGAGGGCCGGGACCGTCGCGCGGCGGAACGTGTCGTCGGAGGCGTTTCGGCCGGCTGTGCGACCGGCGGAACGCCGGACGAGAACCGCGAGGAGAAGACCGGCCAGCACCAGGGGCGCGAGAAGGCCCGATTCCGCCGCAATCGCCAGCCAGCCGCACCAGGGATCGCGGGTCGAAGCCATGGAGATGAAGATGCCAGAGGTCCGAGCGTACTGCCCGAACTGGCCCAGACCCACGCCCCGCCAGGGATGATCGCGGATGAGCTCGATGGTGTGCCGGAGATTCTCCGAGCGCATCCACGAGGAGTCGGCCACTTCGTGGGCGGAGGCATTTGCGCTGACGGGAGTCTCGAGCAGCCTTCGCCAGCGCTGCAGGGCCGCGCTCGTCGCACCGCGGCCCGGCGGGGAGAGCGCCGCGACGACGACAATCACGGCGAGCGCCGCAGCGACGGCCGCCGCGACTCGCGGCCTGGCGCGGAACCGCTCGCGCAGCGACCAGAGGCTGACCGCCAGGACGACCGTCAGGTCGGCGTAGGCTCCCCAGGACACCGTCGCGAGGATGCAGAGCAGGACCGCGGCGAGCGCCGCGACGAGGATCGCCCGGCTGATCCGGCCCTGAAGTGCGCGGGCGAAGACGAGGCCCAGCAACGCCGCCAGGGCGAAAGCGAGGTAGCCGCCGAGCCACGCGGGCTCCAGGAAGACGGAGGTCGGGCGCAGGTATCCCGACGTTCCGATCTGCAGGAACCTCAGCGGCTCCCGTTGCGACGAGACGAGGAGGCGCCCGGTCCCCGGCCAGCCGGCCCGATGGCCGACCGCCTGGTAGAGGCCGAAGGCGGCGACCGCTCCCCCGGCGAGTCCGTTCGCGGCGACGACCCATCGCCTCGAACTCCTGTCGAGCCGGAGCAGGGAAGCACCGAAGAAAACAGACAGGACCAGGAGCCAGTGTCCGAAGGAGGAGGCGAACCGCGAAGCGTCGAAACGGGAGGGCCGCGGCTCGATCAGGACCAGGAGCGGCACGGCGGCGGCGAGGAGAACCAGGCCTCCCGCGGCAGGCGCCCGGCGGCGAAGGCCGAGGACGATGAAGCTCACCGCCGCGAAACATCCGGCGAAGATCGTCGCCAGATCAAACGACTTCCCTCCAACCGAAAAGACCGGGAAGGCGTAGAAAGGGAGAAAGAGCCCCACGCACAGGAAGAGCGCGAACGCGATGCTCTCCGCGGGGCCGCCCCGGGCGAGCGCGGTGACCGAAGGAACCGGTTCGGCTCGCCCGAAAACTGCCCGAACGGCACCTCGGGCCGGGGCCATCCGGCTCTCGGGCGCCATGGATTACCGCGGCGGCTGGCGGACGATCTTCCCGCCCTTCATCACGAAGAGGACCTTCTCCGTCGCGTGGATGTCGGCGAGCGGATCGCCCGGCACGGCGACGATGTCGGCTTCCTTTCCCTTCTCGAGGGTCCCGATCAGATGGGAAAGGCCGAGAAGGTCGGCGGCGGCGGGCCCCGCCGAGCGCAGGGCGGCGGCCGGGGTCATCCCGAGGCCGACCATCAGCCCGAACTCGCGCGCCTGGATCCCGTAGGAGAACGGGGCGTCGGTGCCGAAGGCGATCTTGACGCCGATCCTCTGAGCCCTGCGAAACATGTCGGAGCGGACGGAGACGGCCGCCTTCGCCTTGGCGGCGACGTTCGGCGGAAGCTTCGCCTCGGGCCGAGTCACCCAGTCGCCGACGAGAAGGGTCGGCACGAGGTATGTCCCCTTCGCCTTCATGAGCGAAAGGGTCTCGTCCGTCATGAAGGAGCCGTGCTCGATCGAATCGATGCCGGCCTTCACCGCGGCCCGCGCCGCGAGATCGCCGTGCGCGTGGGCCGCGGTCTTCTTGCCGAGCCGGTGCGCCTCGTCCACCGCCGCGGCGATCTCCTCATCGGTCATCTGCGAGACCGACACCTCGTCGCCGAGCGAGAGGACCCCGCCGGAAACGCACATCTTGATGACGTCCGCGCCGTACTTGACCTGCAGGCGCACGGCCTGGCGGGCCTGGTCGGCGCCGGCGACCTTCCCCTTCTCCGGCCCCCATTCCGGGCCGAAGGTGTTCGGAGGAAAACCGGTCCGGTCGCAGTGTCCGCCGATCGAACCGAGCGGATATCGGGAGACGAGCATGCGAGGCCCCGCAACGTATCCCTTCGCGATCGCGTTCCGCAGCCCCACGTCCAGGTCGTCGTAGGCGCCCACGTTGCGCACGGTCGTGAAGCCCGCCTCGAGCAGCTTCTTCGCGTTCGCGCCCGCCCGCAGCGCGCTTTCCGCCACCGTGCGGCGCAGCCCTTCGAAGAACGAATAGACGTAGTCCTCTCCCGCCTCCTCCGTCAGATGCATGTGGGAGTCGATGAAGCCGGGAAGAAGCGTCGCGTCCCCCAGGTCCACGACCACGGCCCCGGCCGGAATCGCGAGGCCTGAGCCGGCGTCCAGGATCTTCGACCCTTCGACGAGGAGGACCGCATTCGGCGTCGTTTTGTCCGAACGTTCGTCAAACATCCGGGCGGCCTTGATCGCGATCAGCGGAGAAGGAGCCGCCGGCAGGGGCTGCGCCCCAAGGAATCCGCGCGCGCCGAGCAACGCGAGCGCGATCGCAACAGCAAGTCTTCTCATGAACGCGACTCCCGCCCCCGCGCCGATATCGGTATAAGAGAAGAGGCGTCGATTGGCGAGGACGCCCTCCGATCATACCAACTAGAGGCGGGGGGTGGCGGAAACCGGGGCGCGCCGCCGGCCCAGGGCGTAGATGAGGGCGCCCACCGCGAGCGCAATCCCCCCGCCGATCCAGTTCCTTCTGTCGGCGGCCGAGAGGAAGAGAAGGCAGATCGCGAAGGCGACGATCGGGATCGTGTCCCCGCCCGGGAGCCGGATCGTGCGCGGGCTTTCGGGCATCTTACGGCGAAGGATGGGCACCGAGGCCACCGTCCCCATGTATGTCGCGAGGCGCGCGATCGCCGAGAGCACGGCCAGTTCCTCCGCGACGCCGAGCTTGCCGGGGTAGAGGGCGTGAATGACCGCGTCGATGACGATCAGGGCGAGAGACACGCCCGTCTGCGTCAGGATCGCGACATAGGGTGTCGCGTACTTCGGATGAACGCGGGCGAAAAACGCGGGCAACCTTCCCGTTTCCGCGAGCGCGTAGAGATAGCGCGGCCCCGCGAGCACCGTGTTGTTGTTGGTACCGAGGACCGAAAGAACCGCGCCGAGCGTGAGAATGAAGCCGCCGGCCGGTCCCATCATCAGAGCCGCCCCGTCCGCGAGCGGAGTCGGAGAGGACCCCAGGTGCGGGATCGTCCCGATGGCCACGAGCTGCACGGCGCTGTAGATCGTGGCAACAATCGCGATCTGCACGATCAAGGCGAAGGGGATGTCGCGCCGCGGGTTTTTGAACTCTCCCGCCGGGGCGGCCGTGTTCTCGAAGCCTCCGTAGGCGAAGAGCACGAGGAGCGCGGCCTTCATGAAGTTCGATCGCTCCGGCATCGGCACCGGGAAAACCCGGCCCCAATCCACCCAGAAGAGGCCGACCGCGATGAAGAGGACGAGCGGCAGGACCTTGCCCCACGCGAGCACCACCGCCGTGCGTGCGCCCGACTTGATGCCCGCGACATTGATCGCGGTCAGGACGAGCAGCGGCAGGACGATCGTGGCGTCCCGCCCGAGCCCGCTCCGCGCCCCCGGCCAGAGGTAGCCGACGGCGCGGGCGAAGAAGACCGAAAGGCCGGCGATTGACGCGATGCGGGCGATCCAGCTCATCCATCCGACCTCGAAGCCGACGAAGTCGCCGAAGGCCGCCCGCGTGTAGACGATCGCCCCGCCGGCCCTGTCGAAGAGACTCCCGGCTTCCGCGAAGCAGAGGACGAGCAGCAGCACGCCGAAGCCGGCCGCCAGGATCGCCCACACGCTCGCGGGGCCGAGGAGCTGCGCGGCCGCGACCGGCAGGATCAGGTAGACGCCGCTTCCGATGACGTCGTTGACCGAGAGGGCGACGATCTGCCAGCGCGAGACGGCGCGCAGCAGTCCCGTCGTCGGATCGCGTCGTTCTTCGGCTTCGCTCAGAGCGCCGCGATTCTATCTTTCGGCGCAGGCGGTCGCTGCGCGACCGGCGCCGAGAGTTTCTGCTACGAGAGCCGAGACAAACCGTGACCGGGCGGCGTCATCGTCGGACCCGGCGGCGTCGGCGGCGGCCTCCCGTCGGCGGAGGAGTGAAAGGCGGACCCGGCCGCGTCATCATGCGGCCGGGCGGCGTCAGCGGCGGCCCGGCGGTGTAAAGGCCCGGCGCGCGGAAGTCGGGGGCGGCGTGCGCTCAAGAGACGCCGCGCCGGATGCGCCGGCCCTCGCGACACAGTCGGCATAATCCGCGTAAGCCTTCCGGCGCAGGGCGGCGAGCGCCTCGGGGTTGGAACGCCCGACGGAGGTCTGCTCGGCTCGATCGACGGCTTCTTCATAAGCCGCGAGGGTCTCGAGGCACAGGCCGCCATCCGCGCGCCCGGCGCCAGATCGAGAAGCGCCCAGAAGGGCGAGCGCCGCGAAACCGGTGATCGCGGAAATCGTCAGGACGACAAGGAACGACCGAATACCCGGGTCTTTCGTCCTCATGTTGAACAGATGGGAGCACAGGGCCGAGGCGCCGTCAAGATTCAATCCGGGCCGGCCCAATATACTGCCCCGCCTCCATGCTCCGAGCCGGAATCGTCGGGTTGCCCAACGTCGGCAAGTCCACGCTTTTCAATGCCTTGACGCGCACGCGCAAGGCGGAGGCGGCGAACTATCCCTTCTGCACGATCGAGCCCAACGTCGGCGTCGTGACAGTCCCGGACGCCCGCCTGGCGCCGCTCGCACGGATCGTGAAAACCGAGAAGATCGTCCAGGCGGCAATCGAGTTCGTGGACATCGCGGGGCTCGTGCGCGGGGCCTCCAGGGGAGAAGGGCTCGGAAACAAGTTTCTCCAGCACATTCGCGAGGTGGACGCGATCGTGGAGGTCGTCCGCTGCTTCCAGAACCGGGACGTCGTGCACGTGGCCGGGGCGCTCGATCCGGTCGCCGACATGGAGACCGTCCAGACGGAGCTGATCCTCGCGGACCTGGAGACCGTGGGACGTTCGCGCGAGAAGGCGGAGAAGTCGGCGCGCGGCGGAGATGCGGAGGCGCGCGCGAGCCTCACGGTCCTGGAAAAACTCGAAGAGCACTTGAATTCCGGGAGGCGCGCCCTGACTCTCGCGATCACGCCCGAGCAGAGCGCGGTCGTCCGGCGCCTCTTCCTCCTCACGTCGAAACCGATCCTCTTCGCCGCCAACGTCTCCGAGGAGGACCTCGCGGGCGCTCGCGGTCTTCCGCAATTCGAGGCGGTCCGCCGCTACGCCGAGATGCACCTGGGCACGGAAGCCGTCGCCGTGTCGGCGCAGCTCGAATCGGAACTGGCCGAGCTTCCCGAGGAGGAGGCCGGCGAGTACCTGGCCGGCCTCGGCGTCTCGGAGTCGGGCGTCGGCACGCTGATTCGCGCCGCCTACCGTCTCCTGGGCCTGCGGACGTTCTTCACGGGGAGCGAGAAGGAAGTCCGCGCCTGGACCATCCATGCCGGCGACACGGCCGCGACTGCAGCCGGCGTCATCCATTCCGATTTCGAGCGCGGCTTCATCAAGGCGGAGACGGTCTCCTATGAGGACCTCCTCGCGTCGGGCTCGATGGCGGCCGCGCGCGAGAAGGGACTCGTGCGCCAGGAGGGCAGGGACTACGTCGTCGCCGACGGCGACGTGATCCTCTTCAAGTTCAACGTCTAGAGAATTGACAATTGAAGATTGACGAGGGATTTCAGGACAGGTCGCCCGGGGCCCGAGGCGGGCCTATTCGCGTTCGCCGCGGGCGAAGCACTCATAGAGCGCGATCTCTTCGGCGCTTCCAATGGCGAACGGGATGCGCGCGTGGAGCGAGTCGGGCACGACGTCCAGGACTCTCTGGGTCCCGGTCGTCGCGCCCCCGCCCGCGTGCTCGGCGACGAAGGCGAGCGGATGGCATTCGTAGAGGACCCGCAGCTTCCCCGAGGACTTGCCGGCGGAGGCGGGATAGAGGTAGATGCCGCCTTCGAGCAGGATGCGATGGAAATCGCCGACGAGCGAGCCCGAGTAGCGTGTCGAGTAGGGCCGGCCCGTCGCCGGGTCGTTCTGTTTCAGGTGCTCGACGAAAGCCCGCGTCGGCGGCGTCCACCCTCCCGAACGCCCCTCGTTGACCGCGTAACCCATTCCGCGCGGAGGCATCCACACCGTGCCGGTCGTCAGCAGGAACTCGCCGATCGAGGGCTCGAGCGTGAAGAGGCGGACTCCATCGCCGCAGGTGTAGACGAGCAGCGTCGCGGGGCCGAACAGGATGTAGCCCGCGGCGACCTGCTCGCGCCCCGACTTCAAGAGATCCTCCTCGCGTCCGCTCCTCGGACGGATCGAAAAGATCGTGCCGAGCGTGCCGTTGACGCCGATGTTGGAAGAGCCGTCCATGGGATCGAAGAGGACGGCATACCGGCCGTTCTGGGTGTTGCGAGGGTAGACGACGACCTTTTCCATTTCCTCGGAGGCGGCCACCGAGACGAGGCCGCCGTAGTCGAACGTCTCGAGCAGGACCTCGTTGGCGAGGACGTCTAGCGTCTTCTGTTCTTCTCCCTGGACGTTGGTCTCTCCCGTCGAACCGAGCTGCCGCTTCAATCCCCCGACGGCGAGCTCCCACGCAATCCTCTTGCCGGCCACGCCGAAGCGCATGAGCAGCATCGACAGCTCCCCGGTGGCTCCCGGGTGCCGCCGCTCCTCCTCGAGGATGAACCGGTCCAGTGTGATCATGCGGGTCTGAGGAAGATTCTAGAAGAATTTGTGATCGGCGACTTGTGATTTGTGAGCCCGCAGAGGAGCTCTTCCGCCTCGGTTCAATCACCAATCATCAATCGTCCATCGTCAATCAGCGCGCAGCGCGGACCCACTCCTTCCACGCGGGCTTCGGGGCGCCGTCGGCCTCCTGCAGGCCGCGGTTGGCGAAGAAGGCGGCCTTGCGGCGCGCGGCGTCCGGCGCGCCGGGGGCCACCGCGTAGGTCCCGGCCGGCGGGTCCCGCCATCCGACGTAGCGCGCGAAGAGAAGACGCTTGCCGTCGGCGGACGCGAGAAAACGCCGAAGGCGCCGGACGAACTCGGCCTGCTTCTCGGGGCTCGAGCCGTTCTCCGGCGAGGAAGAGAAGCTCACCTCGGGAAAGGCGATCGGCCTCCCCTTCACGGCATCCAGCAGCTTCTTCCAATCCGACTCCAGCGAGCCGGGCGCCCGGTGCCAGAACGGCTTGCCCCGCTCGAAGGGGGCGTAGAGGTAGAAAAGGACGGGACTCTTCTGGTGGAGCTGCGCCGCGACCTCGGGAGCGACGCTCTCCGTCGGCGCCGCCGTAGTGACCCCGACGGCCAGGCGCGGAGCGAGCGTGTGCAGGAACTCGACCGCCCCCGCGAAGAGGCGCAGGTAGGCCTTCAGCTCATCGGGCTTGTCGGCGAAATACGCGTCGGCCTCGTAGCCGAGAGAGAGCGACGAGACGTCGGCAAGCGCCGGGGCGAGGGCCTCGAGCAGCTCGCCCAACCGCAGCGAGAGTTTCGGATCGTCGAACGCCGCGCCGGCGAGATCCCTCGGAACGTCGCGGCGGCGTCCGGAGACCAGAGGCAGGTCCAGATGGAGGGTGGCTCCGGATTGCCGCAGGATGCGGGCCGTCCGCGTGACTTCCGCCACCCGGTATTTCCGAGGCGAGGGCTCGGCCTGCGACCAGGAAAGGGACAGCAGGAAGAAATCGACGCCCGTGGCCCGGACCTCGTTCAGGGCCCGTCGCTCGACCTCGGCCGAAGGCGGTTTCTGGAATTCGATCGCCAGCCCGAGCAAGGGACGGGCCGTCTCGGGACTCCCGATCGGCTCGGCTGCCAGAACGCAAGCCAGAGCGGAAGCCCATGCCGCCAACCGCAACGGGGTCACGGCGTTCATTATGGGAGAATTCGACTTTCGGCCGCAGGCGTTCGCTCCGCGAACGGCGGCCGAGAGTTTCTAAACCAGAGCCTTTCTGCGATCCCACGCTCGATGAGCGGAAGGAGGACACGCCTTGTTTTCACCGACATGGAAGACGCGCGGCATCGTATTTCTATTCGCGCTCGCCCTCGCCTCGCCCGCTGTCGCCGAGAAGAAGAAACTCGCGCTGGAAGATCTGACGGCCGAGCCTCCCCTGGCGGGACGTGCCGTTACGGGCCTGACGTGGCTCCCGGGACAGGATCGCTTTTCGTTCGTCGAGCGTAAGGGACCGGGATCGGGAGACGAGGCAATCTCCGAGCTCATCCTCGAAGACGCGAAGACCGGAAAGAGGGTCACCGCCGTCACGGCGGAAAGCCTGACGCTTCCCGAGGAGCCCAGGCCGGCGGAGATCGCTCCGGGCGTCACCCGGCAGCCGCCCGGGTCGGAGACCCCACGGGAGAGCGACCGAACGGCGCGCGGGCCGCGCCGTGTCTCGCTCGATGGATACCGCTGGTCTCCCGACGGCAAGACGATCCTCCTCTCCGGAGACAGCGACCTGTGGCTCTACGACGTGGCGCAGAAGCGCTTGCGAAGGCTGACCCACGACCCGGAGCGGGAGGAATTTCCGTCGTTCTCCCCCAACGGCAAGCGGGTCGCCTTCGTTCGGAAGAACGACCTCTACACGATCGAGCTCTCTTCGGGAGAGGAGACCAGGCTGACGGGCGACGGCGGCGAGCACGTCTTCGACGGCAAGCTCGACTGGGTCTACGAGGAGGAGCTCGCGAACCGCACCGGTCGAGCCTACGAGTGGTCGCCGGATTCCTCGGCGATCGCCTATCTGAAGCTCGACGAAAACCAGGTGGAGTCCTATCCGCTCGTGGATTTCCTGAAGGTCCCGCCGGCGGTCACCTTCCAGCGCTATCCGAAGGCGGGCACGGCGAACTCCAGCGTCACTTTTCTGGTCGTCGGCGTGGACGGCCGGTCCAGGGCCGAAGAGCGGCTCGGATCGGACGTGTATGTCGAGCCGGCGTTTTCCTGGACGCCGGACTCGAAGTTGGTCTGCTACCGCATCCTGAATCGCGCGCAGGACCGGCAGGAGGTGCATGTGCTCTCCATACCCGGCAGGTCCCCGCGGACGCTCTTCACCGAACAGGACCCCTACTGGCTGAACGTCGTCGAGCCGCCGCGGTTCCTGAAGGACGGCCGCTACCTCTGGAAATCCGAGCGCAGCGGTTTCGCTCACCTCTACGTCGGCAGCGTCTCCGGAGGCGAGCCCCGGGCGATCACCAGCGGGAAGTGGATGGTGGACCGGATCGCCGGAGTGGACGAGGCGCGCAAGCTCGTCTCCTTCACGGCCACCGAAGAAAACGTGCGCCGGCGGGCGCTCTACAGGGTCTCGCTCGACGGCTCCGGCTTCGAGAAGCTGCCTCTCGCTCCCGGGACGCATTCGGCCGAGCTCTCCCCCGACGGCCGTTATCTGCTCGACACCTTCTCGACGGTTTCGAAGCCTCCCGCCATATCCCTGCTCGACGCGTCGGGAAGGACGATTCGCCTCGTCCACCGGCCGCAGAACCGGCTCGACGAATACGAGCTTGCGACGACCGAGGAGGTGGAGGTCACGGCCGACGACGGCACGAAGCTCGAGGCGAGGCTCGTCAAACCCGCCGACTTCGATCCTTCGAAGAAGTATCCCGTGATCGTCTACGTCTATGGCGGCCCGCACGCCCAGGTCGTGCACGACGCCTGGGGGGCGACCTCCCTCTTCGACCACTACATGGCCTCGAAGGGCTTTCTCATCTGGAGCCTGGACAACCGCGGCTCCTGGGGCCGGGGCCACCAGTGGGAGACCGCGATCTTCAAGGAGACGGGACGGAGGGAGCTCTCCGACCAGCTCGCCGGGGTGAAGTACCTGAAGTCGCTCCCCTACGTGGACCCCTCGCGCATCGGCATCTGGGGTTGGTCCTACGGCGGGTACATGACGCTCTACGCGCTGACCAACGCGCCCGACGTCTGGAAATGCGGGATCGCCGGCGCTCCCGTGACGCACTGGAAGTTCTACGACACGATCTACACGGAGCGCTATATGCGGACGCCGGCCGAGAACCCGAAGGGCTATGAGGCCTCGGCGCCGCTGTCGAAGGCCAAAGACCTGAAGGCGAAGCTTCTGCTCATCCACGGGACGGCCGACGACAACGTCCACATGCAGAACACGATGGCGTTCGTGGACGCCCTGACCAGGGCCGGCAGGCCCTACCAGCTGGAGATCCAGCCGGGCCAGAAGCACGGTTTCCGCGGCAGGGAGTCCCTGAACTTCCGCAACGCAGCGATGGCCCGGTTCTTCGAGGAAAACCTCTAGGAATCTGCGATCGGGTGATCCGGTGATCTGCGATCTAAAGCCCCGGCCAATCACCCGATCACACGATCACCCGATCACCCGATTTTCTCTGGAGTTAAGGCGGCCCTGGAAGGGAGAGACGACTGAGGCACGGATTTTGCTAGAATGAGACGTCGTCGGACGCCTTTCGCACAATGGCCGTACCGACCACAGCTACGCCGCCCCGGGAGGGGCGGCGTTTTTATTGTCGGACCGATCGAGAATGAGCGGCGGCGGCCTCAGAACGACAGAGTCCTGAGGAACTCCTTCGCGACGTCCTCCGGGCGTCGCTTGTCCTTGTCGAGCTGCGCATTCATCTTGCGCATCGTCTCGGCGGAGAGCTTGCCGGCCAGGCCGTTGAGCACCTCGCGGACGGCGGCGCTCTTTTCCCAGACCGCGCCGCGGACGACGAACGCGGCCTCATAGGGAGGGAAGTAATGCTTGTCGTCTTCGAGGACGACCGCTCCGATCGCGGCGATCAGGCCGTCGGTCGAGTTGCCGGCGATCAGGTCCACCTGATGGCTCTCGAGCGCGGGATACAGGAGGCCCAGGTCCATCTGGGCTGGGCGCCGCGGAAACGAGAGGCCGTAGGTCTTCACGAGGCCCGGAAACCCGTCTTCGCGCTCCAGGAACTCGTATCCGAAGCCGGGGCGGATCTCCGCTTCGTGCGCCTTCAAATCGGAGATCGTCTTCAATCCCCACCGCCGTGCGTCCTCGCCCCGGACGATCAAGGCGAAGGTATTCTCGAAACCGAGCGGCGGCGACCAGATGAGCCCCCAGCGCTTCGCGTACTCGCGCTCGACCTCGCGGCGTACCGCGGCCGGGTCCGAGATCGGCTTCTTCGCCAGGATCGCCGTGAAGGCCGTGCCCGTGTATTCGGGATAGAGATCCAGATCTCCCGCGGTGATCGCCTTGTGGCAGACGAACGTGCCGCCGAGGTTCAACTTCCGATCCACCCGCACGCCCCGGCCCTCGAGCGCCTGAGCGACGATCTCTCCCAAAAGCACCTGCTCGGAGAAGTTCTTCGACCCGATCCGAATCGGCGCGCCCGCATGCCGGCAGCTTCCGAACGCCAGGATCGCGGCCGCGAAAAACGCGACGCGCTTCAGGAAGTCCTCCACGCGGACTGCCGCCGTTCGAGGAGACCGAGCAGGCCGTCCGCGGCCAGGGCGAGGAGCGCCGCCGGCACCGCCCCAGCGAGGATCTGGCGGTTGTCCACGATCGCGATGCCCCGGTAGATGAGGA
>JAWOLE010000331.1:0-23052 GCA_033853815.1 Thermoanaerobaculia bacterium
GAGTCTGGCGACCTACCAGTGGATCGCTCTCGCTCGCGCCGAAACGGGCGCGCCGCCCCGGCCGGCCGGGGAGGAGGAAGATTTCCTCCTCTGCGCGCTCGATTCTCCGCCCCACCACGCGGTCCGATTCGGCGCGGAAAATCTCTTCCGCGGGATCGCGCTCGACACCCGGGGGCGAATCCTGCGCGGGATCCGCGTCTCCGTCGACGGGCGCCCGGCGGGCGATTTTCCGAGCGACCGTCCGAGTGAGGAGATTGCCCGGTGGCTTCCGCAACTGCCCGCGGCCGGCGGCTGCCGGTTCGAATTCGGGCTGCACGTTCCGGCGGACGCGGATGTCCTCCGCTTCGAAGCGCTCCGGGAGGACGGCCGGGCCGAGCCTCTGTTCGAATACGACCTGGCGGCGGTCCGGGAATCCTCCGCCGGGCTCGAGACGATGCGGCGCGCACTCGCGCGGCTCCCCGCGCCCGAGCCCGAAGTGGTCTTCCAGACCCAGGGACACGGGGACGCCGCGGCCTACCAGGACTCGATCCTCCCGGCCCTCGCCAACGCGAAGCGGTACCTCTCGCGCGCGGGAGTCGCCGTCGACCGGATCGCCAGCATCCTCGATTTCGGCTGCGGATCGGGCAGGGTTCTCCTCGGCTGGCATCTCGAAGAGGCTGGGCGGGAGCTCTTCGGCTGCGATACCAACGAGGCCCTCATCGGCTGGGCCCGCGCCCATCTTCCGAGCGCGATCCGCTTCGACCGCACGGCGCCCCGGCCGCCCCTGCCCTATCCGGACCGGCGGTTCGACCTCGTCTGCGCCGTCTCGGTCTTCACGCACCTCTCCCACGACGCGCAGCGGCTGTGGGCACGGGAGCTCGCGCGGGTCCTCAAACCCGGGGGCAGCCTCCTGCTCACGCTTCACGGCAAGCCGTACGTCCGGCTGTTCCTTCCGGAACGGATCGAGGAATTCGAGCGGACGGGCCACATCGAGACCGGCGGCGGGGCCGACGGAGCCAACGCCTTCGCGAGCTTCCACGGAGAAGGGGCGGTCGAGAAGCTCTTCTCCGGGTTCGAGAGGATCGGATACTTTCCCTCCGGGCGGATCGACGGCAGGAGGACTCTCTTTCCGCTCGCGGCCTTTCAGGACGTGTACGTCCTGCGCCGGCGCGCGGACGCGGAGGCTCTCGGGTGACCCGGATCGCCTACCTGCTGGAATCCACGAAGCTGTCCGGAGGCGTCCAGGTGGTCCTCGTCCAGGCCGAAGCGCTCTCCCGCCGCGGGCACCACGTGGCCGTCGTCTCGCCCTCTCCGCCGCCCGCATGGTTTCCGATGGCCCGCTCGAATTTCGAGCGCTCCTCCTTCCGCGAGTCGCGCGAGCTCGCGGAGGCGGACATCCGCGTCGCCACGTTCTGGACGACCGTCGCTCCGGCGCTCGACGGTGCGCGGGGCCCCGTGTTCCATCTCTGCCAGGGCTACGAAGGCGCCTTCAGCTTCTACGCCGACCGGCGCGAGGAGATCGAGGCCGCCTACCGGGCGCCGACGCGCAAGCTCGCGATCTCCGCGACGCTCGCCGGGCTGCTCGCGCGCCTGGGCTTCGGTCCCGCCGCGACCGTCGGGCAGGCCTTCGACGCCCGCGGGTTCTTTCCGGCGGCCACCCGGGCGGCCGCCCCCGAGAGCCCGCCGGTCGTGCTGCTTGTCGGACCGTACCAGGCGGACGTAAAAGGGATCGAGATCGCGCTGACGGGACTCCGTCTCTGGCGCGAGCGAGGCGGTGTCTATCGGCTTCGCCGCGTCTCGACTCTGCCGCTGGGCGAGGAGGAGCGAGAGCGGGCGGCGGGCCTTGCCGGGGAATACCACCACGATCTTTCACCCGATCGGATGCCCTTCGCCTACCGCGCTTCCGATGTCTTCCTCGGGCCGGCGCGGCCGGCGGAAGGTTTCGGACTGCCGGTCGTCGAGGCCCTCGCCTGCGGCCTGCCCTGCCTGCTCTCCGACACGCCGGGCCACCGCGAGATCGCGGGCGAGGCGGCCTGGTACTTCACAGACGGCGATAGCGAGTCTCTGGCGGCAATGCTTCCGCAGGTGGCGACCGCCGAGGCACGCCAGCGCGCCCGTTCGCTCGGGCCCGACCGTGCCCGGCGCTTCGACCCGGACGGAGTCGCGGCGAACCTGGAGCGCGCGTTCGACGAGGCCCTGCGACAGAGAACGCCGCAGTGACGCCCGATCTGTCGGCGATCGTCGTCAGCCACGCCACGTCCTCCGAAGCCGCAGCCTGCGTCGCTTCGCTCTCCGAGGCGTTCGCGCGCGAAGGCGTCCGCGGAGAGGTCGTGCTCGTCGATTGTGCTTCGGACGAGAGGGAGCGAGCGCTTCTGAAGACGATCCCGGCGGATCGAACGATCCTTCTCGCGGACAATCGCGGCTATTCGGGGGGCGCCAACGCCGGGCTCGCCGCGGCCCGGGGAGGCAAACTGCTGGTCTGCAACGCGGACGTCGTCTTCCATCCCGGGGCCGTGGCGGCCCTGGCCGGTTCGCTCGAAATCCCTTCGGTGGGGGCGGTCGGGCCCCTGTGCGCCTGGGACGAGAAGGGACTCCTCCTGCTGCCGCCAGGGTTCGCTCCCTCCTTCCTCGGGGACCTGGCGCAGATCCGGGGCAACGGCAGCTCTCGGCTCGCCAGGCGGCGGTTTGCCGCCTTCGCCAGGCAAACGCTCCGCCTCTGGCGCGAAGGGGGGCGTGCGCGGCATCTCTCCGGCGCGGTTCTCGCCGCGCGCCCCGACGTCTTCGACAGGGTCGGCCGCTTCGACGAGCGATTCCCCTTCGAGTACGAAGAGACGGAGTGGGAGGACCGCGTTCGCGCCGCGGGACTGGAGCTGCGGTTCGAGCCTCGGGCGCGCGTGCGTCACCTCTGGGGCGCCAGTTCTTCCCGCAACTCCGGGACGGCGGCGCGCCGCTCGGCGTCGCGGCGGGAGTACCGCAACCGGCGCTACGGACGCATCGGACGCCTCCTGCTCGAGCGGGCGGCGCGAGAGCGGCCCGAACCCGACCCCGGCTTCAGACTTCGGCTAGAAAGGGGAGAGCCGCCATCCTTTCCGTCGAGACCCGGGGCTTTTCTCGCCGTCTCGCCCAACCCGTCGGGGCTTCCGTTCGCCGGCGCGAGTCTGGAGACTGGCTTCGGTCTTCCGCGCGAGGTCCTCGATCGCCTCTCCGGACGCTGGTACTTCACGATCTTTCGCGGCGAGGACGGGCGTCCGCTCGAGAGGCTGGCCTGGGAGCGGGCGTGACGGTCGAGATCCGTCCCGCCACGGACGCGGATTCGCCCGGGATCCGGCGCCTCTTCGCGAGGGCCTTCGGCGCCGAGATGACGGCCGAGGAATGGGAATGGAAGTTCGCCCGATGTCCGGACGGCTGGTTCGGGATCGTCGCCGCCGACGGCGGAGAGATCCTGGGCAGCTACGCGGGCTGGGGAATCCGCTTCCTGCTCGAGGGGCGGGAGCGGCTTCTCTATTCCGTCGGAGACGTCTCGACGGACCCTTCGGCGCGGCTGCTCGGAGGAAAGCGCGGGATCTTCCTGCGGATGGCCGAGGCCTTCTACGAAACGGTCTTCGCCCGGGGAATGCCCTTCTGCTTCGGTTTTCCCGGGGAGCGTCACCTGGCCGTCAGCCATCGCTTGGTCGGCTCCCGCACGCTCTTCCCGATTCGGGAGGTGCACGTCCCCTGCGACTCCTTCCCGCCCCCTCCCGGCGACGGCGTCGCGGCGGATTGCGTCGGAGAGGATTTCGACGGCCTGTGGGAGGCCGCCTCCCGCCACCTGGACTGGGCCGCCGTGCGGGACCGGTCCCGGGCGAACTGGAGATTCCACGCCCGGCCGGCCCGCTACTACCGCATGGTCTGGCACGGACCACCCGGGAGCATGCGGAGCTGGGGGGTCCTCTCCGTCACGGGGGAGACGGCGCTCGTGGCCGACTACCTCGGTCGCGAGCCCGACGGCGGCGACCTGCCGGCTCTCTTCGCCGTCGCTGCGGCGGAGGCGCGCCGGATGGGGGCGAAGACCCTGGTCTTCTGGGAGACTCCCGGCGGGCCGGGAAGCGCCGTCATCCGGGGACTCGGCGGGGAGCGCCGCGAGGCCGGGTTTCCGTTGATCGTGCGCTCGTCGGACGACGCGCTCGCGGATCGCTTCGCCCGAGGCCTGCATCTGACGCCGGCCCTCTACGACATGGTCTAGGCCCGTCGGCTCCGGACGGATAAACTGCGGCCAACGTACATGAAGAGTGACAGCGGCTCGACCGATGGATGAGGAGTCCCTGATCCCGTACCGGGCGAGCGAGCTCTCGGCCGGGCGAATCCTCGTGCTGGCCGCTCACCCGGACGACGAAATTCTCGGCGCGGGCGGCACTCTCGCCTTGAACGCGGGCGAAGCGGAGGCCATCCGGATCTGGATCGCCACCGACGGAGCGCGGCAACAGGGCGCGGAGGCCGACGAGGGGTATGCGGAGAGGCGGCGGGAGGAGTCCCGCAGAGCAGCCGGGACGCTCGGACTCGAGCCGCCCGTGTTCGCCTCTCTCGGAGACCGCGAGCTCGCGGCGAGCGTTGAGTCTCTTTCCGAGGAGATCGGCCGGCAGATTCGTGAGTTTCATCCGGATCTCATTTTTTCCCCCTCGCCCGTCGAGATTCATCCCGACCACCGGGCGCTCGCGGAGGTCCTCTACGCCAGCCTCGCCGGCTCTCGCCCGGAGGACCCGGATCACGACCTCTTCCGCTCCCTGCGCCTGGCCTTCTACGAGATCTCGCATCCGCTTCTTCCCAACGCGCTCGTCGACATCGCCGCGGTCGCGGACGCCAAGGCCGCCGCGTTGGGCGCCTACGTGTCCCAGCACGCCGTGCGCGACTACGCCGGCGCGGTCGGCGGATTGAACGCGTACCGGCGGCTGACGCTCGGTGGCGACGGCCCGGTCGAGGCTTTTCGCGTCCTGGACCACGCGGAGGCTTCCACGCGGTCGCTCGAGGAGTTCCGGCGCTCGATCGGCCCCGCCCTCGTCGCCGACGGGCAGCGGGGACCCGCGCCGGTCTCCGTCGTCGTCCGCACGCGAAACCGCCCGGCGCTCCTTCGCGAGGCGCTCGAGAGCCTGCGCGCGCAGACTGCCCGGCCCACGCAGGTCGTCGTCGTCAACGACGGCGGAGCGTCGCTTTCCGGCCTCGGCGACGTCTCGGGCGGAGCCTTCGATCTCACGCTCGAGGAGTTTCCCGAGGGCCGCGGCCGATCGGCGGCGGCCAACCGTGGGGTAGCCCTCGCTCGCAACGACCTGGTGTCGTTCCTGGACGACGACGATCTGTGCTACCCGGACCACCTCGAGCGGCTCCTGCGCGCCCACAGGAGCGGTCCGGAGCCGGTCGTCTATTCCGACGCGGTGACCGTCGTCTATCGCCGACATGAGGAATCCTGGCAACCGCTCCACCGCACCCTTCAGTATTCGCTCGATTTCGACCCCGACTATCTCCTGCTCGCCAACTACATCCCTCTCCACACCCTGCTTCTGCCCCGAGCGCTGTACGAACGCGCCGGATCCTTCGATGAAAAGCTCGAGTACTCGGAGGACTGGGATTTCCTGATCCGGCTCTCCCTGCAGAGCGCCTTCCGCCACGTGCGGGCCGTCACGTGCGAATACCGGGTTTTCGAGGCGCCGGATCCGGCCCCTTCCCACGTCGCCGCCGGGCAGGCCGCCTTCCAGAAGGCCCGCGCGGAGATCTACCGCCGCTACGCGAACCGCCGCACGGAGGAGGGCGTGGCGCGGGTCCTGGACCGGCTGCGCGCGCAGATCGCCTTCTGGTCGGAGCGGGACGGCGTCTCGCAGAGGGAATTGCTCTACCAGCGGGAGAGCCACCGGCGGCTGGACGCGGCGCTCGCGCGCGTCGGGGAACGCCTGGGGAAGGCCGAGCAGAGGGTGGACGCTCTGGAGGCGGAGAGGACCGCGGCCCGCGAACAGCTCGAGAGGGAGAAGGCGCAATGGGCCGCGCGCGTCGGGGAGCTCGAGACGGAGAAGGGGAGACTTCTCGCGGAGAACGAGCTTGCGCACGGACGCGTGGCCGAGCTGTTCGAGAGCAACGAGGCGTACAGGGTCAACATGGACGAGGCCCACGCCGAGATTCAAAGGCTCAACGGCATCCTTTCCAACATCTACCGATCCCGGACCTGGAGGCTGCACCTGGTCCTCGAACGGCTTCGCGGCAGGGCCTAGCGCGTTGACTCCGGAGCGCGCCGGAGGAGTCCCGCGATGACCCGCCGGGTCGTCATCCTGGCTCCGGAGCCCATCCGGCCGAAGATGGCGGGCATGGGGATCCGCGCCCTGGAGCTCGCGCGGACCCTGCGCGGAGAATTCGACGTGCGCCTGCTCGTCGCCAACGATCCGGCCGAGGCGGCCGGCGTCGCCGGCGAGATCCCGGTCGTGGCCGCCCCTCCGGGCGCTCTGGCGTCCGCGGCGGTCAACGCCGACGCGGCGATCGTCTCGGGGCACGCCGCCAACTGGTGGTTTCACCAGGCTCCCGGAATCGCCGTCGCGGCGGACCTCTACGATCCCTTCTTCGTCGAGAACCTTCACTACGTTTCGACCCTGGGAGAAGCCACGGCCTCGCACGACCGGGCCACGCTCGAGCTCGCGCTCGGGCGCGCGGACTTCTTCCTGTGCGCCTCCCAGGAGCAGCGGCTCTTCTATGCGGGCGCTCTCTACGCGACGGGCCGCATCGGCCCGGCCAACTTCCCGGCGGACCCGAAACTCTCGGGGTTACTGGCCGTCGTTCCGTTCGGCGTGCCGGCCGAACCGGCGGCCGGAGACCGGGCGGCCGGGCGCCGGCTCTTGAACCTACCGCCCGATGGGCTGCTCGTCTTTTTCGGAGGGATCTACGACTGGTACGAGCCGGACCTCCTGCTCGAGGCGTGGCCCGGCGTGCTGCGTCGCTGTCCGGACGCCAGGCTCCTCTTCTTCGAGAACCCCAATCCCGAGACGACGCCGCAGCGCGTCTACGCGCGCGCCCGGGAGCGCGCCCGCGCAATCGATCCGCAGGGCAAGTCGATTCTCTTCTCGCCCTGGCTGCCCTACGCGGCCCGGGCCGACCTCTACGCGGCCGTGGACCTGCTCGTGTCCATCTCCTCGGAGGGGCTCGAGCGGGACCTCGCCTTCCGGACCCGCCTGCTCGACGCGGCGTGGGGCGGCGTCTGCTCGCTCTCGGTCGCCGGAGGGCCTCTCGCGCGGGAGCTCGAAGCGGCCGGGGCGGGCCGGCGCGTGGCGGCAACGGCCTCCGGTCTCGCCGAGGCCGTCATCCAGATGCTCCTGGACCCCGCGGAACGGGAGAAGGGCGGCGCCGCGGCCCGGCGCTTCGCGGCCGCGCGGGCGTGGAACATCGTCGCCGCTCCGCTGGCCGCCTGGTGCCGGGAGGCCCGGATCGACCCCGGCCGGCTTCCCCTTCCCCGGCGAGAGCACCAACCTCTCTGGCGCCGGCTGGGCAAGGCAGTCGGGAGGAGAAAGTAGGTGTCAGGCTTTCAGGTTTCAGGTGAAATGCAGGTGCTAGGTGTCGGGTGTCAGGTGTCAGCCCAACCCGGAACCTGGCACCTGAAACCTGACACCTGCGTTCAACCTGACGCCTTGAACCTGACACCTTTGTTATCTTGAATTTCATGCGTCCGGACCTCTCCGTCGTCGTCGTTCATCACAGCGGGCGGGAGCACCTGCTCGAGGGGCTCGACGCCCTGGCGGCGTCGTCCTGCGCGGCGTCGGTCGAAACGATCCTCGTCGACAACACCGGGGGCCAGCCGATGGAAGAGGTCCTCCGGCGTCATCCCAACCTGCGGCGCATCGTCGCGGGCGGCAACTCCGGCTTCGCGGCCGGTTGCCGCCTCGGCGCCGAGGCCGCGCAGGCCCCGGTCCTCGCCTTTGTCAACGACGACGCCGCCGTCCTGCCGGACGCCCTCGGATTCTTGGGGGAGGCTCTCTCTCGGGCGCCGGCGGACGTGGTGGCGGCGGCCGGCCGGCTGGTGGACGCCTCCGGGCGGAAGAACGACTTCTCCGACGGATTCCTGACCTTCGACGGCCACGCGTTCCAGAGGGACGTCGGCCGGCCGGTCGACGCCTTGCCGGAAGCCATCCCGGGAGAAGACCGGCTCTTCGCCTGCGGCGGCCTCATGGCCGTGCGGCGGGAGCCCTTCCTCTCCTCCGGCGGCTTCGACGACGACTACTTCGCCTACCTCGAGGACGTGGACTTCGGGTGGCGGCAATGGATCTTCGGGCGGCGGATCATCGCCGAACCGCGCGCGGTCGCCCGCCACCGCGGCGGCTCGACCGGCGAGGCCCTCGGCATCTACCCCCGCGGCTTCCTCATCGAGAAGAACGCCTTCGCGACGGCGTACAAGAACCTCGATGCCGAACATTTCCGCGCTCTCATGCCGGCCGTGCTGGCGGCTTTCCTGACCCGGGTCGCGGAGATGCTTTCCACGCGCAACCCCGGAGCCGGCGAGCTCCGCCGCGATCCCTACCGCGAGCGCCGCCTCGAGAGATCCTTCCTCCGGCGGCTCTTCGGGATTTCGGCCAACGGACAGGATCGCGTCTCGATCGAAGATCCCCTGACGGTCGCTCACCTGAAGGCTCTCCTCTGGATTCACCGCAACCACGCCTCGCTCGCCCGCAAGCGCCGCGAGGTCCAGTCGGGCAGGCGGCGGCCCGACGCCGAGATCTTCGCGCGGTTCCCGTTGAGGCTCGTTCCCACCTACCCGGGAGACGAGCGGTTCGACTCCGATTTCTTCCGTGAGTTTCTCTCGGGGGCGCCTTCGCTCGTGCGGACCTCCCTCTCGGAGATCTTCGCGTGACGACGGCGTTCTCGGTAGTCGTTCCGACCTTCGAGCGCCCCGGGACGCTCTTCGAGGTCCTCGAGGCGCTCGGGCGGCAGGCGGGATCGCCGGAGTTCGAAGTGATCGTCGTGGACGACGGCTCGCGAGACACGACGCCCGAGCGTCTCCGCGCGTTCTCCCCCGTTTATCCGTTCCGCTTCCTGCATCAGTCCAACGCCGGCCCGGCCGCGGCGCGCAACCGCGGAGTGGAGGCGGCGCGGGGGCGCCTGATCCTCTTCCTCGGAGACGACATCGTGCCCGAGCCGGATCTTCTCGCCGTTCACGCGGCCGCGCACGCCGAGCCGCGCCCCCACCCGGTCGCCGTGCTCGGATACACGACCTGGCCGCGCGGCCGCCGCGTGTCCCCCTTTCTCCACCACATCAACGAGTACGGCCTTCAGTTCGGCTACGGCCTCATCGAGGATCGGGAGTCCGTTCCCTTCAACTTCTTCTACACCTCCAATGTCTCGCTGCCGCGGGCCCTGCTCAAGTCGGCCGGTCTCTTCGACACCACGTTTCCGCACGCCGCCTGGGAGGACATCGAGGCGGCCTATCGCATGATGCGGATGGGGATGCGGATCCTCTATCGCCCCGCGGCGGTGGCGCGTCACCATCACGACATCACCTTCGCCTCGTTCCGGCGCAGGCAGGAGAAGTCGGGAGAGGCCGCCGCGATCTTCTACGAGAAGCACCCCGAGCTGGCGGACTTCCTGGCGGTGCCGCAGGCGCTCGGGTTCCGCGAGGACGGAGCTTTCAAGAGCGGCCTTCTCTCGTGGTGGGCGGCGCTCTCGGAGCGTTGGGAGGTGCCCGGGGGGCGCTGGGCTCTGGACCGCGTCCTCCAGAACGACTACCTTCGAGGCTTGAACCGCGCTCTGAAAAGCCGAAGCCTGCCGGCCAACGACCGCTGCACCGGTAGCTTGCGGGTGACGACCTGACCTTTTCCGAGGTCAGTTCCGCAAATGACCTCCCGGAGCTACAGCCATTAACTCGCTGGCGAAAAGAGGGTTATTGTCGCATTCGTTGGACGGCTCTTGGCTCTGGTCTTGCTCTCTCTTCAGGCGTGAGGACACTGCCATGAAGACGAATAAATCGGTGCTGTTGGCGCTCAGTCTCGTTCTCCTTCTCCCTGCGGTCATGCAGGCGCAGCACCACCACGGCGGCGGCGGCGGGCGAGTGGTCATCGGCGTCGGAGGCTGGGGATGGGGCTGGGGCTGGGGGTGGGGATGGCCCGGCTGGTATGGCTATCCCGGCTACCCCCCGTATGGTTCGTACTACGGCGCCCGGTCGCAGTGGGCGGTGATCAAGACCGACATCTCACCGGAGGAGGCGCTGGTCTACCTGGATGGCCGCTTGATCGGAACCGCGGATGATTTCGACGGGTGGCCGGACAACCTTTATCTGGGGCCCGGTCATTACCGCATCGAGTTCCGCCTGGAAGGCTACCAGTCCCTGACGAAGGAAGTGGACGCTCGACCCGGCGTCGCCTGGGATTTCAAGGACAAGCTCGCGAGAACCCCGGGGGCGAAACATCGCGGCTCCTATGACACGCCCAAGATCGACCCGATCCGGCGGTACTTCGTCAAACGCCGGGGAGCCAACGCTCAGGCTGATCCCTACACACCGTCGGGGCCTTCGACCTACGTGGGCGAAGACAATCCTCCCGCGCCTCCTGAGGACGCGTACCCGCCGTCCGCGGCGCCCGCTCCGAAGGGGCAGCGCGACGAGTACGGGGAAGAGCAGCGCCCGACTCGCGACGGCGGGCGGGCCCGCACCCGTCTGCGCCTGACCGTGGAACCCTTGGACGCGGCGGTCTACGTCGACGACCGGTTCGTGGGAACCGCGGAGGAAGTGAATTCCCTCGACCGCGGAGTCCCTCTGGCGCCCGGAAAGCACACGGTGACCGTGTCGCGTCCCGGATTCAAGGACAAGACCCTGGAGGTCACCGTCGAAGCGGGCCAGACGCAGACGCTGGAAGTCCGGCTCGGCAAGTAGCAGCGGGTGACGTACCCGTCCTCCAGGTAGAGGACGTAGGACGTAGGAGGTAAGAAGCTGACCTTCGGCCCTACGTCCTACCACCTACGTCCTGCGACCTTCGCTCAGGATGACGCGCTACTAAGCAGCAGTTCGAGCAGCACCGACTCGTAGTGGAGTCGCCTGTTGCCTCTGCGGTTGTCGGCCGGCGCGTCGGCCGCCTTGAGCGCCGCGTGTTGGAGCGCCTGAGGTTTCGCCCGGGCCGCGAGCTCGAGGATCGCGCCCGCGACCGGCCGATGGCGAAGCCGGTCCGCCGGGGCGCTCGAGACGATCGCGGCATCGGCGAGGAGCTCGGCGAGCAGCCTCGCTCGGGCGGGCTCGGCCTGCCCGAGCGCGTCGGCCAGAAGCACCAGCGGCGCGATCTTTCGCTGCGCGAGCCCCGCGCGCAGGGCAAGCAGCACATCGGCGCGCGCTTTCTGGTAATCCTCGAGCAGCTCCCGCGCGTCCTCTTCCGGGCTGGGCTCGAGCACGGCAAGTTCCCCCGCGTCGGCTTCGGAGAAGCCACGCGAGGCCCAGGCGGCCGCGCGCTCCGCGCGGGATGTCGGGGTCAGCTCGACGGTCGAGCAGCGGGAGCGGACCGTCGCCGGGAGGTTTTCGGGCCGCTTCGTCGTCAGGATCCAGTGGAGGTGCCGTCCGGGCTCCTCCAGAGACTTCAGCAGGGCGTTGGCCGCCTCGAGGCCGAGCAGCTCGGCGTGTCCGATGACCGCGACCCGCCGCGACGCCTCGTAGGGTTTGCCGGATCCGAATGCGATCGCTTCGCGGACGCTGTCGATGTGGATCTGAACCCCCTGCGGCTCGACCGACAGCAGGTCCGGATGCAGGCCCGAGTCGATCCGGCGGCAGGATGGGCACCGGCGTTCGGGGTCCCCGCCGGGGCAAAGCAGGATCGCAGCGAGCCGCCGCGCCTCGGCCTCCAGCCGCGTCTCGGAAGAACCCGTGAGGAGCAGAGCGCCGGGAAACTTCTCCGGCTGCGCGGCCAGACGCTCGAGCAGTCTCGCCGTGCTCAAAGGGAAAAGCGCTCCGAGATCCGACGCCAGGTTTCGGCGAACACGCTCTGCAGGGGCGAGTCGGCCGCCACGACCGCAACGCGCGCGGGCTCCCGCCGCGCGATCTCCAGATAGCCCCGGCGCACCCGCTGGTGAAACTCGAGGTCCGCCCTTTCGAAGCGGTCGGATCTCCCGGCATCCCGCTCCCGCGCGCGCGCCAGGCCTTCGCGCGGGTCCAGGTCGTACAGGAGCGTCAGGTCGGGCAAGAGGCCGTCCCTCGCGATCGCGTCGACCAGGCGGACGGCCGCGGCGTCGAGGCCGCGCCCCGCCCGCTGGTAGGCTTCGGTCGAGTCTCCGAAGCGGTCGCACAGGACGAAGGCGCCGCCGGCGAGCGCGGGCCGCAACACCTCCAGCACGTGCTGGCGGCGGTCCGCCTCGAGCAGGAGCCACTCGGTGACGGGGTCGAGCGCCTCGTTTTCCGCGTCCATGAGGATCTCCCGCAGCGACCGGCCGATCGCCGTGCCGCCCGGCTCGCGCGTCTCGACGACTTCGCGGCCGAGCCCGCGCAGGCGTCCGGCCGCCAGCGCGAGCTGCGTGGACTTGCCGCACCCTTCGACCCCTTCGAACGTGATAAACGGCATCGGGAGGAAGAATACCGGAGCCGACTTTCGGCCACAGGCATTCGCTTCGCGAACGGCGGCCGAGAGTTCTGAAACGAGGGCTTCAAACGACCTGGCGAGCTGAGCATCGCCGTCGTCGCGCTTCCTTGTCTCGACGAAAAATCTCAGTCGCGGATGCCCTGTTCCCGGTCCCGGTCACCCTTCTTGGGTCGCAATGCTCTCTGGTGCAATCGTTTGCCCGGGCTCAGGCCAGGTGACCGTGAACAATCCGGGCTAACATTCTCGGCTGCGGAACGTATGGAGGGCATGGGGGCCGTGGCGGCGGTGAGCGGGGAGCGGTGAGCCTTAGCCCCGCGGAGGCCGGCGAGTCCCGGCAACGCTGGCTCTACGCCATCGGCCTGCTGGGGTTGGCGATCGCGGTCGCCTCCATCGGCGACATGTTCTCCGCCCGGCCGAGCGACGGAATCATGCCGGTGCCGTACAGGGCGGGCGGCATCGAGGTTCGGCTCGCCACCCCCGGCGGACCGGCGCAGCGGGCGGGCATCGAGGCGGGCGATTGCGTTCTGGGCATCGGATCCCGGCTCGTCAACTCGATCTCCGACGCGGCCCGCGAGCTGCGGCGGCATCGGATTGGGGAGACGGTCCCGTATCTTGTCCGCCGCGGCCCCTGCGTCCTTCCCTCGGGCGCCGGGCCAGGCGCGGAGATGCGCACGTTGCAGGTGCGCCTCTCCTCCATCCGCCTGGGGGGCAAGACCTACCTCTACGCCGCCGTGCTCGGGTTCCTCTTCTATTTCATCGGGCTCTTCGTCTTTCGCAAGCGCCCCGGCGACCGGGCGGCGCAGGTGTTCTTCCTCCTGTGTATTCTCTTCCTGCTCTTCTTCGTCTGCCGCCTGCGCCCGGCCTCCTACTGGTGGATCGACGTCTTCGTGCAGAACACGGGCACCGTGAGCCTCTTCCTGCTCCCCGCCGTCTTCCTCCACTTCTTCCTGATCTTTCCGCGGCCCAAGCGCTTCGCCTTCGCCAGGGGGGACGAGTGGTCCGGCGGGGGGCCGCCGGCCTGGAAGCTCCGGGTCGAGAGGTTCCTCTCGGCCAGCCCGGAGCTCCTGTACCTCGTCTACTCGATTCCGCCCGTCGTCTTCCTCTACGACGTGTTCCGCCAGCTGCACGGCGCGCGCGTGTCGATCCTCTCCGGCGCGCCGCTTTCGTCCTGGGTGCTTCTCGGCGATTACATGATCCTCGGCCTCGCGGCGCTGGCGCATTCCGCGTTCACGCTGGAGGACCCCCGCGAGCGCCGGCAGGCCTTCCACGTCCTCGTCGGCACGATCCTCGGGACGGCCCCCTTCGTGCTGCTCGGCATCGTGCTCCCGTCGCTCTTCCACAACGACGACTACGTCTTCTACGGGATCGTGCCGATGATCCTGATCCCGTTGACCTTCGCCTACGCGATCGTGCGGTTCCAGATGTTGAACGTCCGCCTCGTTGTGCGGCGGACCTTTCTCTATGCCGCGACGACGGCGATCCTCTTCGGCCTCTACATCGCGGCGATCGCGACCGCAAACGCCCTCTTCGCCGAGAGGCTCTCTGCCTCCCCCCTTTTCAACTTCGGGTTCTTCCTGGTCGTCGTGCCCCTCTTCGAGCTGTTGCGGCGGCGCCTCCAGACGCCGCTCGACAAGCTCTTCTTCCGCGAGAAGTTCGACTACCAGGCGGCTCTCCTCGAGATGAGCGAGGCGATCACCGGGGAGCTCGACCTCGGGAAGATCACCGACTACCTGACGGCCAGTGTCACGGCCACGATGCGCGTGGAGAAGGCCTCGATCTGGCTGCGCGACCGGGAAGGAATCCTGGAGCGCCGCGGCCGGCGGGAGGACCGCCTCACCCCCGACGCCGGATTGCGGCGGTTCCTGCGCGTGGAAGGCAAGCCGATGGCGCTCGAGGAGCTCGAGGTCTCCGATCCCGAGAGCGAGGCCTTCCGGGGACGCCTCGTTTCCGAAGCGTTTCGCCTCGTGGTCCCTCTGGTCTACCGGGAGCGCCTGATGGGAGTGCTCGCACTCAAGGAGAAGCTCTCCGGGGAGCAGTTCGACCGGGAGGACCGGGCCTTCCTCTCGACGCTGGCCAACCAGGCGGCCCTGGCCATCGAGACCGCGCTCCTGCACGACGAGATGACGCGGCAGGCCGAGTTCCGGCGCGATCTCGAGATCGCGCGCGACATCCAGTCGAGCCTGCTGCCCCGCTCCGTCCCCCGCGTGCCCGGTTTTCGGCTCCTCGGAGGAAGCCTTCCCGCGAAGGTCGTCGGCGGAGACTTCTACGATTTCATCCCCTTCGAGGACAGCTCCCTGGGCGTCGTGATCGGAGACGTCTCCGGAAAGTCCGTCCCCGCCTCGCTCCTGATGGTCGCCTCCAAGGAAATCGTTTATTCCCGGGCCTTGACGACCCGGGACCCCGGGCTGCTCTTTCGGGAATCCAACCGCCGGATCTACTCGATCAAGCGGCGGATGTTCGTGTCGCTGGGCTATTTCGTGCTCGATCCCCACGCCATGAGCCTGCGCTACGCGATCGGCGGACAGCCGCTCCCGATCCTGCTCCGGTCGGGCGACGGGGGTCCCCGCCCCCTCGATCCTCCCGAGCACCGCCTCCCCCTGGGCGCCTTCCGGGAGGTTGCCTACGACACCCGGGAGATCTTCCTGAAGCGGGGAGACTTGATCTTCTTCTACACGGACGGCTTTTCCGAGGCCATGGACGAGCAGATGAACCCCTTCGGCGAGGAGCGCCTGATGGAGTCGCTGGCCTCGCGGCGGGATGGGAGCCTGGAGGACCTGGCCAGCGGGGTCCTCGCGGACATCCGCCGGTACGTGGGCGGAGCGGAGCAGTACGACGACATGACGTTCCTGCTCCTGAAGGCGGAATGAGGCCGGCGGCGGGCCTGAAACCCGGGGCCGATCCGGCCGTATCATTGGGCGGATGAGTACGCGGTCTCGCCGGGCCGTTGTCGGCGTCGCCGTCGCCTTCCTGCTGGTGGCGGCCGCCCTGATGGCGGTGTACCTGGGCAACCGCCGGGACGTCACGACCTCTTCGGCGGCGGCGTACGAGGCCTACCAGAAGGGGATCGAGAACGACCGCCGCGTCTACACGAAGGAGGCCCAGGTCGAATACGCACGGGCCCTTTCCCTCGATCCCAACTTCGCCATGGCCATGCTGCGGCTGGCGCGGCTCTCCAACGAGGAGCAGGCCCGCTCCCTGGTCGAGCGGGCAAGCCGGCTGCGCAGCCGTTTGAACGAGCACGAGCGCATGTGGCTGGACTTCGCTTCCGCGGCCATGAAGGGGAAACTCGATGAGCGCCTTCGGATCGCGCGGGCCATCCACGAAAAGTATCCCAAGGACATCGACGCCACTATGCAGCTCTGCGATTACGAGATGGGCCAGGGGCATGCGGAGGAGGCGCTCCGGATCTACCAGGATCTCCTGGCTCAAGATCCCAACAACGCGAGCATCTACAACTCGATCGGCTACTACAACGCCTTCCGCGGCGACTACGACAAGGCGATCGAGAGCCTGAAGAAGTATCAGTTCATGGCCCCGGATCAGGCCAATCCCTACGACAGCCTCGGGGAAGTCCAGGCCAACTCGGGCCACTACGACGAGGCGATCGCCAACCTGAACAAGGCTCTCTCGCTCAAGCCGGACTTCTTCGAGTCCTTGTATCACCTGGGAATCGCGTACGAGGGGAAGGGGGACTACGCGAAAGCGATCTCCTATTACGAGGCCGCGTCCCGAGAGGCCCTGACCGACGGAAGACGCGCGGACCTTCTGGGTTCTGCGCTGCGAACGGCGTTCTACGCCGGTGACCTGTCCGCGGCCCGCGAGGTCGCCGGCCGGATCGCAGAACTCCCCAAGGGGAAGAGCGCGGAGACCCTTCAGTCCTACAGGGACATCGCCCTCGATCTCATGGAGGGGCGCAATGGCGAGGCCGAGCGGCGGCTGGTGGAGTTCAAGCCCAGGCTCCTCGCGGATTACGAGAAGGATGCCAAGGGGAGCGAGAGTAAGCCCCACTTTTCGGGCTGGAATGCCCTGATGGCCATGGCGAAGGCCCGCCAGGGAAAGACCGACGAGGCCATCGCCCTCTGGGAGCTGAACGCCAATCCGCCGGTTGCCTGGGGGAACTTCGAGGGGCGCCGGGCGGTTTACGAAGCGCGGGCCCATCTGGCCGAGCTTCTCGCCCGCAAGGGGGACCTCGACCGCGCCGAGAAGCTGCTGGCGGAGAATCACAAGTGGAACCCGAGCTGGGCTCCGTCGCGGCCGTCCGAGCTCGTCGTCGAGCAGGCGCGGCGCGAGAAGGTCCTGGCCGCCTCCGCGAGCCCGGCGACTCCGCATTAGGGTGGCTCCCCTAAGAACCTCCGTACTCCCTTCCGTTCGCGGCGCGCGTAGTCTCCCGACGAAGGAGGGAGGAGGCGCGCGCAGCGGGAGCGGAGCGTTTGAGCGGGATCAGACGAGCGATCGAGGCCGCATCCGGCCGAGTCGCTCGCCGGTGCGCCGAAGGCGCAGATCCCACGCAAACGCGTAGCGACGGATATGGAACGGGATTTCGCGACCCAGCACAAGCTGCTGCTCCTCGAGACCCTCTATGACGCGGGCCTCTCTCTCGGGTCCCTGCCCAACGAGGAGGCCCTGGTGGAGGACGTGCTCGGGCGCGCGGTCGGCGTGCTCGACGCCTCCCGCGGATACCTGGCCACCTTCGGCGAAGGGGGAGCCCGACGGGCCGAAGCGCGGGTCGGATTCTCGCGCCGCGCCTCCGAGTCCGTCGTCGCCGAGGACGCGTTTCTCGGCGACCTGCTGCGCTCCGAAGGCGCTCTGCGCCGCGAGAATTTCCGATTCCTGCGCACTCCCGTGTCCTCCGCGATCGGGGTCCCGATCCGGGGAGGCGGGCGGCGGACGGTGGGCGTGCTCGTCCTGGCCGACAAGGAGCTGCGCCGCGGCGGCCAGACGGCCTTCGACGAGGAGGACGACCGGTTCCTGGTGTCGCTCGCGGGCCTCTGCGCCATGGCGATCGAGAACCGGCGGCATCTCGAGCGCCTGACCCGGGAGCGGGAGCGGCTCGAGGAGGAGAACCGCAGGCTCCTGGACGAGACCGGCCGGGCCGCAGCCGGCCGCCTCTTCGTCGGAGATTCTCCGGCGGCGCGCCGCGTGCTCGATATCGTGGGCCGGGTCGCTCCCTCCCGGACCTCGGTGCTCATCACCGGCGAGAGCGGCACGGGCAAAGAGCTCGTCGCGCGCATGATCCACGCCCGCAGCGACCGGGCGGACAAGCCTTTCGTGGCGATCAACTGCGCCGCGTTGCCGGAATCGCTCCTGGAGTCCGAGCTCTTCGGCATCGAGCGCGGCGTCGCGACGGGGGTCGAAGCGCGCTCGGGCCGTTTCGAGGCCGCCAATGGCGGCACGCTGTTCCTGGACGAGGTCGGCGACATGCCGCTTCCGCTCCAGGCGAAGCTGCTCCGCGTTCTCCAGGAGCGCGAGATCGAGAGGGTGGGAGGCCGCAAGCGCATTCCGATCGACGTGCGCGTGCTCGCAGCGACCAACGCGCGGCTGCCCGAGAGGATCGCGCGGGGGGAGTTCCGGGAGGACCTGTATTACCGGTTGAGGGTCGTCGAGATCGCGCTTCCGCCGCTGTCGGAGCGACGCGAGGACATTCCGAGGCTGGCCCGGCATTTCCTGGAGCGCTTCGCGGCGCGAGAGGGAAGAGAAGTCCCGACCCTGGACCGCGAGGCATTCGCCGCGCTGCTCGGACATGACTTTGCCGGGAACATCCGGGAGCTCGAGAACCTGCTCGAAGGAGCGGCCTCACTCTGTCGCGGCGGCGTGATCCGCCTCGAGGATCTTCAGTGGCTCCCCGGCCGGGTCCAGGGGCGCCCGGAAGGCCCCGCCGAGGAGGAGGCCGCCGAGCTCCCGAACCTGCGCGCCCTGGAGGAGCGCCACATCCGCAGGGTGCTCAAGCTCGCGGGCGGCAACAAGAGCAGGGCGGCGAGGCTCCTCGGAATCAGCCGCCGCACGCTCTACCGGAAAAAGACTCTGGGACGTTAAGTCTCAGTATCAATAAGTCACGCTTTGGTCTATAAGTTGTTCAGAACATAGGTGTTGCTGCGTTGAAGCTCAGGCAACTATACTGCTTGATGTATCCGATTGTCCCTGCGGCTGAATCGGTTGCCCTGTGCTCTATTGAGTCTCAACTCCTTTCTTTTGAGTCATTTGGCATGGTGCGCCGTCGGCACCGGACCGTGGCAGAGGTCTTGCCCTGCATTGCCTCGAACGAACATGAGAAACGCCCGGACGATCGCTATAGAGCTCGCGCAGGCGCCCTCGCTCGCCTGGGTCCTGCTCGCCGCGGAGCTTGCCGCGGCGATCCGGCTGCTCTCTTCCGGCCTCGCACCCGACCTCCTGGTCCGCTGCCTCCAGGTCTTCCTGCGGTTCTAAGCGGTTCCCCATGAGCGGGCCCTCCTGCTGTGTAGATCCGGCGACGTGTGCCGGCCACAAGCGCGACCGCCGCGACGGGTCGTCCGGCATATCCTCTCTGCCGCGATCCTCCCGCCGCCGGAGCGGACGCGGAGGCACCGGAAACAGCTGATGGCGCGTAACGAATCGGTTCGCATGAGCCTCAATGCGGCGGGCGCTCGCGAGATCTCTCTGACGATCCCGGTGGCCGCCGACATGGAGATCGTCGCGACCGCCCAGGCGGCCGCGGTCGGGGAATTCATCGACATGCCTCGCGATAAGATCGACGAGGTCAAGCTCGCTCTGGTGGAAGCCTGCATCAACGCGTTCGAGCACGCGCATGCGAGGGACGATCGCGTGCACCTGACGTTCCGGGTGGGACGGGAGCGAGACGGACGGGAATTTCTGGAGGTGGAAGTCCTGGATCGGGGAACGGGGTTTGACGAAGCGTTGGTCGAGGCGCCTTCCCCGGAGAAGACCTTCTCGGGGCGCCGGAAGCGGGGATGGGGCCTCCAGATCATCCGCGGCCTGATGGACTCGGTGTCGATCCTGTCGGGACAAGGGGGAACGCGCATCCTCATGAGGAAGTACAAGTGACCGAGATCTGCAGGGTCGCCGCCGAGCGGCGCGGGGACGTGGCGATCCTGTCGACGGACGGCTACATCAACAACCAGGGGGGCGAGGAGATCGCGCGGCAGGCGTACGCCCAGCTCGAATCGGGAGCCCGCGCGCTCGTGCTGAACCTCGAGAGAACGCGCATCGTCAACTCGATCGGCATCTCGATCCTGATCGAGGTGCTCGAAAGGGTGATGGACCGCAAGGGACAGCTCGCCTTCTGCGGCCTGACCCCGACCATCGACAAGACATTCCGGATCATGGGCCTGGCCCAATACGCGGCGATCTATCCGACGGAATCGGAGGCCGTGCGGGCGCTCTCCCAGTAGGCTGGCCGTGAAGGACGCGGGTCAGGTCTCCGCAGCCTCCCGCCTGGCCGGCCTGTGGAAGGCCCTGGAAGACCCTCTCCTCGGGAGCGACCGTCCGCTGCCGGCGCGCCTGGCCGAAGCCGCCGTGTCCTGGTCCGGCGCCCGGCGCGGCGCGCTCTACCTGCGGGAGAAGGAGTCCTGGATCCGGGCGGCCGTGGCCGGAGGCCCCGGGGCGAAGGACCTCGAGCTGCCGGATCCCTGGCCGACGGCCGCGACGCGGCGTGGAGAGGCATTCTGGATGCCCCTCTCGGCCGAGGGCGAGGTGCACGGGCATCTGGGCCTCGAGGGCCTCGGACCAGAGGAGTCTGCCGAGCTCGCCCCGTTCCTCTCGCTCGTTCTCGGCGGGCTGCTCGCCGCGCACCGGCTTTCGCGTCTGGTCAAGGAAGCGGACTTCGAGCTTCGGACGCGCCTGGTGGAGCTCGAGTCCCTCTACGATCTCGGCCTCTCGCTCTCGGGACAGCTCGACATCGCCGCACTCGGCGATGAAGTGCTCTTCCGGTCCATCTCGCTGACGGACGCGGGAAAGGGCACGCTCATCCTCTTTCGCGAGGATGGAACGCCGCTGCTCGAACGCAGCCTCGGCGGGCAGCTCCTTCCCGCGGAGCAGCTCGCGGCGTGGGACCTTCCGGAGGGGGAGACCGTCATCAATAACGCCGCGGCGACGGTCCCGACGGCCGGCGTCCGGTTCGCGTCCTGCGAGAAGTGCCTGGCGGTCCCCATCTCGGTCTCGGGGCGGCGGCTGGGCGTCCTGGCCGTGGCCGACAAGGAGTCCCGGGACGGCCGGGTGCTCGATTTCACGCCCGCCGACGCGCGGCTGCTCTCGCTCTTCGCCAATCAGGCGGCCGCGGCCATCGAGACGGCGCGTCTGCACCAGGCCGCGATCGAGCAGGAGAGGCTCGAAAGGGAGCTCGAGCTCGCGGCCGCGATCCAGCGAGAGATCCTTCCGCGCTCCCTGCCGGAAGTCGCGGGCGTGGAGCTCGCGGCGTCGAACCTTCCCACGCGGCAGGTCGGAGGCGACTACTACGACTTCTTCCCGCTCTCGCGGGGGCGGCTCGGTTTCGTCGTGGCCGACGTCTCGGGCAAGGGGATCCCAGCCGCGCTCCTGGTGTCGACCGTGCACGCCGCGGTCCATCTGCAGATCGACGAGGCGAGGACGGTCGCCGAACTGGTGTCGCGCATTGACCGCCATCTGCAGCGCTACGCGGCGACGCGCAAGTTCCTGACCCTCTTCTTCGGCCTCTTCGAGCCGGACACGGGCCTCCTGACCTATGTGTCGGCCGGGCACAATCCCGCCCTCCTTCAGCCCGCCGGCGGTCAGATGATCCGTCTCGCTTCGACCGGAGTTCCGCTCGGCATGTTTCCGCAGGCCTCCTGGAGGCAGGAGACCGTCACGCTTTCTCCGGGGGACCTGCTCTGCGTGTACACGGATGGCCTGACCGAGGCGGTCGACGCCGGGGACGAAGAGTTCGGCCTCGAGCGCCTGTCGGCGATCGTGGCCGCCGGCGCGGGATTGCCCTTGATGAGCCTGCGCGACCGCATCGTGGGCGAGGTCGCCGCCTTCGCCCGGGACGTGCCCCAGTACGACGATCAGACGCTCCTTCTCCTGCGGCGGACCTGAGCGATCGCGGTTCGGTCTAAGATGCCCGGATGATTCTTCCGCCGGTGATTCTGTCTCTTGTCGCCGCCTCTACCGGTCCCGCGCCGGCCCTGCTCCTGGAAGACGCGACCGTCTACGTCTCCGCCGACTCGAATCCGGCCCGGATGGCCGTTCTCATCAAGGACGGGAAAATCGCCTTCGTGGGAGACGCCGCGTCGGCGCGCCGTCTGGCGCCCGGAGCGACCCGCGTGGACCTGGGCGGCGGCTTCATCTTCCCGGGCTGGGCCGACGCCCACGGGCATCTGGATGGCCTCGGCAGGACTTTCGAAATCGCCGATCTTCGCGGCGCCTCGGACGCCGCCGAGGCGGCCCGGCGCGTGGCCGCCGTCGCGGCGACCCTTCCGCCCGGCAAGTGGGCCGAGGGGCGCGGCTGGGACCAGAATCGGTGGCCCGGGGAGAAGTTCCCCGACGCGCGGGACCTCGATGCCGTTCTGCCCGATCGGCCGGCCATCGCGCGGCGCGTGGACGGGCACGCGGTCTGGGTCAACTCCGCGGCGTTGAAGGCCGCGCACATCGTCGCCGGCACGCGGGATCCCGACGGCGGCCACATCGTGCGCCGGCCGGATGGATCGCCCTCCGGCGTTCTGGTGGACCGGGCCGCGGCCCTCGTCGAGGCCGTGATGCCCGCGATCTCGATCGCCGATTTCGAGAGGCACATCCTGGCGGCAACCGGGGCCTGCGCGAAAGTCGGACTGACCGAGGTGCAGGACGCCTCGCATTACGGCCCGGCCGAGATCGCGGCGCTGGCGAGGCTCGCCGACGCCGGCAGACTCCCGATCCGCATCTACGCCACCGTTTCGAACGACGCAAAGGACCTGCCCGGCTTCTTCGCCCGGGGACAGCGGTTGGGGCGGGGAAGCGACTTCCTGACGGTCCGGGCGGTCAAGGTGCTGGCCGACGGCGCGCTCGGCAGCCGCGGCGCCGCGCTGCTCGCGGACTACTCCGACGACCCGGGAAACCGCGGCCTTCTGGTGACTCCTGCGGAGCGTCTGGTCGAGCTCGCGCGCGAGACCCGCGAGAACGGCTGGCAGCTCTGGATCCACGCCATCGGCGACCGCGGCAACCGCCTGGCGCTCGAGGCCTTCGAAAAGGCGGCGGCCGCCCTGCCGGGCGCTCCGGCCGGAAGCCTGCGCCAGCGGATCGAGCATGCTCAGGTCCTCGCCCTGGAGGACATCCCGCGCTTTGCGCGCGACGGGATCATCGCCTCGATCCAGCCGACGCACGCCACCTCCGACATGCCGTGGGCCGAGGAGCGCGTGGGCCCGCGGCGCATCGCCGGCGCCTACGCGTGGAGGCTCCTGAAGAAATCGGGGGCCAGGCTCGCCGGCGGCAGCGATTTTCCGGTGGAATCCGAGAATCCCCTGCTCGGGTTCTACGCTGCAGTGACGCGGCAGGACCTCGCCGGCCGGCCCCCGGGAGGCTGGCGCCCGCAGGAGAGGCTGAC
>JAWOLE010000332.1:0-3310 GCA_033853815.1 Thermoanaerobaculia bacterium
GCGCCTCGAGCGCGGAGACGGCCGCCGCGTTCTTCGCGACGCCGCCGGTGAAGGTGAACTCGTCCTCGATGCCTCCGGAGCGGGCGAGAAGGCTCATCGCGCGCAGGATGACCGCGCGGTGGAGGCCAGCCAGGATGTCCTCGCGCTTCTCTCCGAGTGAGAGGCGCTCTCGCAGCTCGGCTCCGGCGAAGACCGTGCAGGTCGAGGTGATCCGGACGGGGCGGCGGCTGGAGAGCGCCAGGGGCGCGAGCTCGTGCAGTCCCATGTTCATCTCGTCGGCGATGTAGCCGAGGTACCGCCCGCAGCCGGCGGCACAGCGGTCGTTCATCTGGAAGCTCGTGACGATCCCGCGCGCGTCCACCTGGATCGCCTTCGTGTCCTGGCCGCCGATGTCGAGCACGGTCCGGGTGCCGGGAAAGAGGGCGTGCGCGCCGAGGCCGTGGCAGAGAATCTCCGAGCGGATCTGTTCCTTCGGGAAGGGGAGCCGCGCCCGGCCGTAGCCCGTGCCCACGCTCGCCCGGACCTCGAGCGGCTCTTCGACGACCCTTTCGGCGGCCTCCCGCAGGGACGCGTCCGCGACGCGCGCGAGCGACTTGCCGATGTGATCCTCGAATCCCAGCTCGAGCGGCTCGTTCTCGACCTTGACGATCGACTTGTCGTAGAGGCCGGAGAGCCGGTCGAAGGAGATGGACCCGGATTCCGTCCCGGGATCGGCCGGGCCGGTCTTCCCGTTCAGACCCAGACCCCGCGCGATGCGCGCGAAGGCCGAGCCCGCCGCGTCGCGGAAGAAATCCGAGCGCTCGCCGGGCGCGGGGTTCTCGAAGCGCTCCACCTCCTCGGCCGTCATCTTCGCGAAGACCTCCGAGAGAATCGCGGAGAGCCGCGCGCGCAGCCGGGGCGGGACCGACGCCTCGCCCTCGGCCTGCATTCGCTCCCGCAGGCGAGAGAGCTGCGCCAGGGTCTGCTCGAGGCGGAAGGCTTTCGAGAGGGTCGCCAGATCGGCCGGGGATCGGGAAGCGGGGCCCCGCGCTCGCGCGAGCTCCCGCTCGATTAAGGCGAAGCGCGCGGAGACGAAGGCCTCGCTTCGCGCGATCGCGGCCGCCAGGTCGTAGTTGGAGCGGGAGTTGGTGATGCCGCGGCCGAGCACGGAGCCGCCCTCGTCCAGAACGACCGCCTTGGTCGTCGTCGAGCCCAGGTCGATGCCGACGAAACAGTTCATGCCCGCGATCTCCGCGCGTCCAGCATCTGGAAGTAGCTCTCCAGGCGGTTCTTCAGGTTGGCCGCGGAGAAATACCGCGCGTCCACGAGGTCGGACTCGAGGAAGCCCCCGGGGATCCCGGTCCGCTTCTCGACCTCCCGCAGGATCGTCAGCTGGCCGGCGGAGAACGAGTTGCAGGACTTGACCGAATGGATGAGGAAGCCGTCGGCCCGGTAATCCCGCGCGTAGCGGGCGAGCATCGCGACCCGCTCGGGAAGCGAGAGGTTCGTGTAGCACCCGCTGCAGTAGTCGGCCATCGTGCCGAGGGGGTCCGAGGGATCGTGCCGGAAGCCGAGGTCGTAGGTGCCTCCGACCTTCGAGTAGGTCGAGGCGACGACGACGGCCCCCTCGTCCGCGAACATCCGCCAGAAGTCCCGGAAGTGGGTCCAGTTGGGAGGGCCCTCGACGACCAGTCGGAACTTCTGTAAGTCGAGCCGGCCCGACGGCGTCTCGGGGCCGTGGCCCCGGGCGGCCCGCTCCTCGACCTCCTCGCGCAGCGCCCGGTAGTACGCGGCCCCCTCGGGCGTCCCGCGGAAGGCCGAGAAGATCGGGCCGACGTAGTACACGGCGCCGAAGTAGGCGTCGATCGGCGACGGTTGGAGGCGCGCCGACTCGAGGACCGCGACGAGGTCGTCCTCGGCCTGCGCGCTCCTCGCGAGGCTCGCGCGCAGCCGGTCCTCGTCGTAGCGCTGCCCGGTGGCCTTCTCCAGGGCCGGGATTAGGTCCTTGCGGATCTGCCGCGCGACGAAGGCCCTCTGTTCCGGGGTCTGCCTCCCGTCTCCCTGATAGGGGACATGGAGGAAGACGGTCGGGCAGCCGTACTCCTCGCGCAGGAGCTCGAACCACTTCATGAAGGTGTAGCAGCCCGTGTAGGAGAGGAGCAGCAGGTCGGGCTTCGGCAGCCGCGTCCCGGTCGGCCCGATGTTGCCCGCCTTGAGCATTCCGACATCGCACTTGACGTAGGAGCAGACGTCCTCGGAGTGTCCCGCGCGTTCGGCGGCGGCGATGTAGCCCTGGCTCTTGCCGCGCATGGCCGACTGGAGCGCGTTGATCTCGGGCAGCACGGGCAGGGCGTCGAAGGAGCGGATCAACTCGGTCAGGTTCCCCGGCACGAACGTGTAGACGACGGGCTCGCCCGACTCCGGCGCGGCCTCGAGCCGCCGGTAATGCTCGGCGAGCATCTCCTTCTGCAGCTCCATCGAGCGGTCCTTCCCGGCCGCCGTCCCGCGCGGGCCGCCCGGTCCCCCGCCCGGGTCCGTCGAGCCGGAGGCGGCGACGAGCTCTCCGCTCACGGAGTCCCCCAGAGCTTGATCGAGTCGGCGAAGGTTCCCGTCTGCTCGCGGAACTGCTGGAACTGGCCCGTGTTCTCGGCGAACTTGAACGCCATGCACGGGATCCCCGCAGCCTCGGCTCCCGCGCGCAGCATCGGCCGGTCGAGGAGCGCCGGGTCGCAGAAGCTCGCCGAGGCGAAGAGGACTCCGTCCGCGCCGGCCGCCGCGACGCGCTCGGCCAGGAGCCGGCGCTTGCCCTCCGGGTCGGGCTCGAAGAGCGTGGAGGTCTTCACGGCCCCGCGGACGAAGGCCTCGGCCAGATTCCGGAGCGGGTCGCCCTCGATCGGGACATCGGCCCCGATCAGGCGGTTTCCGAGCAGGAAGTCATCGTCCACGATCGAGCAGCCCGAGCGCTCGATCGTCTTGATCAGGCCGAGCGGAGGCGGCTCGCAGAAGGCTCCGACGACGATGACGCGGGAGCGGTCGCGCGGCCGTCCCGGGTCGGAATCGACCGCCGCGAGGTACTGGCGCGTCTTCTCGAGGAACTCCTCGACCGGGGCGACTTCGCCGGCGCGCATCAGGACGTAGAGCTCCTCGGTGGGGACCTTCCAGGGCGCCTCGCGCCGCGCGCGGTAGAGCGAGCGAACGGCCGCACGCGCCGCGTTGTCGGCCGCGATCGCCTCGCGCAGGCCCTCCTCGGTCCACCCGGTTCCGGAGAGCGAACAGAGGTCGGACAGGAGGGTCTCGAGCTCCTGCCTCCAGAAATCCACGGCGAGCTCGG
>JAWOLE010000333.1:0-2960 GCA_033853815.1 Thermoanaerobaculia bacterium
GATAGGGAGCCGGGGATCCTACTCGTAACAATGTGTGGCGCTGGCCACGAAGAGAAGACTGATTGATCTAAGGCTCCTCATCGACGTCGATCGCTACAAGCTCCGCTGTCTTCAGAGAAGTCTTTCATTATGGTGTTATTGACCTCTGGTGCTTTCGGCGGCCCGCCTCAGCCAGGCTCGCACGAGGCATCACAATGCAAGGCTGACCCCATCCTTTTTCATCACTCGACGGCCTGCAAGACGAGCTTTCCCCGGTTGTGCCCCTTCAGGCCGGCCTCATACGCCTGGCGAGCCTTCTCGAGCGGGAACGTTGCCTCGACGATCGTGAGGAGAAGCTCTTTCTCGAGGAGGTGGCCGATCTCGATCAACTGCTCCCGGCTCGGCTTCACGATGAAGAAAATGCCCCGGACGCCGTTGCGATCCGTGAGCTCCGCGGGTGCGCTGGCCGCTATGGTGACTAGGACGCCGCCGCGGCGAAGCACTCGCCAGGACCGTTCGAGCGTGTCTCCGCCGACGGTATCCAGCACGACGTCCAGGTCGTGGAGCACGTCCTCGAAGCGGACGGCCGTGTAGTCGATCACGTCCTCAGCGCCAAGTCCGCGCAGAAAGGCCGCGTTGTCCTTCCGGGCCGTGCCCGTCACGCGCGCGCCACGCCAGCGAGCGAGCTGCACGGCGTAAGTGCCCACGCCGCCTGCTGCCCCGTGAATCAGCACCCGTTGTCCCTTCGAGAGCCGGGCGTGGTCGAAGAGAGCCTGCCAGGCCGTGAGCGCCGAGAGAGGCACCGCCGCAGCCTGCGTGTCGCTCAGGTTCGCCGGCCTGGGAGCGAGATCGCCCGCCCGGACAGCGACGTACTCGGCGGCCGCTCCGTCCCGCCAGAAGTCGGTCAGCGCGTAAACGGCGTCGCCCGTGCGAAGGCCTGCAGTTGCGGAGACGACGGCCTCCACGACCCCCGACACCTCGTGCCCCGGGATGCTTGGCAGGCGCTCGACACCGTCGTGGGTCGTGTAGGTCGGCCCCCAGGAGAGCTCGGTCGGCGTGATGGCGCAGGCATGGACGCGAACGAGCGCGTCGCCGTCTCCGGGCGCCGGTGGCGGCGCCTCCTCGTAAACGAGCTCCTCAGGACCACCTCGCCGGTGCAGGCGCACCGCCTTCATCGCAGGCCTCCTTCGTTGCGCGGCCGGAAGTCTGTTCGCAGCAACCGGCATGCCACGCCCCATGAGGAGGGTCTTTGTTCGAAGGGGTCATGTCTACATTATATTCTGAGGGCGCGATCGCTGATCGCAGGCGGCACGACGTTGGCATCGGTCCGGCAACGTGTGGATCCGGTAATTCACCGTCGTTCGGATTCGGGAGGGATAGGGTCAGTCTCGTGGTGCGATCGCATCTGGCGGCGGACCTCGCTGTGAGTATGCTCCGCGAAGAACCCGGCACCGAGGAGGCCCCCAATGAGACTGATAGCGCTGCTTGCGGCATCGCTCTCGACATTCCTTGTGGCTACCGCCGGAGCTGCCGGAGCGGATCCCTTACCAACGAGCCGACAAGGCAGCGCCACGCTCGAGACCTTCGTCACTTATCGATACGTGGATCCGATGGTTGGAATGGAGGCCTTCCGCCTTCTCATTCCGAAGGGCTGGCGGGCCGAGGGCTCGGCGACCTGGTCAGCCCAGCCCGCGCTGCCCGTTCAGTCGCATTTCCGGTTCTCCAGTCCCGATCGCTCCGAGCAAATGGAACTCTTTCCGACGCAGTCCTACTTCTGGACCAACAACTCCCTCTTTCTAACGACCAACCCGCCCGGCTCCCTGCGATTCGGGACTCTAGTCAGACAGCCCGTGAGCCTGCAGTCGGCGTTCCGCGACATCATCCTTCCCTCTTTCCGGCGCAATGCCGCTGGCACGAAGGTCCTGGCGCGCAAGGCTGTGCCGGAGCTGGAGTCACTCGCGAGGGGACAACCGACTCCCGGAGTCCGCGCCCTCGCCGAAGGCGGCAAGTTGCGCATTTCCTACCAGGAGTCGGGCCAGCCTTTTGAGGAGGAGATCTACGCCGTCGTGAGTCAGTACGTGACCTCGCTGCCAGGCTCTCTCTCCTCGCCTCGGGGTTACTTCATCAACTACTGGTACATCGACTACATCTTTGCTTTCCGGTCCGCGCAGGGCCGGCTGGACTCCCATTCGAAAACCTTCCAGACGATGATCCTCTCCTTGAAGGTCAACCCGCGCTGGTTCGCCAAGGTCGCCAACACCAAGGTGCAGCTCGCTCAAATGGTTATGAAGAACATTCGCGCCATCGGACGCATCGGCGAGATCGCAGCGCGGGCCGGAAGCGAAATGCGCGCGGACCAGCAGGCGGCCTGGGAGCAGCGGCAGCAGGCCAACGACCGGATCGCGCAGAACTTCAGCGATTACATTCGCGGCGTGGACAGGTTCAATGACCCTTTCTCGGGTAAGGAAGTCGAGCTGCCCTCGGGGTACGGGAACGCCTGGGCCAACAACCTCGGCGAGTACATCGTGACCGAGAGCCCCTCCTTCAATCCCAACATCGGCTCGAACCTGACCTGGCGGCCGATGCCCTCGGGTCACTGAGGCGCCACCGCCTCAAAGGACCGGAACAGACTGGGGTCAGTCTTTTATTATGGTATTATTCGGCTGGCATGGCGAGGCCGTTGCGGGTGGAGGTGGCGGGCGGGCTGTACCACGTCATCGCCCGGGGCAATGAGCGACGGCCTGTCGTTCGCGACGATGCGGATCGCCTGCGCTACCTGAGCCGGCTGGCCTTCTACCAGAAGAAGTTCGGGTTTCGGGTCCTGGCCTACTGCCTGATGGATAACCACGTCCATCTGGCGATCGAGACGGGCAAGATCCCGCTTTCGAAGATCATGGCCGGCCTGCAGTCGGCCTACACGCAGGACTTCAACCGGCGGCACGAACGCTCCGGGCATCTGTTTCAGGGGCGGTACAAGGCCT
>JAWOLE010000334.1:0-28141 GCA_033853815.1 Thermoanaerobaculia bacterium
TCGATCTTGTTCATGAAGATGTTGAAGAGCCAGACCGCCGGGATCGCGACGAAGAGGCCCAGGGCCGTCGTGATGAGCGCCTCGGCGATACCCGTCGAGACCGCCGCGATACCGCCCGAGCCGGTCAGCGCCATCCCGCGGAACGCGTTGATGATGCCGATGACCGTGCCGAAGAGGCCGATGAAGGGCGCCGTCGTCCCGATCGTCGCGAGCCCCGCCAGGCCCTTCTTCATGTCCGCCGTCGTGATGAGGGCTTCGCGCTCGATCGCGCGCTCGGCCGCCTCGATCGGGTCGTGGCCGGGGACGTCGACAGTACCCGTTTGGATGTCGTGGATGAACTCGTAGAGCCCTGCCGAAACGACGCGCGCCAGGTGACTGTTCTTGAACCTCTTGGAGGAATCGATCGCCTCCTGGAGCTTGTCCTGCTTCAGGAAGCCCGTCACCAGCGTCGCGAACTGGAGCGACTGCTTCTTCGCCTTGTTGTAGTAGATGAACCGCTCAACCGCCACCGTCAGCGAATAGACGGACATCAGGATGAGCAGGATGGCCACCCCCTTGGCGAGAGGCGTCATCGTGTTCCAGAGATCCACAGGGTTAAAACTCATGAAGCGCTCCTTATCGTTCTCCTCATCTTAAGCGGCCCAATCCCCTCAACAAACAGCCCCTCAAAACTCGGGGGACTCGCGCGGGCGCGAGATCCCCCGCCAAGTCTAGTGCAAGTTGAACGTCACCGTCACGGTCAGGTAGACCCGCACGGCCCTCCCGTTCAGCGTGGCGGGTTTGTACCTCCACTGCTGGACGGCCCGAGTCGCCGAGGCGTCGAGCAGCGGATTGACGGACTTCAGGACCTTGACGTCCTCGACGTTGCCGGAGGTGGTGATGATCGCCTCCAGGATGACGACCCCTTCCATCCGGGCCTTTCGCGCCGCTTCGGGGTAGGTCGGCTCGACCCGGTTCGTCAGGACCGGGGCCTTGACGTCCCCTCCGACCCGCAGCGGTGCCTCTCCCGTACCGGGGCCCGTGCCTCCCACGACTCCTCCGAGCACGCCGCCAGGGACGCCGCCCTCCACGCCCCCTTCCACGCCTCCTTCGACGCCCGCCGGAGCCTCCGGTTCTGGAGCGGGCAGCGGCTTGGGAATGTTCTCGGGGATGATGGTCGGCGCGACCATCTCCACGGGCCGGACGGGAACCGGCTTCTGGACCTGCGGCTGCGCCTTGGGGGCGGCCTTCGGGGCCGCCGGAGGCGGAGGAGGAGGCGGCGGGGGAGCGGCCGCGTAGAAGGTGACGGGGATCGGCGGCTCGGGCACGTCCTCGACGAACCAGATCGAGGCACCGAGCGCGATGCCGATGACGATCCCGTGGATCGCGATGGAGATCGGCAGGGTGATCGCCTTGCGCGAGTTCCCCTTGTGATGTGCCGATTCGATCAGCGCCTCTTCGAACATGCTTTCTCCTCCCGACACCCTAGGACACCCTTCCTACTTGCCCGGTTCCACGGTCGGGGTCGTGGCGAGGGCCTTCTTGCGCAAGTCGAGTGCCTGCTGCCTGTACTTGTCGGCGGCCGCGGTGTCCTCCTGCTTCTTCGCGTCGTCGGTCTCCAGCTTCGCCTTCTCCCGGTAGAGCAGGTTCATGTAGGTCAGGGCGTCGAAGTTGTCCGGTTTGATCTTCAGCGCCTTCTCGAGGGCGTCCATGCCGTCGCCGACGATTTTCGCTTTCGTCGCCGGGTCGATGTCCGGATAGTGGTAGGAGCGGTCCCAGGCCTGCACCCCGATCATCACGTAGGGTTCCGGGTTCTGGGGCTCGAGGGACGCCCGCTTCTTCTCCCACTCCAGGCCTGTCTGGAAATCCCCCTTCTTGAAGTACATCGCGGCCAGAGACTGCATCGCCTTGACGTCGTTGGGGGTGCTCTTCAGGAGGTCCTGGTAGAAGGCGATCGCGTCGTCGAACCGGTCGGTCGCCAGGTACATCGACACCAGGAACTCCCGGACCTTCTTGTCGTTGGGGTACGAAGCCAGGTAGGTCTGCATCTCCTGGATCGCCTTGCTCGCGAACTCCAGGTCTTTCGGATGCTTGGAGCCGGGCTGATACATGGCCATGTAGGTCTCGCCGATGAACTTGTGGAGCCGCGTCTCGCCGGGGTCCAGGCGCAGGGCCTCCTGGTAGTTGGCCAGGGCGGCCTGGTACTGAGTCGCCTTGAAAAACTCGTTGCCCTTCTTGATCTCCTGCCGCGCTCGGATCTTGTTGCATCCCGACAGGCCGACCGACGCCAGGATGAGAACGACGACCACGGCCAGACGTGGACTCCGCATTTCTTCAGATGCTCCTTCTCTCGTGTTACCAGCCGGGGAGGCCCGCCCCGGACCGCGGAATTCTGTTGAATTCTTGCCGGCAAAGCAACAGTGTTTTTGAGACACGCGGCGGGAGCGGCCCCGGGGCCGGCCGGGGAATATTTTGGCGACCCCGGCGCTTGCCGTGACCAAGGAGGATCTGGTGAAAACGGTTGGACTTGCCGCCGCCGCCTTGCTCGCGGCCGCTTCGCTGGTGGCGCAGAGGGCGCCGGCACCGCCTCCCAGGCCCGCGCCCGAGTCTCAGAAGCCGATTCCGCCCGTTTCCGAGAGGGTGGAGGTCGCGGTGACCAACGTGGAGGTGGTGGTCACCGACTCGAAGGGGAACCGGGTGCCCGGCCTGACCCGCGACGATTTCGAGGTTTACCAGGACGGCGTTCCCCAGAAGATCACGAACTTCTATGCGGTGTCCGGCGGCAAGGTGCTCCTGGACGACGGGAAGGTCATCGGCCTCGACTCGGATCAGGCCCAGGCGGAGGTGCCCGACCTGAAGGCGCGCTACGTCCTGTTCATCGACAACCTGAACATCACACCCCAGAACCGCAACCGGATGTTCACTCGGCTGGAAGAATTCGTCAAGGACACGATCGGGCGGCACGCCGAGGCGATGGTCGTGACCTACAACCGGTCTCTCAAGGTCAAGCGCAAGTTCACCTCCGATGCGAGCGAGATCATCGCGGCGCTCGACGAGACCGAACATGAGACCGGAGGGGGCACCTCCCTCGCCTCGGAACGGACCGACGCCCTCCACAAGATCGACGAGTCCAGCTCGGCCGACGAAGCGCTTCCGTACGCCCGCAACTACGCCAAGTCGCTGCGCAACGACCTGCAGTTCACCGTGGACGCGATCAAAAACACGCTGAACAGCATGGCGGGCCTGGACGGCCGGAAGGTCTTCGTCTACGTCTCCGAGGGCCTGCCCTCGACCGCGGGACTGGAGCTCTTCGATCAGATCCAGCGAAAGTTCCAGAACCAGGCGAGCAGCTCGACTCTCGAGCAGTTCGAGTTCGATATGAGCAACAAGTACGCCGGGATCGTCCAGGCCGCCAACGCGCAGGGCGTGACCATCTGGGCGCTGGACGCCTCGGGTCTGACGACCGACGCGCTGATCTCCGCGGAGCACCGGTCCTTCGACACGCGTCCGAGCGATTTCCTGCTCCGCCAGAACACTCAGGCTCCTCTCCTTCTCATGGCCGACCAGACTGGGGGAATGGCCGCCGTCAACACCAACGACTGGAAGAAGAGCCTGGACGAGCTTTCCAAGGACTTCTCGAACTTCTACTCGCTCGGCTATCGCACGACGCGGTCGGCCGTCGACCGGCCGCATTCGATCGAGGTCCGCGTGAAGCGCAAGGGCCTGAAGGTGCGGACCCGAAAGGGCTTCCTCGAAAAGACCATCGAGACCAAGACCTCCGAGTCGGTCCTTGCGAGCCTCTACTATCCGCGCGACGACAACCCGCTCGGCGTCAGCGTCTCGATCGGAGCGCAAAAGCCGTATGACGAGGAGAACTTCGCGGTGCCCGTGCGCGTCGCGGTCCCGATCGGCAAGCTCGGGCTCGTCCCGGTCGGGGACCACTACGAGGCGGCCTTCTTCGTGTACGTGGTCGCGCGCGACTCGGGCGACAAGCAGTCGGATCTCGCCATCCAGCGCCAGGTCGTGAAGGTCCCGGCCAAGGACCTGGACACGGCCCAGCACAAGGACTGGTACTACGACTTCACCATGACCGTCTCGCCCGGCGCGCAGCGGCTCGCATTCGCGGTCCGGGACGAAGTCTCCAACCAGGTTTCCTACTACCAGAAGAACCTCTTCGTGTCCCTGCTGCCCAAGGAGACGAAGACGAAAGGCTGAAAAGAATCGGGTGATCTGCGATCGGGTGATCTGGTGATCGTCCGTTCGATCACCCGATGGCTCGATCACCCGATCACCCGATTCTCCCTGCTGGCATAATCCCCGAAATGCCGAATCGGCTTCCGAGCCTTCTCCTTTTTGCACGGACGCCGGTGGCGGGAAGGGTCAAGACGCGCCTCGTGCCGCCTCTGTCCGAGACCCAAGCGTTGCGTCTCTACGTCGCTTTCCTGGAGGACGCCGCCGCGATCTATTCGGAGCCGCGGCTGTGGGAGTCGGTGCTCGACGCCGAGCCGGATCCGGACGACCCCGCGCTCGCCCACCTCTTCGGCCCTTCCTGGACGCGGCGCCGGCAGGCGGCCGGGACGCTGGGCGAGCGCCTGACGGCCTCCTTCGAGCGGGAGTTCTCGCTCGGCTCGCCCGCCGCGGTCGCCGTGGGTTCCGACCATCCCGCCCTGGAGCGGCGGCTCGTCGAGGAGGCCTTCTCGCGCCTCGCCCGCGGTTGCGATGCGGTCGTGATCCCTGCCGAGGACGGCGGCTACTGTGCGATCGGGCTCGCGGCGCGAGTGCCCGTCCGCGAGATCTTCCGCGACATCCCCTGGTCCTCCGCTTCGGTACTCTCCGCGACCCGAAGGCGGATGGCGGCGCTCGGGCTGGACGCCGCCTTCCTCGAGCCCGCCTACGACGTGGACCGGCCCGAGGATCTGGCGCGCCTGCGCCACGACCTGGCAGGGCGCGATCCGGCGGGGCGGGACTATCCGCGCGCGACGGCGCGGGCTCTCGCGGAGATCGCGTGAATCCCGTCCTCGACGCCGGCCAGATGCGCGCCGCCGATGCCGCGGCCATCCGGGGCGGAGTTCCTTCCTCCCGGCTCATGGAAAACGCCGCGCAAGCGCTGGTCGAGGAACTTCTGCTCTCCTATCCGGACGCGACCGAGGTCGCCGTCGTCTGCGGGCCCGGCAACAACGGGGGGGACGGCCTGGCCGCCGCGCGATTGCTCGGCCAGCGGGGGCTTTCGGTCTCGCTCTTCAGCCTGGGGGATCCGGCCTCCTACCGTGGGGATGCCGAGCGCAACGCGTCTCTCGCGCGGGAGGCGGGTCTGGAAGTCGCCCCTCTTTCGCGGCGGGGCTCCGGGCGTCTCCTTGCGAGCCGACTGGGCCGGGCGGGGGTGATCGTGGACGCGCTCTTCGGGACCGGGTTGACGCGGGCGCTCTCCGGATCCGCCGCGCGCGCGGTCTCCGCGATCAACTCGGCGGGCCGGCCCGTCGTCGCGGCGGATCTTCCCTCGGGGCTCTCCGCGGATACGGGGCAGCTCATCGGTCCTTGCGTGTCCGCCGCGGTGACGGTGGCCTTCGCCGCCCTCAAGTACGCTCACGTCTTCTGGCCGGCCCGCGGATTCTGCGGCCGCGTCGTCGTCGGGGATATCGGGATCCCCGGCAAGACGCTGCTCGGACGGGCCGGCTCTCTCTGGCTCGCCGAAGACCGGGATCTGCGAGCGTGGTTGCGGCCGCGGCCGCCGGATTCCCACAAGGGCGACTTCGGCCGCCTGGCCGTCGTCGCCGGTTCGCGCGGCAAGGCGGGGGCGGCCGTGCTGACCGCGCGGGGGGCGTTGCGGGCGGGAGCGGGCCTCGTGACCGTCTTCTGTCCGGCGTCGATCGAGTCGATCGTCGTCTCCGCTCTCCCGGAAGCGATGACCCGAGGCCTGCCCGAGAAAGACGGAGCCCTCGCGGAAGACGCCGCGGAAGCCCTGGCCCGGGCGATCGGCGAGTTCGACGCGGCGGTGGCCGGACCCGGCCTCGGCACCGCGCCCGGGACCGTGGCCGCCCTCGAGTCGCTGCTCGCGGCCCGGTGTCCTCTGGTCTGCGACGCGGATGCCCTGAACGCCTTCGCGGGGCGTCCTCGCGCCTTTTCCCGGCGGCGCGCGAAGACCATTCTGACGCCCCATCCGGGCGAAGCCGCCCGACTGCTCGCGACGACCGGACGCCAGGTGCAGGAAGACCGCATCGCGGCCGCGAGCCGCCTGATGAGGGCAACCGGCGCGGTCGTCCTCTTGAAGGGAGCGGGAAGCCTGACCTCCGCACCGTCCGGCCGTGTGACGGTCAACCCGACCGGCTCCCCGCTCATGTCCACGGCGGGAGCCGGCGACGTCCTGGCCGGCGCGGTCGGAGCGTTCCTGAGCGCGGGAATGGACGCGGAGCGCGCCGCGATCGCCGCAGCCTACCTGCACGGGCTGGCCGGCGAGCGGCTGGCGGACCGGCTCGGCGACGCGGGACTTCTCTCCGGGGAGCTCGCCGATGAGCTGCCGGTCGCAAGGCGCGCGCTGCGCGCCGAGGCAGAAGGCGAAGGGCGGCAGGCGGGAGGCGATTGACCCGCCAAACATCGACGCGGAGCGAGGAGGAGACCGAGCGGTGGGGGAAGGGTCTCGCCTCCGGGCTCGATCCTTCCAGCGTGATCTACCTCGTCGGCCCGCTGGGCGCCGGCAAGACCGCCCTGGTGCGGGGCCTCGCCCGCGGACTCGGGGCCGCCCAACGCGAGGTGGCCTCTCCGAGCTTCGCGATTCTCCACGAGTACGCGGATCCGGCCGGCGAGATCGTGTTGCGCCACCTGGATCTCTACCGTCTGAAGGACGAGGAGAGGGAGCTCGGAATCCTGGACCTACCCGCCTCGGTCCGGGGAGCGCCCGTTGCCGTCGAGTGGCCGGGAGAGGCCGTCCGGCGGCTTCTCCCGCCGACGATCGAGTTGCGGATCGACGTCCTGCCCGACGGCACCCGGCGAATCGAGCTCTCCGAGCTCGTAAGACGTAAGACGTAAGACGTGGCCCCGGGCCTCGTTTGACGTTTTACGCTTGACGTTTGACGGGACTGTCAGAAGGCGAAGATCAGCCCGCCGTTCAGGTCTCCGTTGCTCAGCCAGTCGTCACGATTTCGGTCGCAGTGATGGTCCGAGTCGCAATGGTCGCTGCGCAGCAGGGTCCCGTAGTAGCGGCCGTCGAAGCGGAATCCGAAGTGCGGGGTCACGAACGTCTTGATCCCGCCGCCGGCGCTGAGCGTGTAGCGCCAGTCCGCTCCCGGATTGGTGCAGGGGCTCGAGCGAAACTTGCAGACGTCGGGGTCGAGTCTGGCTGCGCCCATGCCGAGCGTGATGTAGGGAACGACCCTGTGCCGGCCGAAGTTGAACGTCATGTAACCCAGGGCATAGTCGATGGTCAGGTCGCCGAGGCGAGTGCCTGGCGCTCCGAAGAGCACGTCGCCGCCCGGGCTGACGAAATGGGTCTCCGTCCGTGAGAACTGAGCTTCGGCCTGGAAGGTGCTGGTGATGTTCCAACCGATGCGGCCTCCCCAGGTCGCCTGATCCTCCACGTCAACCTTGGACGTGAAGAGCCCGTTGCTGCCCGCCGGGAAACGGCCGCCGAAGAGGTAGCCTCCGAAGGGATTGATCTCCACGGTGCCGGAGCGGATCTGAGCCGAGCAGACGGAGGCGGAAGCGAAGAAGAGCAGAAGCGAAAGCGGAAGGAAGACCGGGCGCGCTTTGATCATCAGGACCTCCCGGAATTGGTGGATTCGAGTCCCTGGGCTTCAGGCCCGGCGGCGCGCTCGCTAGTGCGACCGATGGGCCGGCTTCAGACGCTTTTCGATCACCTGCTTCCAGTGCTCCTCGGCGGAGCCGGAGAAACCCACGACATGGTCGATCAGCAGCCTGTCGGGTCCGATGATGAAGGTGGACGGGATGCCCGTCGCCGTCATCTGGCCGGCGTCCTCCGGGGAGGCGTAGTAGACGGGGAGCGAGATATTGAACCGCTTCATGAAAGGAGCGATCCTGTTGCGGTCGGCGTCCACGTTGACCGCGAGCACGACGAAGTTGCGGTCACTGTACCGGTCGTACATCCGCTGGACGATCGGCAGCTCCATCCGGCAGGGCCCGCACCAGGTCGCCCAGACGTTGAGAAGGACGACGTTTCCCCTCAGCTGAGAGAGGCGAATCGAGCCTCCGTCGGCGCCGGCCAGCTCCAGGTCCGGGAAGAGGGGAGCGTGGTCCCCGGCGAGCGCCGTACCCGCTGCGGCGAGCAAGGCGAGACTCAGAAGCCAGGGACGCATCAACCCGCCCAAACCGCCCTCCGCGAAAGATTATTCCGCGATTCCTCCGCTCCGATCAAGAGACCGAGTCCTCCACCTGCTGATCCTCGCCCGTCCGGAGCACTCCGGACCCTCATCCCGAGGCGCGGGCCGTCGTCCCGCCGGCGGAGCCGATGCTAGACTTGAGGCGCGTCGCGCTATGAAGGTTCTTCTCGTCGATCCCCAGCCCGAGTCCCGTGACGCGCTGCGCCGCGCGTTCGCGGAGGCGGGCGATCAGGTGCGCGGCGTTACGACGCTGGAGGAGGCTATCCGCCAGGTCGGCGAGTTTCTTCCGGATGCCGTGGTGTCCGCGCTCGACTTCCCCGAAGATGACGTCTCCCGGTTCTTCCAGAGCGCTCTGCGCCTCGACCCCCGAAGGGCCCTGTACGTCTTGACGGATGCCTCCCGGCTGGAGGCCGGGGTGCGGGCGATGGCGCGCGGCGCTCACGACTTTCTTTGGAGGCCGATTTCTCCCGGACGCGTGAGCTTGCTGCGGTCGCGGCTGCAGGCGCGCCGCGACAGGGAAGGGTGGCTGGAGGAGACCCGACTGAAACTGGCGCGCGCCGAGATCGCGACCTCGCTCGCGGGCCGTTCTCCCCGCTGGAGAGCGGCGCTGTCCGCCATCGAGCGGGAAGCGGTCGCCGAGGCGCCGGTCCTTCTGACCGGAGAGGCGGGAACCGAGAAGGAGGCCGCCGCGCGCGCCTTGCACAGGCTGTCCCGCCGCGGTTCGGAGCCGTTCGTCATCGCGGCAGCCCCGCAGAGGCTGCCCGGGGACGGGGCCGGCGGGAGCCTCTACGTTACCGGCATCGAGCGCACGTCTGCGCTTGCGCTGAGGGAGCTCGCCGGCGAGTTCGAGCGCGCCGACGGGCGCAGGCTCGTTCTGTCCACCGATCAGGATCCGCGGGAGGCCCTCGAGCCGGGGCGCCTCCCTCCCGAACTGTCCGAGAGTCTGCGGGACCACGTGGTCCACCTTCCGCCGCTGCGGGAGCGCGGAGACGACGTCGAATTGCTCGCCCGGCGTTTCCTCTACGACATCGACGAAGCCCTGACGTTCGATGTCGAAGCGATGGACGTTCTGCTCGCTCATGCCTGGCCTGGCAACGTCGAGGAGTTGAAGAGGGTCGTGCGGCGCGCCGCCTCTCTAGCCGACGGGCCCGCGATCGGAGCAACCCTCGTCCTCTCGGTCCTCGGCCGGCCGCCGGCCTCCCGGCATCTGCGGCGCCGCAGAGCGCCTATCGTCCGCGTCGCGGTCGGAGACTCTCTGGCCAACGTGGAACGGCGGCTGATTCTGCGGACCCTCAAGTTCGCGCGCGGGAACAAGAGGAAGACCGCCGAGCTCCTGAAGCTCTCCCTGAAGACCATCTACAACAAGATCAAGGAGTACGGGCTGGAACATTAGAAAGTGTGATCGGGTGATCGAGCCATCGGGTGATTGACGGGGATTCTTCAAGCACCCGATCACCCGATCGCAGATCACCCGATTCCCTCCCTGTCCTTTCGGCCAGCCTTTCGTCCTGTCCTGACCCTGACCTTTCTTTGAACGGGCGGCCAGTGGTCTTGGACGGCGCGCTGCCTTAGCCTGAACACACCTCCGGAAGGGCGCGACCATCTCCGTCCATTTCGAGGGGCAGAAGGGGAGGCGGCCAAGCGTGATGGCCAGATCATCTCGTTCCTGCAGCGGGTTCGCGCTCGCCGAAAACATGGCCGTGATCAGCCTTATGGCCATGGGGGTTCTGATCTCGATGCCCTTCGCCGGGACGATGATTCGCCGCGCGGAAGGCGCGGGCGCGGTCAACACGATCCGGGCCACGCTCGCCGCGGCGCGGCTGCAGGCGGTCAAGACGGGAGCCAACGTCGTCGTCGTCATCAGCAAGAACGCGAACAATGGAATCCATCTCCAGACCTTCCGCGACAAGGCGGATCTCACAGCAACGTCGCCAAGCGACGGGGATTGCGTGCAGGAGTCCGGCGAGCCGGACCTCCCTGCCGTGGACGTGGATACCCACCTGCACCTCTGGCAGCACGGCGGGACCATGGACGATCTCTCGACCGGCGTCGCCTTCGACGGGTACGTGGTCAACGGCGTCGCCGACAGCACGCTGACGCAGCGGATCGTCTTTCTTCCGACCGGCGGGATCGCCGCTCCCCAGAACAGCAACTCCGGCTCGCCCCAGGCCACGGCCCCCTTCGGCCGCGGCATCTACTTCGCGGACGTCGCCGGCAAGAATTTCTTCCGCATCACGATCGCGAGCACGATCTCGAGCGGCACGCGCGTGGACAAGTACGTGGCCGGCTCCGGTTACATCACCGGCAACTGGGCTTGGCAGTGACCGGTCGGAAGGCGGCGGGCGGGAGGCGGGAGGCGAGCCGGCAGCGGGGCGTGACCCTCGTCGAGGTGATCTTCGCCCTGCTCCTGCTCTCCTTCGGACTCCTCGCGGTCGCGCCTCTCTTCGCGGGATCCGTCAAGACGGACGCCTCCTCCAACCAGCTTGGCGGGTCGAATACCCTGGCCCGCGAAAAGCTCGAAGAGTTGATCGGGTATCCGGCCACCGACCCGAGGCTCGCCGTTCCCACGGGGGACAACGCCGCGGCGGGAACGGGCGTCGCGACGACGGGAAGCGGAAGCGTCGTCGGCTACAACGCCAACTGCGACAACGACCTGCCGGCCTGGTACAACCCGGCCACGGGCGCGACGTCCACGGCGACCTCGTCTCCGGGAGCGGGCTGGTATCGCTACCCCTACCAGCGCACCTACACGGTCGAGCAGTTCGGCCCGGACCTGACGACTCGGGTCACCTCGCCCGCAGCCGGCTTACCCGACACCTACGCCGTCAAGAAGATCACGGTAACCGTCCGGGCGACGACGGGGCCGTTCCCCGGCCTTCGCAGCACGCAGCAATCCGTCATCGTGAGGTTCCGCGATGCGGGCTGAGAACGCCTCGCAGCGGGGCTTCACGCTCATCGAGGCCGTCGTGACGCTAAGCGTCCTGGCTCCGGTTGTGTTGGGACTCTACTCTCTGCTCGACTCCTCCAACAGACTGTCGAAGCAGGAATCGGACATCGTGCAGGCCCAACAGGCTTCCCGGGGCGGCATCTACGAGGTCGCGCGACTCGCCCGCCAGGCGCGCGTCGGCCAGCTCTTCTACGGCAGCTCGGTCCTGCCGATCTACGACAACGCTCCGGCGGGAAAGACGATCCGGGACCTGTCGGGGGCCGCCCACGCCATCCGGGCCGGGACCGACGTGGTCGAAGTCCGGGGAATCATCCAGGGCGACAAGTTCGCGATCACCGGGGCGGACGTGACCTGCGCGGGCAACTGCGACGGCACTTCGCAGATCACGATCGCCCTGAGGTCCACGGCCTTGAACGGAGTCGTCAACTACCCGGCGTCCGGCAAGCCGTCGCTCGCCTCCAAGGCCCGCCCGTTCTACCTCGTCATCGGAGACTCCACGACCCAACCCGTCACGGTCTCGGGCCAGTCCTACCTCGTGTCTCTCTATTTCGTGGGGCTCGTCAACGCCAATAGCTCCGGGTCCTGGTACACCTATTCCTCTTCGGGCGGCAACGCCACGTTCACCTTCTCGATGGATCCCTCTAACGCCGGAGCGAGGGTGTTGAACGCCGCGACCGCCGGCTCGCCCGCGATACAGACGCCCATCGTGTGCGGCGCCGTGGACGACATCGTCTTCTTCGTGGACGAAGGGACGGCCGCGGTCTCCGGCGACACGCACCCGGCCCTCGCGATGGGGACCTACGATCCCTCCTCGGGCAACTACGACGTCCAGCCTCTGGTGGACGAGGTCGAGGACTTTCAGGTCGCCTACGGGGTGGACGGCGCGGACGGCTCGACGCCCGACGGAGGCGCCGATCCGGTCGCGGTCAACGTCACTGGCGCCAACAGGGACGAATGGGTCGGGAACGTCGCCGGCGAGGTGGACGCCTCGCTCGGGACTCCTTCCACCACCCTGCCCCGTGCGGGGATGGTCAGCGCCTTCCTGGATACGACGGTTCCGACCTCCAGCACGGCTCCCGCCCTCGCCAAGCCGCTCCTGCGCTCGCTGATGATCTCGCTCGTGGCCAAGTCGCGCGACCCGTCGATGAAGTACTCGGGTCCGGGGGCCATGGGCATCATGATCCTCGACTCGACCGCGAAGTCCATGTCGGATCCCACGATCACGGGGCGGCCCTACCAGAGGCGCGTCCAATCTCTGGCGGTCTCCCTAAGGAACTTCCAGTGAGGGCGCGGCGTCGGCGGTTTGCCGCGGGCGGCGGCCGCCGCGAAGAAGGGTTCGTCCTCTTCCTCGCGATCTTCGTCCTGTTGATCGTCACGGTTGCCGGGATCGCGACGATGCTCGCGGCTTCGACGGACCTGACGCTTTCGGGCAACGAGACCAAGGTCTCGAAGGTCTTCTACGCCGCAGACTCGGGAATCGGCTACTGCGCGGCCAGGCTCCGAACGGACGTCAATTACATCGGCGGGACCATGCCGGTCGGCATCTCGAGCTATTACCCCACCTCCGGGTCCGGGGACATCCAGGTGACCGTCACCAGGCCCATCATGATCGGCCAGCAGGTCCAGCTCGGCGATCCTCTTCTGGCTCAGGGAACGACCTACGGCACGCCGCAGATCGTGGAAAACATCTACACGGTCTTCTCGACGGCGAGCGCGACCTCAATCCAGGCTTCCAAGACGATCCGCGCCGACATCGCCATCTATCCGCAGATCTCGTCGATCGTTCCGCAGTGAGGACGCCGATGCCAGCCGCTCCGTCTCGCCTCCGGCTCCTGCTTCTCTTCGCGGGGATGCTCGGCCTGGCCCTCTCCGGCCTGGCCGACGACAAGGACCTCCTGCGGCAGGGCGCCTCGTCTCCCAACGTCGTGATCATCATCTCCAACACCTACACGATGAAGTACCTGCCGTACATACAGGGGACGACTCCCAACCTCCCCGCCGACGGCCAGTATCAGGACTCCTCGATCTCCAAGTTCGGTCTGGCCAAGGGGGCCATCCGCTCGATCGTGCAGAACAACAGCGGCCAGTTCAATTTCGGGCTCTCCTGGTACTCCTATCACCAGGAAGGCGTCTCCCATAAGTTCTGGAGCTATCAGTTCACGCAGAACAACACGATTTCCGGCGCGCTCTACGATTTCCCAGGAGACGCTTTCGCGGTTCCCGTCGGGACCTACGTGGAGTGGGGCACGACCGGCGGCGGCCCCATCTCCTCGACTTCCGGAAGCGTCGAGACCTTCGGAGTCCCCGGCGCGACCCTCCAGGGCCCCTGGTTCGGCGACGTCCCGGCGGGGGGCACGGGAACCTGCACCACCTCCACCTGTACGGGCTACGCCTTCGAGATCATAGACAAGACCCACCGGGTGGCCGTGCATCTGCAGGCGGTCAACAGCGGGCAGCCCTACGGGCAGCAGACCGTGACCGTCGTCAAGGAATACCAGGCTGGGTTCCCCCCCGGCAGCCCGACGACGTGGGCGACGCAGCCGACGACCCCGGCCGGCAGGCCGGGAACGGTCAGCCTGCAGTACTCGGCGGCCCTCTCCACGACGGACCTCTTCCCCAACATCTACTCGACGGGGCAGGACGATGGCCTCTACATGGGGTTCATGAAGCCCGGGAGCAGTGACTGGACTCTGAACTCCGATTGCGGCGGCTGGTTCGTGCAGAACACTCTGCCTGCCATCGGCGTCCCCAGAGACTACGTCTCCGACCTCTCCTGCTCGATCACGACGTGCTCCCAGCCCCCGGAAATCTCGACCGGCTGCGTCCTCAGGTACACGAGGCCCATGTCCTCCGTGGTCCACTATTCCCCCGGATCGACTGGAACCTACACGCCGTCCAATCCCCCCGACGACCAGCCCGGCCTCTGCAGCCCGAGCGTCGTACACACGGGAAGCGGCCCTGAGGACCAGGTCGCCCTCATGAGCTTCAACGACAACCACATCCCCGAAGACAAGATGTTCGCCAACGTGGACTCCTACTTCAGCACGGAAGACTGCTTCGTCAACGGCGTTCGGAGTGATGACCCCAACAAGTCGTGCCGGACGGGGGCCGTGATCCTGCTGTCGGACACGTTCCAGGCCTGCTCGGCCAACTGCAGCCAGAATGCCGTCTCGAAGTACCTCGTCAGCCTGAAGTCCCACCACGTTCCCGTCTATGTCATCTCCCTCGGAGTGCCCGACGGGACGCCTCAGGCCTCGGAAGCCCATTGCATCGCGCAGACGTCGGGATCGGAAGACGCGACGCACCAGGGAGTCTTTCCCGTCCTCTCGACGAATCCCCAACAGGTCGCTTCCGACCTGAACGACGCCTTCTCCGCGATCCTGAGTCGAATCAACGAGGCGACCGAGGACTTCGCCTCGGCGACGATCTCGTCCGTGCAGGCCGGCAACGGCCAGATGGCGTATCTGGCCACTTTCAACGCGCGCAAGTCCCGCTCGGTCTGGGACGGCGCCCTGAGGGCCTACAGGCTCCTGACCAACGGGGCCATCAACCCTGCCCCCGTCCCGCCCGACACGCACTCCCAGAATCCGGACGGAAGCGACTGCGTCTCGACCATCCGCGCCCCCAACGACCCGCTGAACAACGTCTTGCTCGACGCCCCGTGCAACCAGTTCCCGATACTCCAGTGGAACGCGCAGATCAATCTGGCTGCCGTACCGCTCGCGACGAGCGATCCGAGCGGCGTATCGGATCTGGCGGCCGGCGCGGGCCTGACGCGGGGCTCGACCTACAGCGACACCTCGAACGACACGGCTCACAACATCCCGATCTCCAACTATTCCGGCAGGCGCGTCCTCTGGTCGCTCCCCTCGACCGTCGCGGGCTCGGGCAGTCTGCCGGGGACGCTTCCCATCAACGGAGCTTCCGCCGCCGCGACCGAACCGGTCCCGGAGACCTCCGAGCCGTTCCTGACCAACACCGGCGCCGGCTACTGGCCCTACCTGAAGCTCCTCATGACACTGCAGGCCAGTCCGCCGGCTTCCGGACAGTCGGGCTGTTCAACGCCCCCCTGCCTGATCACCGACACCAGCGCGAGCCAGACGGTGCGCTTCATCCGCGGCGACCGCGATTCGGTCATCAAGGAGATCCGCGCTGCCAACGGCCAGACCGCCTATCCGACCGGGGACGCCCACTACTACGCTTCTCCGTCGGGAGCGCTCAAGCTGGGCGATATCTTCCACTCCAACCCCCAGCTCGTCGCGGAGCCGGAGAACGTCGCCTACTACCAGTCGAATCTGCACGGGTACCAGAGCTTCTTCGCTAAGCACCAGCACCGCCGGCGCATCCTCTACACCGGCGCCAACGACGGTCTGCTGCACGCGTTCGACGTGGGAGTCTGGGACCGCGACACCTCCGTCTGCACCGGAGGCCTCACGGACTGCTACGACCTGGGAACCGGGGCTGAGCTCTTCGCCTACGCTCCCCGGGCGATCATGCAGGTGCTTCTGCGCCTGAAGAACGCCTCGGGGATCCAGACAAGAAGCGACGAATGGACCGTGGACGGCGCTCCCTCCGGCGCGGACATGTTCCTCGACGTCAACCACAACGGCACGCCCAAGGCGTCCAACCGCGCCTGGCACTCCGTGCTCGTGGGGACGATGCGGGAGGGATCGGCCTTCGAGGGCCAGACTCCGTGCCCGCCTCCGGACGACTCGACGGCGTTCCAGAACTCGGCTTCCTCCGTCTACGCCCTGGACGTGACGCAGCCGGAGCCCTCCGACGGCTCCGGCAACGAGACGAACGGCAGCTATTCGAGCCCGGGATGTCTCGACGGCGGGAGCGGCTGCCCGGCAACCTGGCCGAAGGTCCTCTGGGAGATTCAGGACGCGAACGACGCCGACGGCAACGGCTACCCGGACATGGGGGAGAGCTGGTCCAAGCCGGGGCTCGGCCGGATCTGCGTGGCCAAGGACAATTCCGGAAACTGCACCGACGAGCGCTACGTCGCCCTCTTCGGAGGAGGCTTCGACCGGCAGCGCAAGAACCTGCGCGGCAACTGGTTCTATATCGTGGATGTGGAGACGGGCTTCGTCCTCTACAAGGTCAAATCGGGGCTGGCCAACTTCGGCTCCGGCAACGTCACCGTGCCCTTCGCCTCCGTGCCGTCCGAGCCTTCCGCCATCGATCTGAACAACGACGGCCTGCTCGAATACGTCTACTTCGGCGACCTGCTCGGCCAGATGTGGCGTCTGGACCTCCGGGATCTGAAGATCGGTTCGAGCGCCCCGACCGATCGGTGGTCCTCCAAGCTTCAGAAGAGCGATGGGACGGCGCTGTCTCCCTTCCTGCTCTTTCAAGCGCCCCAGCCCGGCGGGGGCTCGACGCAGTTCTTCCCGATCTACTACCGTCCCGCGGTCGTCTATCTCGGCATAACCTCGGCGGGGCAGCCCATCCTCGGCATCGCCTTCGGCACGGGGGATCGCGACGACGTGCTGGCGCTGTGCGACCCCTCGACCCGGTCGACGTCCTACAACCAGAGGTACTACTTCGTCGTCGACCAGGCGAACGTGCAGACGGTCCAGGAGAGCACGCCCGGTATGCTCCAGATCGCCACCTCTTCGGCCGCGAGCGTTACGACGAACCCCGCGGCGGGGTGGTACCTGAAGCTGGGGACCTCCAGCTCGATTTTGGGTGAGCGGGTGATCACCGACTCGCTTGCCGTCGCCAAGTACATCTACTTCTTCACCCAGAGTCCCGCGGCCGGGGCTACGAGCGGCAGTTGCCCGCCTCCCTCCACGTGCAAGGTCGCGGGAGGGATCGTTCGCCAATACTCGATGTTCTACGCCAACGGGAACCCTCTTCCGGGCGCCAGCGATCGCGCGGTGACTGTGACCAATGCCTCTTTTGCAACCAATCCGATCTTCTACGTCTCCGCGGACCAGTCCGGCAATGTCGCCTTCACGACGAACCACGGGGTCTTCCAGCCGAGCCCGGTGAGCCAGCCCACCCGCTCCAACGTCAGGGACTGGAAGGAGAACTAGCTCTCGGCTTCGGCGGCTAGCTGCCCCTCGTCCCTCGATCCCGCCCACGAAAGGCGCCTCTGGCTGCTGCTAAGATGCCCTTCTTCCCGTCCCTTCGCCGGAGTGGCGGAATGGCAGACGCAGGGGACTCAAAATCCCCCGCCCTTCGGGGTGTGAGGGTTCGACTCCCTCCTCCGGCACCAGGTGAGGTATCCGTCGGAGCCAGCGATCGCTCTTCGAGTCAGGGTCGGTCTTAACGCGAGTTGGTGCAGGAGGAGGAGAGGAGAACCCTCAAGAGGGGTGCGGGGAAACTTCCCCGCCGACAGACCGGCGCCGGCCGCGGCCGGAGGCCGGGGCTCGCGCAGCGAGCGGCCGGCACGACTCCCTCCTCCGGCACCAGGTGAGGGTTTCCGTCGAGGCGGGGTTCGTTCCGAGAAGGTAAAGCCTCTTGAGAATGAGACGTTTCCGGCCGGTCCGGGGCGTCTCAGAGAGCGCCAGAGTTGAGAATTTCCACTGTTCCCCCTATAATGCACGGCTCCGCGACCGATTCTCAACGAACACGAGAGAGTGGTCTTTAAAAAACATGTTGAGGAGGGACAGAGTGGTGGGTTTCCGAGTGGGGGAAAAGATCGTTTATCCCAACCACGGGGTTTCTGTGGTCGAGAAGATCGGCGAGGGTTTTGCCACGGAGCCGACGAGGCCTCGTAGCTTCTATCACCTGCGTCTGCTGTCCAACAACTCCAAGGTCATGGTCCCGATCGGGAATACGGACCTGATCGGCCTGCGGCGGCTGACCCAGCGCAAGGACATCACGGGGTTGATGAAGCGACTCGCCGACTACCGTTTCTCGGCCTCCGGAGACTGGAAGGGCCGCTACAAGCAGAACCTGGACAAGATGAAGAGCGGCCGGCTGCACGACATCGCGGACGTCTTGAAGAGTCTGAACTACATCATGCTGCGCAAGACGCTGTCCTTCCGCGAGAAGAAGATGTACGAGCGGGCGAAGTACCTCATCGTTTCGGAGATCGCCGTCATCAATGGGCTGGACGAGCAGGAAGTCGAGCGGCAGGTGGACCGCGCCCTGCTGAAGTCCGCGCAGGGAAGAGCGGCTCACTGAGGACGGGTACCGCAGTCAGGGAGGGGAGGGCCTCGGCCCTCCCTTTTTTTGTCCGGGCCAGCCGGCTTTCGGCCGCAGGCGTTCGCTTCGCGAACGGCGGCCGAGAGTTTCAAAATCCCGAGCTTCCGTCGTATCGCATTCGGGGACATCGCCGTCGTCGCGCTTCCTAGTCTCGACGGGAAATCTCAGTCGCGAACAAGCTGTCCCCGATTTTGGTCACCTTTCTTCTGTCGCAGTCTCTTCCCGTCCCATTCGCTGGTCGTGTTTCGGCGGGTGACCACGAATAATCCGGGCTAGAATCGCGCCGATGCGCAGAGTCGCGGCGAACCTCCTCGTGGCCGTTCTCGCGAGCGCCTTCCTCCCGGCGGACGCTACGGACGCGGTCAAGTCGGAGCTCGCGCGAGAGCGCAAGCGACTGGTCTCGGACACCCGGAGCCTGGCGGAGGTCTCGCGACGGCTGGAGACCGCGCTGAACCAGCTCGCCTCTGCGAGCCGGGCCGTGGCGGAGGCGGCCGCCAAGAGTGACATTGGCCCGGACGAGATCGCCAGGCGCGAGGATGCCGTTTCCGACAGCGAGCAGGAAGTCCGCGCCCTGCTGGAGAAGCGTCGCCTCATGGCGGACCGGGTCGTCGAGCGTCGGCGCTCGATCATCGCGCTGGAAGCGGACCTGACCGGGAAGAAACCTCCCGACGCCGTCTCCGGGAGGTGGGCAGTGACGCTGGATCCGGGTTCCCAGCGCGGGGTTTTTCGCATGTCGCTCGCGGGAGCCATCGTCTCTGGCGATTACACCCTGGACGGGGGCTACTCCGGCTCGCTGCGCGGCACGCTCGTCAACGACAACCTGAGGCTCGAGCGGGTAGATTCCAGACTTGGCTTCTCCACGATCTACTACGGGCGCATTGCCCGGGACGGCGCGTCGATCACGGGAACCTGGGATTCCACCGAGCTGAGCAGCGGAGCGAGCGCCGGCGTCTGGAAGGCCGTGCGGGAGGAAGAGAAAGAGGAGAATCCATGACCGGCGCGGGCGCGGGCTTCCGGCGGGCCGTGATTCCGCTCCTCCTCGGGGGTCTCCTCGGCTTCATCGGGGGTTACTTCGCCGGCGGCGGCGGAAGACCCGCCGCGCCGGGGGCCTCGGCGGCGCGCGCGGACCAGGGTCCGATTCAGCAGGCGAAGGAGGCGCTCCAGAAGGATCCCGAGAACCCCAAGCTCCTGACCGCGCTCGGCAATGCCTATTACGACCGGGAAGACTGGGACCGGGCGATCCAGTCCTACGAAAAGGCGCGCCGGAAGGCCCCGACGGATCCGAATCTGCTCTCCGATCTGGGAGCGGCCTATCGCAATCGCGGGGAGTTCAAACGGGCCATCGGTTACTTTGAGAAAGCGCGGTCCGCCGATCCGGACCACTGGCAGTCGCTCCTGGACCTGGTGCTCGTGGACGCTTTCGACACACACGACGCGGACGCGGCCAGGCGTCATTTCGATGAATTGAAACGCCGATTCCCGGACATCCCCAACCTCGACCGGATCGACAAGCAGATCGCCAGTCTGAAGACCGGCCGGGGCTAGCAGGTTGCTGAAAAAGGGTATGGGATGGCGTTACGAGCGCCGCGGGGCCGGATGCAAGGAAGCGCGACGACGGCGATGCCTGGGCATCGTCGAGGAGCGATGACGCCGCAGACGGCCCCGCGCGACTTTCGGCTGCGGCGGTCGCGTTGCGACCGGCAGCCGAGAGTTTTCAATAAGAACCCGGGTCTGGGCCCCCGTTTTGAAGTTCTCGGCCGCCGTTCGCGAAGCGAACGCCTGCGGCCGAAGGTCGGACACGACACCCGTATCCATTTTTCAGCAGCCTGCTAAATGCTTCGCGTCGCCCTCTTTCTGTTCGCGGTTCTGGCGGTTCTCACCGTTCTGCGAGCCCTGCGAGTCCTGACGGCGGCCCTCTTCCCCCGCGACCCGCGGAGGGACGCGCGGCCCGGCGCGATCGAGGGAGAGATGGTGCGTGACCCCGTCTGCGGGACCTGGATCGACCGCCGGCTCGCGCTGGCGGCGAGGAACGGGACGGAGTGGATCCCGGTGTGCTCGGAACAGTGCCGTCAACAGCTGGAGAAGAGGTGAGCGACCTCTTCGAGCTCGAGCCCCCGTCACGGCCGAGCGACGCCCTCGCCTCTCCCCCGGACGCGCCTCTCGCGGACCGCATGCGTCCGCGTTCGCTCGATGAGTTCGAGGGGCCGGAGGGGGTGATCGGCGCCAACGGCTTTCTTCGGCGCGCCATCGCCGAAGACCGGGTCCCTTCGCTCGTCTTCTGGGGGCCGCCGGGGGTCGGCAAGACGACGCTCGCGCGCCTGATCGCGGCGCAGACGGCTTCCCATTTCGTGTCGTACTCCGCCGTCGCCACGGGCGTCAAGGAGATGCGCGAGGTCCTGGAGGAGTCGCGACTGCGCCGCGCGAGGACGGGGCAGCGCACGATTCTCTTCCTGGACGAGATTCATCGATTCAACCGGGCGCAGCAGGACGTCTTCCTCCCCTTCATGGAGACGGGGGAGATCGTGCTCATCGGGGCGACGACCGAGAATCCTTCTTTCGAGTTGAACGGCGCGTTGCTATCGCGCTGCAAGGTCCTGGTTCTCGACCCCCTGGCGCCGGAGGCGATCGCGCGGATCGTGCGGCGCGCTCTTCGGGACATCCCCAGGGGCCTGGGAGCCCGGGACTTCCGGTTGGACGACGAGGCGCTCTCCTTCATCGCCCAGACTTCCGGGGGCGACGCGCGGCGGGCCCTGAATCTGCTCGAATCGGCGGCCGCAGACGCCGAGGCCGGCAAGACGAAGCGGATCGAGATCGCCCGCCTTCGCGAGCTTCTCCAGAGGAAGGTCCTTCTGTACGACAAAGCCGGCGAAGAGCACTACAACCTGATCTCGGCCCTCCACAAGTCGATGCGGGAATCGGACCCGGACGCGACCATCTACTGGCTCGTCCGGATGCTCGAGGCGGGGGAGGAGCCGCTCTACCTGGCCCGCAGGATCGTGCGCTTCGCCTCCGAGGACATCGGGCTGGCGGACCCTCGCGCCCTGCGCGTCGCGATCGACGCCAAGGAAGCCTTCGAGCTTCTCGGGCTCCCGGAGGGCTCTCTCGCGCTGGCCGAGGCGGCGGTGTACTGCGCGCTCGCCCCCAAGTCCAACGCCCTCTATGTCGCCGAGACCGAAGCGAAGACGGACGTGGCCGAGACGCCGGCCGAGCCGGTGCCCGCCGTGATCCGCAACGCCGTCACGCGGCTCATGAAGGAGGTGGGGTACGGGCGGGGCTACCGGTACGCCCACGCCGAGCCGGAGGGGGTCGGAGGCATCGAGTGCCTCCCCGAATCGCTCCGCGGCAGGCGCTACTACCGCCCCCGGGCCTCGGGCGAGGAAGCCGAGCTCTCGCAGCGCCTGGAAGCGATCCTCAAGAAGCGCCAGGAGAAGTGGGCGATGGAGGAGGCGGAAAAGGCCGCCCGGAAGACGCGCAAGTAGTCTCCGATCGCGGGATTCCGTTCATCGACTCTGCGGCACGGCGCCGGCACGCACCTCGTTCGCGAGCTCCCGGACGATGGCCGCGAAGAGGATCGCGTAGGAGGCGAAAAGTGGAGTGCTGGAGAGCGCTGCCGCCCGATTGGAGCGCAGCACGATGGCGGCGAGCGGAAGCGACGGATCGCTCGTCTTCCAGAGAAGGAAGCTGCCGAGACTCTCCATCAGGGCGTATTGTCCGAGGTAGGTTCCCAGGGCGGCGCCGGCGAAGATGGCGGCGGCCCAGTGAAGCCGAGCGCTCGCGGGCGGGACGGCGGCCAGCAGGAGGGGCCAGAACCAGAGCAGGTACTGCGGGCCGTACCCGCCGCCGAGGAAGGGGATCGCAATCAGGAGCAGGAGCGCTGTGAGGAGAAGGCGGCGCGGCGTTACGATGGCCGCACGCCACAGGGCGATGCCGGCCGCGGCGGCCGCGGCGACGAGTCCGAGAGCGAAGAGACCGAAGTAATAGGGAATCGCGGCGTCGAGTCGGAGCCAGTGCAGGAACCCGGTCACGCCGAACCAACCGGAGATCGAGCGGTACCGGAGAACGCTGCGGGTCGCCTCCGACGGGGCGAGCGCGAAGATGACCGAAAGCCCGTAGATCGCGGGACCGAAAACGAGCGCGACTCCGAGAGCGCGCGCCGCCGCGGTCAGGCGGCGGGCGCCTGAGGCGGCAAGGGGAGCGAGAATCGCCGGAGCGCCCTTGAGGACGACCCCGGCTCCCAAGAAGAGGCTCGACACGAGCCAGGCGTCCGATTCCTCCCCCTCGAGGAACCGTCCGATCCAGAGGAGGAACAGCACGATCGCAAGCGCCACGAGGACGTCGAAATTGCCATGCTGGCAGGTCAGGAGAATGCAGATCGGATTGAGAGCAAAACCCGCCAGGAGAACGAGGCGTCGCCGAGGGACGCCGAGGCTCGCCATCCAGCGGTCGGCCGCGACGAGAAGGCCGGCGTCGGCGGCGATGAGAAGGAACCGGATCGCGTCGACGACCCGGATGCCCGTTGTGGAAGCGAGTCGGCCGAGCGCGGAAAGAACCTGCATCCAGAGCGGCGGCCAGTTGAGTGCGATCGTCACCGCGTAAGGGTTTTCGCCCGCGGCGAGAGCGGCGGCGACGCGCTCCCAGCCCTTGAGGTCGGCCGATATCGCTCGCGGATCAGACCACCAGAGGAAGAGGAGCCGCGCCGCTACGGCGGCGCCGATGAGGAGCCCGAGGGAGGGCCGGTTCTGCGTTTCCGGATGAAGTGCCCGATCCGAAGTCCGAGTCAGCGATTCGTTTTCGCTCAGGTTTCTTCCCGGCGGTAGTTGGGGGCTTCCTTCGTGATGATGACGTCGTGCGGGTGGGACTCCTTCAACCCGGCGGCCGTGGCCCGGATCATCTTCGACTTCGTCCGCAGTTGCTCGATCGAGGGGCAGCCGGTCAGGCCCATGCCGCTGCGCACCCCGCCGGTCAGCTGCAAGATCAGGCCCTCGACGCTCCCCTTGTAGGGGACCATGCCCTCGATCCCCTCGGGCACGAGCTTGGAGAGGGACCCATCCGTCGAGGCCTCGACTTCCATCGTCTCCTGGAAGTAGCGGTCGGAAGAGCCGGATTTCATCGCCGCCAGGGACCCCATCCCGCGGTAAGCCTTGAACGTCCGTCCCTGGTACAGGATGGTCTCCCCCGGGGACTCTTCCGTGCCCGCCAGGAGCGACCCGATCATGACCAGGTGCGCGCCGGCGGCGATCGCTTTGACGATGTCGCCGGAGAACTTGATCCCACCGTCCGCGATCAAGGGGATCCGGGTCCCGCGCAGAGCGCGGGCGCATTCCCGGATCGCGTGGATCTGCGGCACGCCGGCTCCCGTGACGACCCGCGTCGTGCAGATCGAGCCGGGGCCGATCCCGACCTTGACCGCGTCCGCGCCGCGGGCGACGAGATCCCGGGCGCCCGGCTCGGTCGCCACGTTGCCGGCCACCACCGGCGTCGAGGGGAGCCTCTTCTTGACGAGCCTCAGCGCGTCGAGGACGGCCTCGCTGTGGCCGTGCGAGGAGTCGAGGACGAGCACGTCCACGCCGGCGCGCACGAGCTCCCGGGCCCGGTCGAGCATGTCCCGGGAGATTCCGATCGCGCCCCCGACGCGCAGGCGTCCCAGGCGATCCTTGGCGGCTTCGGGGTACTTGATCGCCTTCTGGATGTCCTTGACCGTGATCAGCCCTTTCAGGTTGCCCGCGCGGTCCACGACCAGGAGCTTCTCGATCCGGTGCTCGTGCAGGAGGCTCTTGGCCTGTTCAAGAGTCGTCCCGACAGGGGTCGTGATGAGGTTCTTCTTCGTCATCCGGGAGGAGATCGGCCGGTCGGGGCGCGTCTCGAAGCGCAGGTCGCGGTTGGTCAGAATGCCGACGAGCTTGCCCTTCCCGTCCACGACGGGCACGCCCGAGATCTTGTAGCGGGCCATGACCGCCAGGGCGTCGGCGATCGTCTGCTCCGGCCGGCAGGTGACCGGATCCACGATCATCCCCGACTCCGAGCGCTTCACCTTGTCCACTTCCTCGGCCTGCGCCGCGATCTTCAAGTTCTTGTGGATGACGCCCATTCCCCCCTGCTGCGCCATGGCGATGGCCAGGCGCGACTCGGTCACCGTGTCCATTGCCGCCGAGAGGATCGGGATGTTCAGGGAAATGTCCGCCGTCAGCCGAGTCTTCAGATCCACATCGCGCGGGTGAACTCTGGACCGCGCCGGAAGGAGGAGAACGTCGTCGAAGGTGAGGGCGAGAGGGAAATCCGAAGCAGAGGACCGAGGGTTCTTTCGCGCTGGCATCCCTGATACTAACCTAAATCGCTAATTTGAGCGCGTGCCACGGTTCAAGGGCTCTCGTTTTGAAATCTCTCAGCGCCAGTCGCGTAGCGACTGCCTGCGCTGACTGTCATGCTCCCGCCGCCGCCGCGCCGTGGCATTTCTTGTATTTCTTCCCGGAGCCGCAGGGGCAAGGGTCGTTCCTGCCGACCTTGGGCTGCGTACGGTGGAACGTCTCGACCTTGGCGTCGTGCCCGCCGGACGCCGCGGCCCCGTACGAGTAGTTGACGTTGGCGCGCCGGCGGGAAGGAAGCCCGGCCGGGGCCCGCCTCGGCTCCGCCTCCTCCACTTCTCCTTCCGCCACGCGCACGACCGGCTGGAGGCGGAAGAGGTACTGGACGAACTGGTCCTCGATGCGCTCCTTCATGAGCGTGAAGAGCTCGAAGGACTCCTTCTTGTATTCGACGAGCGGGTCGCGCTGGCCGTAGCCGCGCAGGCCGATGCCTTCCTTCAGGTGGTCCAGAGCCAGCAGGTGGTCCTTCCACTGCTGGTCCACGACCTGCAACATCACGAACTTCTCGTGGAGACGCATGGTCTCCGGGCCGAGCACCTTCTCCTTCTCTTCGTACCGGCGATGGAGCTCCGCCAGCATTGCCTCCCGGATCTCGTCGCGCGTCTTGCCCGGGAGCTCCACGGCGCCGGCCTCGACCCCGTAGTACTCCTTCAGGTCCATCTCGAAGGCTGGGATGTCCCACTCGTCCGGCCCCTTGTCCTCGGAGAGGTGGCGGTTCAAGAGATAGTCGAGGATCATCTCCGCCAGCTCGAGGACCTTCTCCTTTCCCTGGCGGCCCTTGAGGATGTCCAGGCGGAGCGAGTAGATCTCGCCACGCTGCCGATTCATGACGTCGTCGTATTCGAGCAGGTGTTTGCGGGTCTCGAAGTTGCGCCCCTCCACCTGCTTCTGCGCCCGTTCGATCGCGCGCGAGACCATGCGGTGCTCGATCGGGACTCCCTCCTCCATGCCGAAGCGGCGCATGATCTTCTGAAGCCGATCGGAACCGAAGATCCGCATGAGATCGTCCTCGAGAGAAATGTAGAAGCGGGACGCTCCGGGGTCCCCCTGCCGGCCGCTGCGGCCGCGCAGCTGGTTGTCCACGCGCCGCGACTCGTGTCTCTCGGTGCCGAGGATCATGAGTCCCCCGGCCGCGAGCACCGTCTCGCGGTCCTTCGCCGAGGCGGCCTTCAACTCCGTGAGCAGCTTCCGGAAGTCCTCGTCGCTCTCGGTCTCTTTGCGGCGCTGCTCGGCGAAGGCCTCGGGGTTGCCCCCCAGGACGATGTCGGTGCCGCGCCCGGCCATGTTCGTCGCGATGGTGACCGAGCCGGACTTGCCCGCCTGCGCCACGATCTCGGCTTCCTTCTCGTGGAACTTGGCGTTTAAGACGACGTGGGGGACCTTGCGGGCCTTCAGCATCGCCGAGAGGTGCTCGGACTTCTCGATCGAGACCGTGCCGACCAGGACCGGCTGTCCCTTCTCGCGCAGGGCGGCGATCTCTTCGGCCACCGCGTCGAATTTCTCACGCTCGGAGACGTAGACGACGTCCTGGTGATCGGCGCGGATCATGGGCATGTTGGTCGGGATCACGACGACGTCGAGCTTGTAGATCTGGTGGAACTCGGCCGCCTCTGTGTCGGCGGTTCCCGTCATGCCCGCGAGCTTCTCGTACATGCGGAACAGGTTCTGGAGCGTGATCGTCGCCAGCGTCTGATTCTCCCGCTCGATGCGGACCCCTTCCTTGGCCTCGACCGCCTGGTGAAGGCCGTCGGACCAGCGCCGGCCGGGGAGCACGCGCCCGGTGAACTCGTCCACGATCAGGACCTGGCCGTCCTTGACCATGTAGTCCACGTCCTTCTTGTAGAGGGTGTGGGCGCGCAGCGCCTGCTCGGTGCCGTGGAGCAGATCGATGTTGGTCAGGTCGTAGAGGTTCTCGACCTTGAGGAGCTTCTCGGCCCGGGCAACCCCGTCTTCCGTCAGGACGGCCGTGCGGGACTTCTCGTCCACGAGGAAATCGCCGGTCGTCGTCTTGTTGCCGTACTTGTCCTTGTCCTCCTTGCCCTGCTTCAGGTAGGGGATGACCCGGTTGCACTGGTAGTAGATGTCGGTGTTCTCCTCCGACGGCCCGGAGATGATCAGCGGCGTGCGCGCCTCGTCGATCAGGATCGAGTCCACCTCGTCCACGATCGCGTAAACGTGCCCGCGCTGGACCATGGACTCGAGCTCGAACTTCATGTTGTCGCGCAGGTAGTCGAAGCCGAATTCGTTGTTGGTCCCGTACGTGACGTCGCAGGCGTAGGCCTTCTGCCGCTCCTCGTCGGTGAGCGAGTTCTGGATGCAGCCGACGGTCAGGCCGAGGAAGCGGTAGATCTTGCCCATCCAGTCCGCGTCGCGGCGCGCGAGGTAGTCGTTGACGGTCACGACGTGGACGCCGCGGCCGGTGAGCGCGTTCAAGTACACGGGCATCGTCGCGACGAGCGTCTTTCCCTCGCCCGTCTTCATCTCGGAAATCTTGCCCTGATGCAGGACCATGCCGCCGATCAACTGGACGTCGAAGGGGCGCATGCCCAGCGCTCGGACGGAGGCTTCCCGCACGACGGCGAAGGCCTCCTCGAGCATTTCGTCCAGGGCCTGCGCGCGGGCATTGGGAAGGTCCTCCTCGGCGACGCCCTCCAGAGCGGCCGCCAGGCGGGAGCGAAACTCGGCCGTCTTTGCCCGGAGGGCCTCGTCGGAGAGGGCCTTGATCGAAGGCTCCAGGGCATTGATGGCCCGGACGCGCGGCATGAGCTTCTTGATGTCTCGCTCATGCTGCGTTCCGAAGACTTTCGCGAGCGCGCGTTCGATCATATTTAAGCCGTAAACACCGTTCGGCCTTTAGTTTATTCGCGTTCCGGCCGCCCGGAAAGGGCTGCTCCCCGAAACCCGGGTCGCCGGATTTGCCGTCCGGATCAGCCCGCTTTCGGAGACTGTCGCACGGGCGCCAGGGTTCCGCTATCCAGGCGGTTGGCCTCCTCGCCGGAGATCCGCGAGCGGTAGGAGATGGCCTCGGCCAGGTGGGCCGCCGTGACCTCCTCGGTTTCGGCGAGGTCGGCGATCGTACGGGCAACTCGCAGCGCGCGGTGGAGAGCCCGCACGGAGAGCGAGAGCCTCTCGACGGCGGCGGCGGCCAGGCGCCGCACCGGCCGCTCCAGGCAGAGGAAGCGCTCGAAATCGCATGGGGAGAGCTCCGCGTTGCGGAAGGCCGGCCGCGAAGGAAACCGCGAGACCGCGACCCGGCGCGCGCGCTCGACCCTCCGCTTGATCGTCTCGGAGTCCTCCTCCGGAGAGTCCTTCAGAACGTCCGCCCAGGGGACGGGGGGGACCGACACGTGCAGGTCGATGCGGTC